>JAEWKH010000026.1 GCA_023386155.1 Pseudomonadota bacterium
GGCTCAACCCGCTCGCCATGCTCGACATGGCCGCGGTGGTCACGCCCATCGGCCTGTTCTTCGGCCGCATCGCCAACTTCATCAACGGCGAGCTCTGGGGCCGTCCTGCCCCGGATTTTCCCTACGCGGTGGTCTTTCCCCATGCAGGCCCGGAGCCCCGGCATCCGAGCCAGCTCTATGAAGCCTTCGGAGAAGGCCTGATCCTGTTCGTCGTCATGGCCATCGCCGCGCGCCGCTTCGGCTTCCGCCGGCCGGGGCTTCTCGGCGGGATCTTCGTGCTGGGCTATGCGGTCGCCCGCATCCTGGCCGAGTTCTTCCGCGAGCCCGACGCGCAGCTGGGCTTCCTGTTCGGTTCCTCGGTGCAGGCGCTCGGCGGCGGCATCACCATGGGCATGCTGCTCTCCGTGCCGATGGCGCTCGCCGGCATTGGGATCATCGTCATGGCCGTGCGCGGCTATACGCGGCCTTCCAAGGCGGTCGAGACCGCGTGAGGCCGGTGAAGGATACCCTGCGCGAGACGATCGCGCTCGAAGGGCCGATCACGGTCGAGCGCTACATGAGCCTGTGCCTGGGGCATTACTACGCCACCCGCGACCCGCTGGGAGCCGCCGGCGACTTCACAACGGCGCCCGAGATCAGCCAGATGTTCGGCGAGCTGATCGGCCTGTGGATCCTGGAGGTCTGGAACGGGATGGGGCGCCCCGCCGGCTGCCGGCTGGTCGAGCTGGGGCCGGGTCGCGGCACCCTGATGGCGGACCTGCTGCGGGCGACGCGCCTCCTGCCCGATTTCAAGGCGGCCGCCACCGTGCACCTCGTCGAAACGAGCCCGTCGCTGAGGCAGAGGCAGCAGGCCGCCCTCGCCCCTTCGGGCGTCACCGTTTACTGGCACGACCGGATCGAGGACGTGCCGCCGGGTCCCACCCTTCTCGTCGCCAACGAGTTCTTCGACGCCCTGCCCGTGCGCCAGTTCGTCGGCACCGAGCGCGGCTGGTGCGAGCGCCTTGTGGGGCTTGACGGCGAACGCCTGATCTTCGGCCTGCGCCCGGAGCCGGAGCCCGCCCTCGGCAGGCCTTTGAAGCCCGGCGACATCCTCGAATGGCCGGCAGCCTCCATCGATGTCATGAGCGAGATCGCCCGGCGGCTGGCGCGCGATGCGGGCGCGGCCCTGATCCTCGATTACGGTTATTGGGGGCCTGCCTTCGGGGACACCCTGCAGGCGCTCAAGGTGCACAAGCCCGTCGACCCGCTGGACGAGCCTGGGGACGCGGACCTCACGACCCATGTGGACTTCCACCGCCTCGCCCAGGCGGCCATTGCCGGAAACACCCGCGCCCATGGCATCGTCACCCAGGGCGACTTCCTCCAGGCGCTCGGCATCGAGGCGCGGGCCTCAGCCCTGAAGGCGCGGGCGACACCCGCCCAGGCGGCCGACATCGACCGGGCGCTGGCGCGCCTGACGGAGCGCGGCCCGACGGGCATGGGTGATCTGTTTAAGGTTTTGGCCGTTACACATGAGGGGATCGCCACAATCCCCGGCCTGCCCGCCCTGTCTCCCTCCTCCTGAGATCGAGCCATGTTCATTCAAGCGCCCAGCCTCGCCTCGCATTCCGGCATCCGCCATGCCTTCTTCACCCGCCAGGGCGGCGTGTCGGAGGGGATCTATGCCTCCCTCAACGGCGGCATCGGCTCGTCGGACGAGCCCGCGAAGGTGCAGGAGAACCGCCGTCGCATGGCGGGAGCGCTGAGCATCGAGCCCAATGGCCTGATCAGCGTCTATCAGGTCCATTCGCCCGATGCGGTGATCGTGGAGGGCCCTTGGCGCGGGGATCGCCCCAAGGCGGACGCCATGGTGACGGCGACGCCGGGCCTCGCCCTCGGCATCACCACGGCGGATTGCGGGCCGGTGCTGTTCGCGGATCCGCAAGCGCGCGTGATCGGGGCCGCCCATGCGGGCTGGCGGGGTGCCGTGACCGGCGTGCTCGAATCCACCGTCGCGGCCATGGAGCGGCTCGGCGCCCGGCGCGACAGGATCGTCGCGGCGCTCGGGCCGACGATCAGCCAGAAGGCCTATGAGGTTGGCCCGGATTTCATCCGGCGCTTCGCCGAGGAAGCGCCCGGAGACGAGCGCTTCTTCAAGGAGGCCGAGCGGCCGGACCATGCCATGTTCGACCTGCCGGGCTTCATCGGCGCGCGGCTGCAAGCGGCCGGCATCGGGGCCTTCGCCGATCTCGGGCTCTGCACCTATTGCGATGAGGAACGATTCTTCAGCTATCGCCGCACGACCCATCGCAAGGAGCCGGATTACGGCCGCCTGATCTCGGCGATCGCGCTCACTCCCTGATGCCGGCGACGTCCGGCGTCTCCCAGGCCAGATGCTGGCCGCCATCCACGGCGATCATCTGGCCCGTGACGCTCCCGGCTTTCGCGAGATAGAGCACCGCATCGGCGATCTCGTCCGGCGTGCCGCCCCGCCCCAGCAGCACCGCGTCGCTCTGCTTGGCGAAATCCTCGTCGCCCTGGCGGATGTTCGACAAGGTGGGGCCAGGCCCGATGGCATTGACGCGGATGCGCGGCGCAAGCGCCTGGGCCATGGTCTGCGTGGCGGTGAACAGGGCCGCCTTGGTCAGCGTGTAGGAGAAGAACTGCGGCGTCAGCTTCCATACGCGCTGGTCGACGATGTTGACGATGCTACCTTGCCTGTCGGCCGGGAGCTGGCGGGCGAAGTCGCGGGCAAGAAACGCGGGCGCGCGCAGGTTGACGGCGAAGTGCCTGTCCCAGCGGTCCTGCGTGAGCGTCTCGACCTCGTCCGGCTCGAACTCGGATGCGTTGTTGACGAGGAGTGTCAGGGGACCCAGCGCCCGCACCGCCTCCGGCACGATGCCGTCGACCGCACGGCCGTCGGACAGATCCGCCTGCACGACCGCCGCCTGTCCGCCCTGTTCCCGGATCCACGCCGCGATTGCCTCCGCCTCGCCGGTCGAGCGGCGGCAATGGATCGCCACCGCGTAACCCTCGCTGGCGAGCCTCTCGGCGATTCTCCGCCCGATGCGTTGCGCACCGCCGGTCACGAGCGCGGCTTTGTTCATGATCAACCTCTCGAAATGTAAGCACATCACGTCAATTCAGGGCGCGGACAAGAAAATGACATTTTTTCGCTTCGTCGTCGAACCAACGGCCAAGCTGCGCGTTATGGACTCCGGTAATGCACAAGGGGAAAACTCGCACATTGCCGCCACAATCCTGCCACGGTGGTCTTTGCTGCTGTGGTCGTCAGGTCACAGCCCTCAAGCCTCTGCCGCTCTATAAACGGGCAGTGCTCGGCTGGCCCAATGGATTTTGGGACGAGCCCGCATGACATCGATTAGGAAAGAGAAACCATGAAGAAAATTCTTCTCGCCAGCGTCGCTCTCTTCGGCTTTGCCGGAGCCGCTTCCGCTGCGGACCTCCCGGTTCGCTCCGCTCCCCCGGCTCCCATCGTCGCTGCCGTTCCGGTCTTCACCTGGACCGGCTTCTACGTCGGTGTGAACGCCGGCTACGGCTGGAACGCCAATGACGACATCACCATCGGCGGCGTGCGCTTCGACCTCGACGACGACGGCGGCTTCGTCGGCGGCGCCCAGGCTGGCTACAACTACCAGATCGGTTCGTTCGTGGTCGGTCTCGAAGGCGACATCCAGTACGCCGACTTCGGCGGCGAGGACATCGTCCTGTCCGACGGCAGCGTCGTCGACTTCAACAACAGCGACTGGTTCGGCACCGTGCGCGCCCGCGCCGGTGTGGCCTTCGACCGCGCCCTGATCTACGCCACCGGCGGCTTCGCCTTCGCTGACGACGCCACGGGCTGGACCGTCGGCGGTGGTCTCGAGTACGCCTTCACCGACAACCTGTCGGCCAAGATCGAAGGCCTGTACGTCAACCTCGACCAGGACGACAACTTCCTGGGCGTCGACAACGACGCCGAGTTCGGTGTGGTCCGCGCGGGTCTGAACTTCCGCTTCGGCACCTACTAAGATCCATCGCCTGGCGCATCGTGAGGAAAAGTGGATCCCGGTTTTCCGCTCAAACGATGCGCCACTTGATGGCCTGAGCATCGGATTGATCCCAAAAGTGGATCCCACTTTTGGGTCCGAGGCTTGAAGCGATTGAGGAAGGCCCGGTGGCAACACCGGGCCTTTCTGCTTTACGGCGTCACCCGGGTCTTGGCGTAGGCCGGGACGCGGGATTCGAAATCCGCCAGCCAGGCGACGAGCCCGGGATAGCTCTCGCGCCAGCGGCCGTTGAAGCGCAGGTCGAGATAGCCCAGCGCACAGGCGAGCGCGATCTGGCCGACATGGAGCGGCTGGCCGGGCTGCGTGAGGCGCGCCTCCGCGTGATCGAGGCCACGGCGCACCTTGTCCGCCTGATGGCCGACCCATTTCGGCTCATGCCTGTCGTCCGGACGGAAGCGGCCCTCGTAGACCTGCAGCAGCGCCGCATCCATGATGCCGTCGGCCAGCGCCTGGTCGCGCAGGGCGGTAAATCTCTCCGCGCCGTTCGGGATGACGCGTCCTCCACCGGCGAGATGGTCGAGATATTCCACGATCACACGGGAATCGTAGAGCACGTCGCCGTTCTCGAGAATGAGTGCGGGGATCTTGCCCAGCGGATTCTGCTGCCGGATGGAATCCTCTGGGTTCAAGGTGTCCGCATCGACGATCTCGATGCGGTCGCTGAGCCCGAGGATCGAGGCCGCGAGTTTGACTTTCCTGCCGAACGGCGAAGCGGCAGAGGAACGGAGAACGAGCATGAACACCCCATTGTTACGTGAATGGCAGGAGTCATGAACGCTCAGAGCCTGAACGGCAATCCGCTTTAAGCAGGAGGCCCGAAGGCTTCACAGCGATAAGCCCCGTAGCCGCCGCGCGACAGGCGCTCCGCGAGGGCGGGCAGGAGCGTCTCCGCCTCCTCCCTCAGGGACCAGGGCGGGTTGATGACGAAGAGGCCGCTGCCGTTGAGCCGCGACGGATCCCGCGGATCGTCCACATAGAGCTCGAGCCGCAGGCCCGGTCGCGGGCTCTCCTCGTGCAGGCGCGCGGCCACCTCATCGACGGGCCCGACCTCCTTGATCGGATACCAGCCGGCATAGACGCCCGTGGGCCATTTCTTCAAGACGGCGAGCAGTTCCGTCCCGAGCCGCTCCAGTTCGTTGGGCTTCTCGTAGGGCGGATCGATGAGCACGAGACCGCGCTTCTCCTTCGGCGGGATCAGCGCATGGAGCGCCGTCCAGCCGTCCAGATGCATGACCTTGAGGTTTGCCACCACATTGAAGGCCTCGCTCAGCACCGCATGATCGGCTGGATGCAGCTCCACGAACACGCCCCGGTCCTGCCGGCGCAGGAGTTCGCGCAGGATGCCGGGCGAGCCCGGATAGATCGTCTCGCCGTGGCGCGCCCGCACGCCTGCGACCACCCTCCGATAGGGCGCGAGGATCTCCTCCACCTCGGGCGCGAAGGCTTCGTCGAGACGCCCGATCCCTTCGACCCACTCGCCGGTCCGACCGGCCTCGTCGCCGGCAAGATCGTAGAGCCCGATTCCCGCATGGGTGTCGATCACGCGCAGGGGCGTCTCCTTGCGCTGCAGATAGACGAGGATGCGCACGAGGAGAGCGTGTTTCATGACGTCGGCGAAATTGCCGGCGTGAAAGGCATGGCGATAATTCATGGTCGTCCTATCGGACCGCTGGAACGGTGATCTCGCCCGCGCGGCAACCGTCGCGATCGACCTCGGTGCATTGGCGAAAGCCGCGCAGGTCCTTCGTGAGGCATATGCGCACCTCCTGGAAGAGGCGCCGCCCGCAGGAAACCGAAATCATGTCGGGACGCAAGCCCGGATTGGCATTGACGAAAGCGCGCTCGATCTCGCTCGGCAGTACCTTGGTTCGGCTGTCGAGGCCGTCGAAGCCGTCCGGAACGCGCACACGTTCCCGGGCCTGCCGGACCGCGCGGAAATAGCCGCTCGGGCTCTCGCCCGTGCAGGTCCCGTGCTTGCGCCATTGATAGCGCGCGAGGTTGTCATCGGGGAAAAGCCCCTTGGCCTCGGCCATGGCCGCCTGGGGGACGAAGCGGCCGCTCGGCTCGCAGAAGGTGGGATAGCCCTGCTCCCGCTGCGGCCAGAGGCCGTGGGTCACGAAGCCGAGGCCGCTGCCGGCGTCGCATTGGCGGCTCCGGCTGCCGCTGCTCTCGCAGAAGCCGGGCGACCAGGACAGGGCCAGGACGTAGAAGTCGAACTGCCCCATCGGGGCGCCCCTCGCCTCCCGAGAGCCCTGGGCCGCGGAAGGATGGATCGAGAGAAGGCAGGCGCCCATGAAGGCCAGGGCGCTGGACGCGAAGGACCGGAACCGCTTTTTCGCACGATGCGCCAGGCACCGGCGCAGGATCAAGGGGCCGCCTGCTTGCAATGCGGGGCGAAGGCGTAATTGCGGTCAAAGCCGTCGACGCAGGATTCCGTGCTCCAGCCGATGCCGATGAAGCCGAGATCCTCGCGGATCGAGAAGTTGATCCGGCGCTTCAAGCCGTCGGACACGACCACGGTGCCGGTGCAGTAACGGCGCGGGATGTAGTCGAGCCCCCAGGGACGCCAGGCGACTTCCTGGACGCGCTCGAAGGCGACCAGCCTGAGGTCGGAGTTCCAGAACCGGCCCTCCCTGCTCGCGAATCGCGAGGAGATGTTCCCGAGCACCGAGGGATCGGCGCAGGCCGGCAGCGAAGCGTCGAAAGGCTCGTCCCGCCGCTCCGCGGGCGTGATCTCACGCGCCAGCGCAGGCGCGCTCAACAGCATGCAGGAGATGATAGCCGCCAGCCACTTCATTCGAATGCTCCACCCAAGTCGTCAGACTGTGTAACACCGACCATGTGGGCGACGCTTCAGAAGGTCAAGATCCGCCCACGCTTTAATAGATGGCGTGGCGGTTCAGCATCATCGGGTCGCCCGCCGCACGCCCCGGCGGCCTGGGCGGGGCATAGGTCTGAGGCGGGGCATAGGTCTGTGCCGGCGGACGGCCGGAGGGCGGCAGCGGCGCCTGGGAATAGGCCTGGGGTGCGGGAGCCCTCCCCGATCCCGCGTTCGGGCCCGGCAGGTCGGCCGCATAGCCGCCGGAGGAATAGCGCGGGGCCGGGGCGACCGGGGCGGCGATGGCGGGAGACGGCGGCGGAGGCGCCGGCGGGATGTAGGCCTCCCCTTCCGGAACGTCCTGTTCCAGATCGATGGGCGCCAGATCGCCGGACGCTTCCGCCCTCTGGAGGATCTCGCGGCTGCGCTCGGGATCGATGCGCGGGGTGAATTTCAGGATCGGCTTGCAGATCCGCCGCTCGCCGCGGGGATCGTGCCGCGCCAGGTCGATGTGGAGATGGTCGTAATGGAAGGCATCGGAGCCCGGACCGAGCACCGTGGTGAAGTAGCGGCAGGCGCCGACGAAGGCTTCGCGCAGGAAGTCCTGCTCGGCCGCGTCCCGGCCCCGCCAGCCCTTGACCACCGAGATCTCGCGGCCGTCGGCCAGGATGAAGGCCATGACGTCCATGGCGTTGCCGAAGGCGTGCTCGGACACTTTCGCGCCCCACTGGTTGTTGCGCGGACGGCAGGAATAGGAGCCCGCCTTGATGTCGGCCAGCGGCACGCCGAAATACATCTGGGCGGCCGGCCTGACGATCTCGTCGAGCCAGGTGTCGATGCGGGGGATGATCGGGCAGGCCAAGGTGACCCTCGACTTCAGCCCTACCGCGCCGTTGTTGAAGGCCGCGACCTTGAACGGGTAATCCATGCCGCAGGCGCCCGGCCCGTCGATCTTGGAGCTGAGGGCCATATAGGCGGAGGGCTGCACCATGCGCTGGGACAGGCAGGCCTCCTCGGCCTGCGCACGCCACGGCTCGCGCTGCTCGAATCGAAACAGCCCGCAACCGGTGAGCCCAAGCCCGATGAGCGATAGGGCAAAAAACGCAACTAACCCACGACGCATGGCCTGAAGACTGGCCCAAGGACGTAAACATCCGGTCAACGGCCGGGTTTTCCCCTCCAAAACCTGGTACGGCTTTCCCCGGCGATGGGCCGTTGCCCCGCCGATCCCGGGTGCGACAGAATCGAGCAGGAACTTTTTTCGTCGCAGATTCCGAAATAATTATCTCTTCCAAAACAAGATGTTAAAGATTTGTTAACGATTACATCGCTTCCCGCCGCGCCCGATTAGCACTTCCGAGGCGCTTCTCAGGATCGCGGAGGTTTGATAGCGTACCTCTCTATTCAGGTAGGGGATTTAACCTCCTCAGAGTGAAAGGGGCAAAGATGCATCTGACGTCGAATCTCGACTGGACGTCCAAGCTCAACATCGCCGCCGTCTGCGTCTCGTTCTCTTTTATCTGCGCTGTTTTCACGGGCCTTGTCTGAGGTTCCCGAGCGTCCCTGCCTGAGGCTGAACACCAATCTCCATCGTTTCGACGCCGCCGCTTCCGGCGGCGTTTTTTATGTCTCGGGACAGGGCACTTCCGTGATGCTCCACGACATCACGTTGATCTCCATCCCGCACTGCGCCAGCCTGGGCCCCTCGGCGGTCTTGAGGCAGACCTTCTCCCCGGGGGCGAACATCCTGCCCTGGGCGCGGCAATAGCAGTCGAGCGGGTTGTGAGCGGGAGCCTGGGCCGTCTGGGGCATCGGCACCTCGTGGGCCAGGGCCGGGACCGAACCGAGCAGGCCGAGAAAGACAACGACGCTACGCATGGGACGCCTCCCGTGGCATCGGACCTGAAACGAGGTTTCCCCTTTTCAGGATCCATCCGAGGCTGATCTTCCGAGCTGGCGCATCGTTGGACGCGCGGGCCGTTTCACGGATGATGCTCATCCCGTCGCGAGGTCGCGTCAAGCGCAGATTAGCGCCACCTTTCCGTCGCCCGGTCGTCGGCCTCCTTCGCGTCGATCCAGGCGCCGACCGACCCATCCTTAAGATGCTCGCGCTTCCAGAACGGCGCCTGGGTCTTCAGGTAGTCCATCAGGAAGGAAGCCGCCTCGAAGGCCGCCTGGCGGTGGGCGCTGGCCGTCAGGACGAGGACGATCCCCTCTCCCGGCGCGATCCTGCCGAAGCGGTGAATGACGGTGACGCCGAGAAGCGGCCAGCGAGCCTGAGCCTGCGCGGCGATGCGGCCGATCTCGGCCTCCGCCATGCCCGGGTAGTGCTCGAGCTCGAGGGCCGCGAGCCGCCCGCCCTCGTCGCGGCAGAGGCCGGTGAAGGCGACGACGGCCCCGATATCCGCCGTTCCCCCGGTCAGGGCGGCAGTCTCGGTGGCGGCGTCGAAGGGTTCGGCCTGGATTCGGATCGTTGCGGCCATGGCGCTCGGCTCCCCTGCGGGAGCTAGCCCCCCGTCATCGGCGGGAAGAAGGCGACTTCCCGCGCCCCCGCGATCCGGGCTTCGGGCTTGACGTGGACCTGGTCGATGGCGGCCCGGACGACGCCCTCGTTCTCGAAGGCGTATTCGTATTCCTCGCCCCGGCCCTTCAGCCAGCGCACCAGATCGGCGACCGTCTCGACGCCCTGCGGCAGGGCCACCTGCTCGTCGGTCTTGCCGACCCGTTCGCGAACCCAGGCGAAATAGACGAGCTTCATACCCTCTACCCTTCGTCCATGAGATGATGGATGCCGTTCTTGAAGTAGTCCCAGCCGGTATAGATCGTCAGGATGGCGGCGATCCACAGCAGGATCGTGCCGATCAGGATATTGTTGGGCAGCACCGTCTCGCCGGCCGGGCCCGCGATCAGGAAGCCCAGGGCCACGAGCTGGAGCGTGGTCTTCCACTTGGCGACCCGGCTGACCGGCACGCTGACCTTCAGCTCCGCCAGGAACTCGCGCAGGCCGGAGACGAGGATCTCCCGGCAGAGGATGACGATGGCGGCCCAGAGCGCCCATCCCTTGATGGTCCCGTCGGCCACCAGCATGAGCAGGCTCGCGGCCACCAGGAGCTTGTCGGCGATGGGATCGAGCATGCGCCCCAGGGCCGATTGCTGGGCGAAGGTGCGTGCCACGTAGCCGTCGAGGTAATCGGTGATCGCCGCCAGGGCGAACACCATGAGGGCCAGCCAGCGGGACCAATGGTCCTCCGGCCAGAACAGGAGGCCGACCACGGCCGGCACTGCGGCGAGCCGACCGTAGGTCAGCATGTTCGCGAGGTTGAAGGCCTTCGAGCGGCCCAGGGCGGGAGCGGTCTTCATCACAAGGGCAGGAAGCATGAGGACGGGTGGTCCGTCAATCTTACAAACCTTGGTTGCACACCGCCACCATCCAGCGAACACGGCAATGTGAGAACGGGGCGCTCGCCCCGGCCGATGACCATGCCTATCCCCTCTCGTGGAAGAAGTCGTAGACCGCGCGGGCCGTGGCGGCATTGACCCCCGGCGCCTTCATCAGGTCCTCCAGGGCCGCGCGCTGGATCGCCTTGACGGTCCCGAAATGGTGCAGGAGCGCCCGCTTGCGGGTCGGCCCGATGCCCGGGATCTCGTCGAGCGGGTTCTTCACCAGCTCCCTCTTGCGCTTGGCGCGGTGCGCCCCGATGGCGAAGCGGTGAGCCTCGTCGCGCAGGCGCTGCACGAAATAGAGCGCGGGATCCCGCGGCGGCATCTTGAAGGGCGGCTCGCCCGGCTTGAAGAAGGTCTCGCGCCCGGCGTCGCGGTCGCGCCCCTTGGCGATGCCGATCAGGGCCACGTCGTCCTCGCTCACGCCAACCTCGGCCAGGGCCTGGCGGGCAGCTTCGAGCTGGCCCTTGCCGCCGTCGATCAGGACCAGGTCGGGCCAGGCGGGGAATACATCGTCGTCGGCCCGCCCGTCCGCATCGGAACCTCGCGGCTCCTCCTTCACCAGACGGGCGAAGCGGCGCTGGAGCATCTCGCGCATCATGCCGTAATCGTCGCCGGGCTTCAGGTCCTCCGACTTCATGTTGAAGGTGCGGTAATGCTGCTTCATGAAGCCGCCCACGCCCGCCACCACCATGGCGCCCACCGCATTGGTGCCCATGATGTGCGAGTTGTCGTAGACCTCCACGCGCCGCGGCGCCTTCGGCAATCCGAAGGCCTGCCCGAGGGACACGAGGAGCTTCTGCTGGGAGGACGTGTCCGCGAGCCGCCGGCCGAGGGCCTCGCGGGCATTGCGCAGGACGTACTCGATGAGCTGGCGCCGCTCGCCGCGCTGCGGCGCATGAATCTCGACCCTCGATTCGGCGCGGGTGGAGAGAGCCGCCGCCATCAGCTCGGCATCCTCGATCTCGTGCGACAGCAGGATCAGCCGGGGCGCCGGCTTGTCGTCGTAGAACTGCGCCACGAACGAACCCAGGACCTCCTCGCGGCTCATGGACTTGTCGGCCTTCGGGAAATAGGCGCGGTTGCCCCAGTTCTGCCAGTTGCGGAAGAAGAACACCTCGACGCAGAACTGGCCCGCCTGCTCGTCGAGCGCGAAGACATCCGCCTCCTCGACCGACTGGGTGTTGATGCCCTGCACGCCCTGGATGGCTGACAGCGCGGCCAGGCGGTCGCGGCAGCGGGCCGCGCGCTCGAACTCCAGCTCCTCGGCGGCCTGCTGCATCTCGTCCGTGATGCGTTGCTTCACCGCGTTCGACTTGCCCGAAAGGAAGGCGCGCGCCTCGGAGACCAGCTCGGCATAATCCTCGGTCGAAATCTCGTTCGTGCAGGGACCCGAGCAACGCTTGATCTGGAACAGCAGGCAGGGCCGCGTGCGGTTCTCGTAGTAGCTGTCGTTGCAGGAGCGCAGCAGGAAGGCGCGCTGCAGCGCGTTGATGGTGCGGTTCACCGCCCAGACGCTGGCGAAGGGGCCGTAGTAATCGCCCTTGCGCTTCCTCGCGCCGCGATGCTTCACGAGCTGGGGCGCCTCGTGATCGGCGGTGAGCAGGATGTAGGGCAGCGACTTGTCGTCCCGCAGGAGCACGTTGTAGCGGGGCTTGAGCTGCTTGATGAGGTTGGCCTCGAGCAGCAGCGCCTCGGTTTCCGTCGCCGTGGTGACGAACTCCATCGAGGTGGTTTCGCCGATCATGCGGGCGATGCGGTTGGAATGCGCCTGGCCCCGCGCATAGGAGCCGACGCGGTTCTTCAGGCTCTTCGCCTTGCCGACATAGAGCACGTCGCCCTTGGCATCGAGCATGCGGTAGACGCCGGGCGCATTGGGCAGGGTCGTCCAGAAATGCCGGATGACCTCGGTGCCGCGCTGGACCGAGCCCGGATGGGCGTCCAGGTCGAACTCGACATCCGAGCCGCTCTCGACGGCGACGACCTCATCGTCCTCCTCGTTGTCCAGGATATCCGGCGGAACGTCATTGGTGGTGTTGCGACTCATGAGGGAGATTTAAGCGCTCGGGACTCGCGTGGAAAGTCTCGCCGGCGAACTGGCGCAGGCCCTCGGTTCGGTCTAAACGGCTAAGCTCTCAAGGGATCTGGGGAGCCGGTCATGCGCCTGTCGATCGTCACATCAGCCGTCGTTGCGGCCCTGGTGGGGTTCGGCAGCACGATCGCCATCATCATCGCGGCCGCCCAGGCGGTCGGGGCCGACACGGCACAGACCTCGTCCTGGGTGGCCGCCCTGTGCCTGGCCACGGCGGCCATCAGCGGCATCCTGAGCTTCCATTACCGCATGCCCGTCGTCGCCGCCTGGTCGACCCCGGGCGCAGCCCTCATCGCGGCCTCCACGGGGATCTCCATCCATGCGGCGGTGGGCGCCTTCATCCTGGCCGGCTGCCTGATCGTGCTGGCCGGGTTCGTGAAGCCGTTCGGGCGGCTGATCGAGCGCATCCCCACCCCCATCGCGGCCGCGATGCTGGCCGGCATCCTGCTTCAGTTCGTCGTCGGGGTCTTCCAGAGCGCCCAGGGGGCGCCCGGTCTCGTCCTGCCGCTGGTCGGGATCTTCCTGGTGGTCCGCCTGTTCAATCCGGCGCTCGCCGTGCTGGCGGTGCTCTTCGTCGGGCTGGGCCTCGCCTTCGGCGGCGGGATGGCCCGGCCGCTCGCGTCCGATCTCAGCCTGTCGACCCTCACCTTCATCGCGCCCGCCTGGGACCTCACGAGCCTGATCGGCCTCGGCCTGCCCCTGTTCCTGGTGACCATGGCGTCTCAGAACCTGCCGGGCCTGGCCGTGCTCAAGGCCTCCGGCTACGAGCCGCCCTCCGGCCCGATCCTCGCCGTGACAGGGATCGCCTCGATCGTGACCGCCTTCTTCGGCGCCCATACCAGCAACCTCGCGGCGATCTCGGCCGCGATCTGCACCGGACCCGACACCCATCCCGACCCTAAGAAGCGCTGGACGGTCGGCCTGTTCTATTGCCTGAACTACCTGATCATCGCCGCCTTCAGCGCCGCCCTCATCGGCCTCATCGCCGCGCTCCCGCCGGAGCTCATCAAGACCGTCGCGGGCCTGGCCCTGATGGGCGCCTTCATGGGCGCCCTGGGATCCGCCCTCTCGGAGGATTCCAGGCGCTTTCCGGCCATCGTCACGCTCGTGGTCACGGCCTCCGGGCTCACCCTTTTCGGCGTCGGCTCGGCCTTCTGGGGCCTGGTCGCGGGCCTCGTCACCCTGGGCCTGGACGCCCTCGCCCTCGGATTGCGCCGGCGCGGCTGATCTGGACGGCGGGCTCCGTTAAGCTTAAAACTTCGTTACGAAGAACGAGAGCGGGGGGCCTCATGGCCGGGATGAAGCATGCGGGACGGCTTGTCGCCCTGGCCCTGACAGCGGCTCTGGGCGCCTGCCAGGGCGGGTTCAGCGGATCGCCGGAAGGGGTGCCGGTGGCCCTGGAGAGCATCGACGGCGCCCCGCCCCCCATCCGCACGGCCCTCGTCGACGAACTCAGCAGCGCCGCGACCGACCGCAAGGTCGAGCTCGTCGGCGCCAGCGCCCAGGCGCGCTACCGGGTCCGCGGCTACCTGTCGACCTCGACCGAAGACGGGGAAACCAAGGTGGCCTATGTCTGGGACGTGTTCGATGCCCAGAAGCGCCGGGCCAAGCGCCTGGCCGGATCGAGCCCCGTTCCCGCCTCCTCCATCTCGGATCTCGACAAGGCGACTCTCGCGAAGCTGGCGCAGGCCAGCATGGACGAGATCGCCGAGTTCCTGACGGCTGCGAAGTCCGAAACCGGCTTCGAGACGCCGGCCGCGCCCGACGCACCCATTCAAACGGCTGAGGTCTCAGGCGAAGAACCCCCTGTCGCGATGCAGTGACTGCATGGCGGCAAGCCAAACTTGCCGTGCAATCCAAGTCTTCCATGTATTGTGACGGCCTCGTATCGCTGCTAAGAGCCTTGCGCCCGGCCGTGCAGGGATCATGGCGTTCTGCAGCGGGTGTTATCGGTCACTCGAAGCCAAAGTTGCTTGCATGAAGCTCGTTGCGGGAAATTCCAATCGTCCGCTGGCGGAGGCCATCTCCGCCTACCTTAACGTTCCTTTGGCCAAGGCACAGGTCAAGCGCTTCGCGGACATGGAAGTGTTCGTCGAAATCCAGGAGAACGTGCGCGGCGAGGATGTGTTCATCATCCAGTCGACCTCCTTCCCCACCAACGACCACCTGATGGAGCTCCTGATCATCACCGATGCGCTCCGCCGCGCCTCCGCGCGCCGCATCACGGCGGTGATCCCCTATTTCGGCTATGCCCGCCAGGACCGGAAGCCCGCCGCACGCACGCCGATCTCGGCCAAGCTCGTGGCCAACCTCATCGCCCATGCGGGCGTCGACCGCGTGCTGACGCTGGACCTCCATGCCGGCCAGATCCAGGGCTTCTTCGACATCCCGACCGATAACCTCTTCGCCGCGCCGACGCTCGCCCGCGACATCAAGGAGCGCCTCGACGGCGGCAACCGCATGGTGGTCTCGCCGGACGTGGGCGGCGTGGTGCGCGCCCGCGCGCTCGCCAAGCGCATCGACGCTCAGCTCGCCATCGTGGACAAGCGCCGCGAGCGCCCGGGCGAGTCGGAGGTCATGAACATCATCGGCGACGTGTCCGGCCGCTCCTGCATCCTCGTCGACGACATCGTGGATTCCGGCGGCACCCTGGTGAACGCCGCCGACGCCCTCCTCGCGAAGGGCGCCAAGGAGGTTTATGCCTACATCACCCACGGCGTCCTGTCGGGCGGCGCGGTCGCCCGCATCGCGGGCTCCCGGCTCAAGGAGCTTGTGATCACCGACTCGATCATGCCGACCGAGGCCGTGAAGGTGGCGCACAACATCCGCGTCATCTCCATTGCTCCGCTCATGGGCGAAGCCATCGGCCGCACGGCGACGGAAAGCTCGGTGTCGAGCCTGTTCGACTGACGGCCCGCGGCCCTTCGGTTGGGCTGCGGCCGCCCAACCTGTTGCCTTCCAAGGCGCTTTCCCCTATAAGCCGCCTCGCGCCCGCTCGACACCCTTGGAGGCACGGGCGCGGACCTCATGGCCGCCTTAAGGCGGCCATCGGTTTTTCAACCCAATTCAAAGGACCACGACCATGAGCGATATCAAGCAGATCAAGGCCGTGGCGCGCGACCGGGCCGGCAAGGGGGCCGCCCGGGCCGTTCGTCGCCAAGGCCAAGTTCCCGCCGTCATCTACGGAGCCGGCCAGCCGGCCCAGGCGATCGCCCTCGACTTCAACCAGACGAAGCAGCTGATCTTCGCCGGTCACTTCCTGACCACGATCTTCGAGATCGACGTGGACGGCAAGAAGACCCGCGCGATCCCGCGCGACTACCAGCTCGACCCGGTGAAGGACTTCCCCGTCCATGTCGACTTCCTGCGCCTTGCGCAGGGTCAGGCGATCAAGGTCGTGGTGCCGGTCCACGTGGTCGGCCAGGAGAAGAGCCCGGGCCTGAAGCGCGGCGGCGCTCTCCAGATCGTCGAGCACTCGGTGGAGCTTCTCGTTCCGTCCGACGCGATCCCGGACTATATCGAGGCTTCCGTCGATGGTCTCGACATCGGCTCCTCCGTTCACCTGAACGACATCGCCCTGCCGAAGGGCGCAAAGGCCACCTCCACTGAGAACGTGACCCTCGTCACCGTCGTGGCCCCGACCGGTCTGACGGAAACGGATGCGGCTCCGGCGGCGGCTGCCGAAGCCACCCCCGCGGCCTAAGACGTCCTCGGGCGTTTCAAGCCCATCGACCGGCTTTCAACGCTCCGACCGCAAGGCCGGAGCGTTTCACTATGAGCAGGACCAAGCGATGCGCCTCTTCGTCGGCCTCGGCAATCCGGGATCCCGCTACGCCAGGAACCGCCACAATATCGGTTTCATGGCCGTGGACGAGATCGCGCGCATGCACAATGCCGGGCCCTGGCGCAAGCGGTTCCATGCAGAGGCCGCCGACGCGGTGATCGGCGGGGAGAAGGTCCTGCTGCTCAAGCCGCAGACCTACATGAACCTGTCGGGCCAGGCCGTCGGGGAGGCGCAGAACTTCTTCAAGATCCCCCTGCACGACGTGACGGTCTTCTACGACGAGCTCGATCTTCCGCCCGCCAAGATGCGCGTGAAGATCGGCGGCGGTAATGCCGGCCATAACGGCCTGCGCTCGATCTCGGCCCATTGCGGCAACGAGTATCGGCGCGTTCGCCTCGGCATCGGCCACCCCGGCCACAAGGCGCTGGTGCAGAACCATGTGCTGGGGGATTTCGGCAAAAGCGAAGGGGCCTGGGTCGACGACCTGTGCCGGATCATCGCGGACAACGCCGCCCTCCTCGCCAAGGGTGAGGACGGCAGCTTTCAGAACAAGGTCCACCTCGCCATGGAGGCGAGAGGCTGGACGGACGTGAAGCGGCCCGGAGAACGGGCTCAAGAGAACAAGGAGTGAGGCCATGGGCTTCAAGATGGGCATCGTCGGCCTGCCGAACGTGGGCAAGTCCACCCTCTTCAATGCGCTGACGCAGACCGCGGCCGCGCAGGCTGCGAACTATCCGTTCTGCACCATCGAGCCGAATGTGGGCGACGTGGCGGTGCCGGACGAGCGGCTCGACCAGCTCGCCGCGATTGCCGGGTCCGGCCAGATCATCCCGACCCGCCTCACCTTCGTGGACATCGCCGGCCTGGTGCGCGGCGCGTCCCGGGGCGAGGGCCTCGGCAACCAGTTCCTCGCCAATATCCGCGAAGTCGACGCCATCGCCCATGTGGTGCGCTGCTTCGAGGATACGGACATCACCCATGTCGAGGGCAAGATCGATCCCATCGCCGATATCGAGACCATCGAGACCGAGCTGATGCTGGCCGACCTCGACAGCCTCGAGAAGCGCGTCACCGCGCTCGAGAAGAAGGCCAAGGGCAACGACAAGGAAGCCAAGGAGACCCTCGACCTCGTCAACCGCTGCCTGCCGCTCCTGCGCGACGGCAAGCCCGCCCGCCTGGTGGAGCGGAAGACCGAGGAGGAGCGCCTGTTCCAGATGCTCGGCCTCCTCTCCTCCAAGCCCGTGCTCTACGTCTGCAACGTGGAAGAGGCCTCCGCCGACAAGGGCAACGCGTTCTCGGCCAAGGTGTTCGAGCGGGCGAAGGAAGAAGGCGCCAAGGCGGTCGTCGTCTCGGCCAAGATCGAGAGCGAGATCGCGGTTCTGCCGCCCGAGGAGCAGACGGACTATCTCGAGGCCGTGGGCCTCGACGAACCCGGCCTCAACCGCGTCATCCGCGCCGGCTACGACCTTCTCGGCCTGATCACCTACTTCACCGTCGGCCCGAAGGAGGCCCGCGCCTGGACGATCACCAGGGGCACCAAGGCGCCCGCCGCCGCCGGCGTGATCCACACCGATTTCGAGAAGGGCTTCATCCGGGCCGAGACCATCGCCTATGCGGACTACACCGCGCTCAAGGGCGAGGCCGGAGCGCGCGATGCGGGCAAGCTGCGGCTGGAAGGCAAGGAATACACGGTGCAGGACGGCGACGTGATGCACTTCCGGTTCAATACCTGACGGAATCCTGAACGCAGGCTTTTTCATCCGTTCAGGAGCGCTGTGCGAAAAGGCCTGCATCAAGGGTGTGAACCATGCAGGCTTTTTTTGACAGCTTCGTCTCTCCCGGGCTGGGCAACGCCGAATTCTTCGTCGGCGTGCTCGTCGCCTGCGGCTTTCTGATGATCGGCATCTCGTCCCTGCTCCCCAAGCGCGGCGACGACAAGCTGGAATGGTGGGAGCGCTGAACCGGGTCAGGGAAACCGCATCGCCTTCGGTCCGATCCCGAGGCCGATCTGCAGGCTTTCGGCGATGCGTTGCGCACGATCGATGAAGAAGGCCGCCACATCCGGCTCGCAGGTTTCCCGCGCCGTCGTTTCGAACAGCGACAGCCAGCGGGCGAACAGCTCGGGCGTGAGGTCGAGCCCGAAATGGGCGGCCTGCGGCTTGCCCTGGTAGCGCCCGGTTCTCAGCGCGATCGACGACCAGAAATCCACCATCAGGGCCAGGTGCTGGCTCCAGCGGCCGGAAAGCGCCTTGTGGAAGATCGGCCCGAGCTCCAGATCGCGGATCACCCGGTCGTAGAATGTTTCCACGAGCTGCCGGATCAGCTCCTCCGAGACGCCTTCGGCCGGGCTGATGATCGGGATGCTGCGGCCTGTGGCGGCTGAATGGGCCAATACCTGCTCCTTCAAGATCC
Source organism: Pseudomonadota bacterium (assembly GCA_023386155.1). Classification (GTDB taxonomy): domain Bacteria; phylum Pseudomonadota; class Alphaproteobacteria; order Rhizobiales; family Beijerinckiaceae; genus Microvirga. The sequence goes on from JAEWKH010000026.1 coordinate 18,597, forward strand.
CCGGACATCACCTCATGCACCGATCCGGGTCAACCTGGAGGTTAACGGCGAATTGTCACCACGAGGATGATCCAGATCAAACCGGATCGTTCCCGAACCTTGAGCGTTGACGCCTAGGGCATCGGCCCCGAAAGTGGACCCGCTTTTGGGATCGGATCCGATGCTTCATTCTTTGGATAGCGCATCGTCCTTGCGGAAAACCGGGTCCACTTTTCCGCACGATGCGCTGACCCTCTTCAATGCGCCGCCATGCAGCTTCACCATCGTCACGACTGGAACCTTACCCCCTCCGAGGCCATCGCCCTTCAGCAGGAGCTGAGGCGGGAGGTCGTGTCCGACCGTCCCATCGACCTGGATCGGGTCAAGCTCGTGGCCGGGGTCGACGTGAGCGTGAAGAACGAGCAGTCGCAGGCCGCCATCGTGGTGGTCACCTATCCGGGCTTCCTGCCGGTGGAGACCGTGCTGGCGCAGCGCCCGACCCCGTTCCCCTACGTGCCTGGCCTGTTGAGCTTCCGCGAGGGCCCCGTCCTCGAGGAGGCCTTCGAGAAGCTGAAATCCGAGCCGGACGTCCTCCTCTTCGACGGCATGGGAATCGCCCATCCCCGCCGCATCGGCATCGCGAGCCATATGGGCCTCTGGCTGCAGCGTCCCACCATCGGCTGCGGCAAGACGCTGCTGTGCGGGCGATTCAAGGACCTGGGCGAGGAGAAGGGCTCCGCCGCCCCCCTGATCGACCGCAAGGAGGTCATCGGCGTGGCCCTGCGCACCCGCACGGCCAAGAACCCGATGTTCATCTCCCCCGGCCACATGGCCGATATTCCCACCGCGACGGAACTCGTCCTGCGCTGCTCTCCAAAGTATCGCTTGCCCGAACCGATCCGCCTGGCGCACAACGCGGCTGGACAATTCAGTCCCCTCCCGGCCCGAACCTGAGGCGAAGCGCTCACAACCGCACCGATCGAGACCATGCCCCGTTACGCTTTCGAAGACTTCACCCCCGGCTCCACGCAGATGCTCGGCCCCTACACCGTCACCAAGGAGGCGCTGACCGCCTTCGCGCGGGAATACGACGCGCAGCCCTTCCACGTGGACGAGGTCGCCGCCAAGGACAGCTTTATCGGCACGCTCATCGCCTCGGGCTGGCACACCTGCAGCATCAACATGCGCCTGGTCGCGGACGGGTTCCTCCTCGATTCCACCTCCCTGGGCGCGCCCGGCATCGAGGAGGTGAAGTGGCTCAAGCCCGTCAGGCCCGGCGACACCCTGCGCACCCGCATAACGGTCCTGGAGAGCCGCCCTTCGGCGAGCCGCCCCTCTCTCGGGCTCGTGCGCTTCCAGTTCGAGATGCTGAACCAGGCGGACGAGACCGTCTTCACGCAGACGAACTGGATCATGTTCGGCCGACGCGACGCCGAGTCCGTCAAGGGAGCCGGCCCGGGCGCCCTGGCGGCCGCGGCGTCGGCCATGCCGGACCACACGCCCGAGCGGGAGCTGCCGCACATCTCCTCCAACCCCTATTTCGAGGACCTCGTCATCGGCGAGACCGATGAGCTGGGAACCTCCACCTTCACGCCCGAGGACATCATCGGCTTTGCCAGGCAGTTCGACCCGCAGCGCTTCCATGTGGACGCGGAGGCGGCCAAGGACAGCCTCTTCGGCGCCCTCTGCGCCTCGGGCTGGCATACGGCGAGCGTGTGGATGAAGCACATGGTCGGCCACCGCGACCGCATCCGCGCCTATGCGCTCACGCACGGGGCGCGGCCCGCGCGGCTCGGCCCCTCCCCGGGCTTCTCCAACCTGAAATGGCTCAAGCCCGTCTATGCGGGCGATACCGTCACCTACCGCTCGACCGTAACCGCCAAGCGCGCCTCCGCGTCGCGCCCCGGCTGGGGCCTGGTGTTCCACCACAACACCGGCACGAACCAGCACGGGGAAGAGGTGTTCGCGTTCGACGGGATGGTGTTCTGGGAGCGGCAGGCGTAGCGCATCGCGCAAAAAAGTGGGCCCGGTTTTTTGGGGCCGAGGCTCTAAACACTCTTTGACGCCTCCGCCCGTGCCCTCGTTTCCTCGTCGAGCAGCGCCCGGATCTCGGCGAGGAGCGGATGGGCCGATGTCTGCTTCTGCCCGTAGCCGAGGTTGAACGCGTAGTCGAAGCTCGCGGGGTTTCGGCCCTGGTTGTGCTGGAGGATGGTCTCCAGCTTGTCGAGCCCCTTGGCGAGAACGGCCTCGGGCGACGAGGCCGCCTCGTATTCCTCCCACAGGGCCAGGATCTCGGCCCGCTTCAGGGGCGGAAGGGCCCTGGTCAGCACCTCCAGATCGGCCCTCTCCTGGGCGGCCTTGTCGAAACCCTCCGTCTGGAGCACGGCAGGAATGTCGCCGCTCAGGGCCTCGCCGAGATCGTGGACGATGCACAGCTTGATGAGGCGCAGGAGGTCGACGTTCCCGAACTCCTCCGAGAACACGAGCGCCATGAGGCAGAGGCGCCACGTATGCTCGGCCGTGCTCTCGGGACGGCCCGTGGAGGTGAAACCGCTGCGCAGGGTGCTCTTGAGCCTCTCCGCTTCCCGCAGGAAGTCCAGCGCTCCCAGGAGGCGGTCGCTCGCCATCGGCGATGCTCCTCAATGCCCCTCGAAGCTGACGAGGCTGCGCACCTCGACGCCGAGATCGCGCAGCTTCGCGGCGCCGCCGAGATCCGGCAGGTCGATGATGAAGCAGGCCGCCACGATCCGGGCGCCCATCTGGCGCAGGAGCTGAGTGGCCGCGACGGCCGTGCCGCCGGTGGCGATGAGGTCGTCCACGAGGATCACCCGCTCGTCCTGGCCGATGGCATCCGTGTGGATCTCCATCTCGTCCACGCCGTATTCCAGCGAATAGGCGATCCGCACCGTCTCGTGGGGTAGCTTGCCCTTCTTGCGGATCGGCACGAAGCCCGAGGAGAGCTGGTGCGCGATGGCGCCGCCGAGAATGAACCCGCGCGCCTCGATGCCCGCCACCTTGTCGACCCGCCCGCCCGCGAAGGGATGGACGAGCTCGTCCACGGCGCGCCGGAAGGCCCGCGCATCGCCCAGGAGGGTCGTGATGTCCCTGAAGACGATGCCGGGCTTCGGATAATCCGGGATCGAGCGGATCGCGGCCTTCAGGTCGGTGAGGAGACGCTGGTCCATGGGGTCAAACCTGCCTGGGTATCGTGTGAAGATGGATCTGCGGGCGTCGTGGACGCAAGAAGTCCGCGATCATGCTCTCGAGGGGTTTAGCACTCGCCCGGCCACCGCATCCAACTTTTTCAGGAGCTCCGGATCGCGCGCCGAGGGCGCCGTCATGATGGCGCCGTCGAGGGCCCGCTCGGAGCCGGCGGGGCATGGCTCGCGCTCGGCCGGGAAATCCCTGGCGACGCGGGCCAGCAGCCGGGCCGCCTTCGTGGCGTTCTGGTGCGCGACGGCGACGACCGAGGCCACGTCCACGTTGTCGTGCTCCGGATGCCAGCAATCGTAATCGGTCACCATGGCGATGGTGGCATAGGTGAGCTCGGCCTCGCGGGCGAGCTTGGCCTCCGGCATGGCCGTCATGCCGATCACGTCGTAGCCGAGCTTCTTGTAGGTCATCGACTCGGCGTAAGTGGAGAATTGCGGGCCCTCGATGCACACCAGCGTGCCACCGAGGGCGAACGGGATCCTCTCCGCCACCGCCGCATCGGCGATGCGCTGGCGCAGCAGGGGGCCGACCGGATGGGCCATGGGCACATGGGCGACGCAGCCGCGGCCGAAGAACGAGCTCTCGCGCTTGTGCGTGCGGTCCACGTACTGGTCCACCAGAACGAAGAAACCGGGATAATACTCGTCCTTGAACGAACCGCAGGCCGAGACCGAGATCAGGTCGGTGACGCCCGCACGCTTCATCACGTCGATATTGGCGCGGTAGTTGATGTCGGACGGGGACAGGCGATGGCCGCGCCCGTGGCGCGGCAGGAAGGCGACCTCGGTCTCGCCGATGCGCCCGAGGCGCAGCACGTCCGAGGGCTCGCCCCAGGGGGAGCCGATGCGCTCCTCGCGCATGTCCTCGATCCCCGGCAGGTCGTAGACCCCTGACCCGCCGATAATGCCTAGAACCGCCTTCGTCATCGTCGTCCTCGCCTGCTTGGGCTCTCAGCCTCTCTCATAGCCGAGGGCGTCTCTCATCCCAAGCCGTCTCGCGGAATCGCATGCGGGTTTCGGTCCGGCGGCTTGTCTCGCCGGGCAATGGCGTTGCAGAGTTCCCGAGGCCGGCGCCATAGAATTCTTGTCCCGTCGGTGGAAAGGCAGATCGCCCATGTCCGAGGCTCCGCGCCCCTCCTTCATCAGGCACTACAATGAACTCCAGAACGACGACAATGTGCGCCTTCGCGGCACGAACGAGCTGGCGGGCATCGGATCGCCTTTCTCCAAGGCCCTGGGTCTTACCAAGCTCGGCATCCACCATGTCATGTTGCAGCCGGGGCGCCGCACGTCGCTTCCCCACGCGGAAAGCCTTGAGGAGGAGTTCGTTTATGTGATCGAGGGGACGCCCGACGCGTGGATCGACGGCGAGCTCTTTCGTCTCACCCCAGGCGATGCCGTCGGCTTTCCGGCCGGGACCGGGATCGCGCACAGCTTCCTCAACAACACAGACAAACCCGTGCGCCTCCTGGTGGTCGGCGAGGCGAACAAGGACGAGAACAGAATCGTCTATCCGGTCAACCCGGAGGTCCGCGCTCTTCGGACGGACTGGTGGGACGATGCCCCTGCTCGTCCGCTCGGCCCCCATGACGGCAAGCCGCACCGGCCGGACTGATCAGCACAACGGGATGGCGGCGATCTCGTCCGTCGCGAGGCAGGGAAAGAGCGTCTCTCGCACGAGCCTGATCTGCCTCACGGGCGCCGTGACGGAGACGGGCAGGCTCTCGATGCGCTCGACCACATGGTCCGGGATGGACGCCCCCGTCCGGTAGCGCGCCAGGGTCGAATGGAGGAGATCGTAGATGATCGGCTTCTGGCCCGGCGGCGGGGGAAGCTCCCGGACGATCCGCTCCCGGATGGCTTTGATAAGGCCGGTCTCCTCGGTGGCCGTAGCGATGATGGCCGTGTCGGTGACCTTGAGGCGGGAGAAGCGCAGCTCCAGGCTCTGGTGGCCGTCGCAGAGTTCCTCCAGGAGCCGCCGGCTTTGCCCGGCGATGCCCTGCCAATAGGCTTCCTTGTCGAAAATCCCCTTCACCTGCACCAGCGCATAGATGGTCACGTGCAGCCCGTGCCTGGGCCCGACATGCAGGGGCTCGGGCCATAGCTCGACGAAGGCCCGCTGCACCTCCTCGAAGGCATCCCGGGTCCTGGGCTCCAGGCTGGGTTGGATGTGATAGGCGAGACAGGGCTGGCCCCAGATATCGTCGGCGATCGTCTGCAACATGGAATCCGGGATAAGGCCTGCCCGACACCGAGTCACCCCAAAAGAAAAAGGCCCCGGAGCGGGGCCTTGATCCTGGTCTTTAGGGGTTGTGCGTCATCGGGGGCGTGGCGTGGCCTTCGACCTCGCCGCCCACCTTGGCCCAGACCTTCTTCTTGGTGAAGTAGAGCAGGCCGGACAGGACGATCAGGAACAGGATGACCTGGAAGCCGAGGCGCTTGCGGGCCTCGAGGTGCGGTTCCGCCGTCCAGGTGAGGAAGGCCGTCACGTCGCGGGCGTACTGGTCCACCGTTTCCGGCACCTGAGGCTGGCCGGCCTCGTTCTTCGGGTACTCGACCTGGCCGTCGCTGAGCGGATTCGGCATCGCGATCACGTGGCCCGGGTAGTAGTGGTTGTAGTGACCACCCTCGGGCACCGCGAAGCCCTGCGGGGGCTCCTCGTAGCCGGTGAGCAGCGCGACGAGGTAATCGGCGCCGTTCTCCGAGTACTGGCGGAACACGTCGGTGATGAACCAGGGGAAGCCGCGCTCGTAGGTGCGGGCCTTGGCCATCAGGGACAGGTCCGGCGGAGCCTTGCCGCCATTGGCCGACGCGGCCGCGTTCTCGTTCGGGAACGGGGACGGGAAATGGTCGGCCGGGCGGCCCGGGCGCTCGAACATGTCGCCGGCCTCGTTCGGGCCGTCCTGGATCTTGTACTCCGCCGCCAGGGCGCGGACCTGAGCCTCGGAGAATTCCGGGCCGCCGGGCTGCGACAGGTTGCGGAAGGCAACGTAGCTGAGGCCGTGGCAGGAGGCGCAGACCTCCCGGTAGACCTTGAAGCCGCGCTGGAGCTGAGCCCGGTCGAAGGTGCCGAACGGACCCTGGAAGCTCCACTTGAGCTGCGGCGGGACCGGGGTCTCGCCGGCAGCGAAGGCCGGGGCGGAGAGGCCGAGAACGGCGGCCGCGATGAGAAGAGTACGCTTCATCATTGGTCTGTTTCCTCTACTCTCGCGTCAGCCCTTGGAATGCGGCTCGGCATTGGCGCCGGCCGGAATGCCGGCCCCGCCCTTCTGCACGCCCATGACGGATTCGAGGATCGAATTCGGCAGCGGCAGCGGACGCTCGACGAAGCCGAGCACCGGCAGAATGATCAGGAAGTGGGCGAAGTAGTAGGCCGTGCAGATCTGGGAGGCGATCACGTACCATCCCTCGGCCGGGCGGGAGCCCAGCCAGCCGAGAATGAAGCACACGACCACGAAGACCCAGAAGAACTGCTTGTAGAGCGGGCGGTAAGCCGTGGAACGCACCTTGGAGGTGTCGAGCCAGGGCATGAAGCACCAGATCACGATGGCCGCGCCCATGGCGATGACGCCGCCGAGCTTGTCGGGAATGGCGCGCAGGATCGCGTAGAACGGCAGGAAGTACCATTCGGGAACGATGTGCGCGGGCGTCACGGCCGGGTTCGCCGGGATGTAGTTGTCCGCATGGCCGAGATAGTTCGGCATGTAGAACACCCAGTAGGCGAAGAAGATCATGAACACGACGACGGCGAAGACGTCCTTGATCGTCGCATAGGGGGTGAACGGAACCGCGTCCTTGCCCGACTTGATCGGGATGCCGGTCGGGTTGTTCTGGCCCGGCACGTGCAACGCCCAGATGTGCAGGGCGACGACGCCCACGATCATGAAGGGCAGCAGGTAGTGCAGGGAGAAGAAGCGGTTCAGGGTCGGGTTGCCCACCGAGTAGCCGCCCCAGAGGTAGCTCACGATGGTGTCGCCCACGAGCGGGATCGCCGAGAAGAGGTTCGTGATCACGGTGGCGCCCCAGAAGCTCATCTGGCCCCAGGGAAGCACGTAGCCCATGAACGCGGTGGCCATCATCAGCAGGAAGATGATGACGCCGAGGATGTAGAGAACCTCACGGGGCGCCTTGTAGGAGCCGTAGTAGAAGTTCCGGAAGATGTGGATGTAGACGGCGACGAAGAACATCGACGCGCCGTTGGCGTGCAGGTAGCGGATCAGCCAGCCGTAGTTCACGTCGCGCATGATGTGCTCGACGGACTGGAACGCCAGAGCGGCATTCGGCGTGTAGTACATGGCCAGGAACACGCCGGTCACGATCTGCGCGACGAGCATGAACACCAGGATGGCGCCGAAGGTCCAGAAATAGGTCAGGTTCCGCGGAACCGGGAACGCGATGAAGGAGGAGTGGATGAGGCCTGCGATGGGCAAACGGCTCTCGAACCACTTACCGAAGGCGCTCTTGGGAACGTAAGTTGTGGAATGGTCGCTCATGATATCGCCTGATCGTCGCGGAAGGTTACGCCGTGGCCTCTTGGCCGATCACGATCTTCGTGTCGGACGCGAAGGCATAGGGCGGAATCGGCAGGTTGATCGGCGCCGGGCCGCCGCGGACGCGGCCCGAGGTGTCGAACACGGAGCCGTGGCAGGGGCAGAACCAGCCATGATACTCGCCGGAGTTGCCCAGCGGCACGCAGCCCAGGTGGGTGCAGTTGCCGTAGACGATGAGCCACTGGGCGTGCCCCTCCTTCACGCGGGCCGAGTCGGGCTGCGGATCGCGGAGGGAGGATACGTTCACGTCCTCGGCGGCCTTGATCTCCTCGGCCGTGCGGTGGCGGATGAAGATCAGCTTGCCGCGCCAGAAAACCTTGACGATCTGCCCTTCGGCGATGGGGGACAGGTCGACCTCGACGGGCGCGCCGGCAGCCACCGTCGCCGCGTCGGGCGCCAGAGACTGGATGAAGGGCCATACCAGGGTGGCTCCGCCGACAGCGGCGGCTGCGCCCGTGGCGATGTAGAGGAAATCGCGCCGTGTCGGCTCAGCGACATGAGTGGTGGTCTCGGCCACTTGGCTCTCCAGCATTGATCAAAAAACGAGAACCGCGCATCGGCAACGCCTTGGGAACCAAGGCATTCGCACACGAGGTCCAGAATGGAACAAGCATGCGCGTCGACGCGCGCGCAATGCGACTGGGAGTCGCCGCGCGGTGGCTCTTTGGCACGGCCAAGCCCGCCTGTCCATAGCCGGATTGGAGTTGTTCCAGCCTGTGGCGCAAATGCCGCCGGCCCTCGCAGGCCCGCGCTCCCTTGACGACGGGGCCCGTTGCCCCGATGACGGGCGCATGCCCCGCCTTGCCATCTATCAGCCGGACATTCCGCAGAACACCGGCACCATGCTGCGCCTGGCCGCATGCCTCGGCGTGCCCGTGGAGATCATCGAACCTGCAGCCTTCGACGTCTCCGACCGGAACCTGCGCCGCTCCGGCATGGATTACCTCCATCACGTGGCGATCACCCGGCACATCTCCTGGCGCGCCTTCGAGGCCTGGCGGCAGGAGGCGAAGGGCCGCCTGGTCCTGACCACCACCAAGGGCGCCGTCTCCTACGCCGACTTCGCCTACCGGCCCGACGACATCATCCTGGTCGGCCGCGAATCCGCCGGGGTGCCGGAAGAGGTCCATCGGGCCGCCGATGCCCGGATCGTCATTCCCATGCAGCCGGGCATGCGCTCGCTCAACGTCGCCGTGACCGCCGCCATGATCCTCGGGGAGGCCCTGCGGCAGACGAACGCGTTTCCCCAACCGGGGACAATGACCCCGTGAAAGCAAACCACCAGCCTCATCCTGAGGATTGCGTCAGCAATCCGTCTCGAAGGAGGATCCAGTGCTCTCTGGCCCCTCCTTCGAGACGCCGCTCCGCGGCTCCTCAGGATGAGGTCTGGTCATGATCTGAAAGACAACATTGCCATGACCGACAAAGCCGATATCGAGCGCCTGCAGGCGGAGGCTCCCCTCTGGTTCTCCCTGCTGCGCGACCGGATCTGCGCCGCCTTCGAGACCCTGGAGGACGAGGTCGCCTCTCCCCTCCCCCCGGAGGCCTCCGAGCCCGGCCGGTTCGAGCGCACGCCCTGGGAACGCAGGGACCATGGCAGCGCCCCGGGAGGCGGCGGGGTCATGTCCATGATGCACGGCCGCGTGTTCGAGAAGGTGGGCGTGCACGTCTCGACGGTCCACGGAGAATTCGCGCCGGAATTCCGCGGGCAGATCCCTGGCTCCGACCAGGACCCGCGCTTCTGGGCCGGTGGCATCTCGCTCATCGCGCATCCCTGGAACCCGAACGTTCCAACGGTGCACATGAACACCCGCTTCGTCGTCACCACGAAGCCCTGGTTCGGCGGCGGGGCGGACCTCACCCCCGTGCTCGACCGGCGGCGGACCCAGGACGACCCGGATACCGTCGCGTTTCATGACGCGATGAAGGAGGCCTGCCGGACCCATGCGCCGGAAGGCTCCTACGAGAAATACAGGAAGTGGTGCGACGAGTACTTCTTCCTCAAGCACCGCAACGAGCCGCGCGGCATCGGGGGCATCTTCTACGACTATCACTGGACCGGAAACCCGGACGAGGACTTCGCCTTCACCCGCCAGGTGGGCGAGGCGTTCCTGAAGATCTATCCCGAGATCGTCCGGCGCAACGTCACCAGGCCCTGGACCGAGGACGACCGCATCGAGCAGCAGGTGCGGCGCGGGCGCTACGTGGAGTTCAACCTGCTCTACGACCGGGGCACGATCTTCGGCCTGAAGACCGGCGGCAACATCGCCTCGATCCTCTCCTCCATGCCGCCGACGGTGAGGTGGCCCTAAGGGCCAAGCCGTCACCTCAGACATCGTAGGGGATCCGCGATTGGACGAGCGTGGCGCCGGAACTCTCCTCCCCCTTGTGGGGAGGAGTTGGAGGTGGGGGTGTGGGCGATAGCCCATCAAGGAGTGGCGCCGACACCCCCACCCCGGCAGCCGCGGACGCATGACGGGGGCGATCTAACCCCGCTCCAGCACCCGCTTCAGTAAGTCTCTGGCATATTCCCCATCCGTCCGGCAGCCCTCCGCCAGCCAGGCCTGACGGGCCTGGGCGAGCATCTCGCCGATCCTCGGCCCCTTCGGGATGCCGGCCTCGACGAGATCGGCCCCGCGTAGGGGGAAGACCGGAACCGGCTCCGCGCCAGTTCGATAGCTCTCCAACGCAGTCCAGGCATCGCCTTGAATGACAGGCACAGGCTCACCTTGGATCGCGGCGAGAACGATGGTCAGAGCCTCGGCTCCGTGCTCCGCGACGAGACGCCGGACCGCCATGGCATCGAGCGGCGATGTCCAGGTTTTCAGAACCGCGAGCAGCCTGGCATAGGCGGCGAGCTTCCTGTGCTCGTCGTTGGAGAGGCGGAGATCCTCCCGCAGGCGCTCGGCGTCCTCCTCGACCATGACGGCGAGAGCGGCGAGGCGCCAGACCGGGACCGGATCGTCCCTGTCGGCGTCCGCCACCCGTCCGAAGCGCCCGAACTCGGCGGCGGCGCCGAGGAGCCATGTGAGGAAGCCGTGATCGGCCATGATGCGGATCGTGTCCTGCGCCCGCCGGGCGACGAGGAGCTTGAGCAGCTCATGGCGGATCCGCTCCTTCGAGAGGATCGAAAGCCCCTGCCGCTCGGCCCCCGAGGCGGCGAGGCCCTCCGGGTCGGGATCGGCTTCCGCATATTCCGCATGGAAGCGAAAGAAGCGCATGATCCTCAGGTAGTCCTCGCGGATCCGGGTACGGGCGTCGCCGATGAAGCGGACGCGCCGGGCCGCGAGGTCCGCCACGCCGTCGGTGTAGTCGTGAAGCCGCCCGTCGAGGCCGAGCGAGAGGGCATTGATGGTAAAATCGCGCCGCCTGGCATCGAGCGCGAAATCGCGGCCGAAATGCACGACGGCATGGCGCCCGTCCGTTTCCACATCCTCGCGCAGGGTCGTGATCTCGTAAGGCTCGCCGGCGACGATGACCGTGATCGTGCCGTGCTCGATCCCGGTCGGCACCGGCTTGAACCCGGCGTCCTTCGCCCGCTCGATGATGGCTTCGGGCAGCATGGTGGTGGTGCAGTCCACCTCGGTCACCGGCCGTCCGAGAAGGGCGTTGCGCACGGCGCCGCCGACGATGCGCGTTTCCTCCGCATCGTCGTTGAAAACCTCCAGGAGGCGGCGCAGCGCCGGGCGTTCGAGAAGACCTGCGAGCGCCTGTCGGTCGAGGGTTTCCATCACTCGAAATGCCCCGGTATCACACGCCCGTTCTCAACCCGTGTCGGCACATAAGTGCCCGTCTGGCGCTCGTCGACCAAGCCCGTGACGATCAGCGATAGGACCACGAAACCCAGGCCCGCGATGGTGAGCCAGAGCGACTGGCTGCTCCAGTGCGACCACAGCAGAGGATTGCGACGGCGGATGACGAGATAGGCACCGAAGAGAACGAAGGGTAGGAAGAACAGCACCAATCCCTGAACAACCGCACGCGTCATGAACCGTAGAGCCTCTCGTACAAATTGCGGATGATGCCCGCCGTCACGCCCCAGATGTAGCGTCCCTGATAGGGCATTGCATAGTAGCGGCGCACCTTTCCCTTCCACTCGCGGGAATGGAGCTCGTGGCGTGCGGGATCCATGACGAAGCTGAGCGGCACCTCGAAGGTGTCTGCCACCTCGTCCAGGTTGAGATTGAGGGTGTAGGAGGGCGAGACCCGCGCCACCACCGGCATGACGAGATAATTCGTGGTGGATAAATAGGCGTCCAGGTAGCCGAGAGGGCTGATGAAGCGGCTGTCGAGGCCGATCTCCTCCATCGCCTCGCGGCAGGCCGCCGCCAGGACGGACGCATCCTCCGGATCGACCCGCCCGCCCGGAAAGGCGATCTGGCCCGAATGCTGGCGCAGATGCGCGGAGCGTTCGGTGAGAAGCAGCATCGGTTCCTCGCGCATGACGACGGGAACGAGGACCGCGGCCGGCTTCGGTGTCAGGGGTTGGACCAGAGGCACGTTGTCGAGGCTGTGGTCGCCGCGCGGATTGGCGAGCGCCTCGTCCGCATGCGGCGGCTCGGGCCGCAGCCGCTCGGCCGCCAGCGTCAGGAAATCCGGCGCGTCATGGGGGGCGAGCCGCATCAGAGCCCGTCCAGTTCGGACATGGGAGCGATGGGGAAGAAGATGCCGCTCGCCATGACACCGAAGGTGGCAGCGCCTTCCACTTGCCTCTCCTCTGCCATGGCGACCAGGTCCAGCGCCAGGGATCGCGTCACCCGCGCCCACAGCTCGCCCCGGACCTGCACATAGGGCTTCACGCCGCCATGGGCGTCCCGCTCGAAGCGCAGGGGATGCTCCGCCCCGGCCTGCACGAGGTCGTCCACGTTGGTGCGGAAGGCGATCTGGCGGCCTCCCCCGTCGCCATCCACAGCCATTTCGACCGCGAGGAACGGCACATCCTCGACCGTGATCCCGACCCGCTCCACGGGGGTCACGAGCACATAACGCTCCGGATCCTTGCGCAGAACCGTCGAGAACAGCTTCACGAGAGCGGGGCGGTCGATGGGCGTGCCCATGTAGTGCCACGTCCCGTCGGCCGCGATGCGCATGTCGATGTCGCCGCAATAGGCCGGGTTCCAGCGCTCGACCGGCGGCGGGCCCCGGCGCGTGGCATCGGGGCCGAGCGCCTCGGTCAGACGCGCCAGGGCATTCCCGGGAACGGGGGGAGAGGAATCGGTCATGACGCAAGCGTGAACAGGATTTTGAACTTTACGGATCGACGAACGGCCGTCGATGGTTACTTCCTAGAGCATAGAGTCCCCGACGGTCCCGTCCACTCCATATCGGCCCTTTGCTGCGGCGCAACGACCCTTGCGTCTCGACACGGATCGAAGGCAGACTAGCTACAGGGGGCAATCGCGAACGAGGAGAATGACCTCATGACGGCCGGCACTGCTCAAGCCCCCACCGCCCTGGACGACGCGATCATCCGCAGCGCGGAGGCGACCCTTGAGACTGTCGGACGCGCCCGCGAGGCCATCCACACGGTCATCTTCGGCCAGGAGGACGTGGTCGACCTGACCCTCATCACCCTTCTGGCGGGCGGCCACGGCCTTCTCGTCGGCGTACCTGGCCTCGCCAAGACGAAGCTCGTGGATACGCTGGGCATCGTTCTTGGCCTCGACGCCCGCCGCATCCAGTTCACGCCCGACCTGATGCCCTCCGACATCCTCGGCTCCGAAATCCTCGACGAGGGCGCCGACCGGCGCCGCTCCTTCCGGTTCGTGAAGGGCCCGGTCTTCGCGCAGCTCCTGATGGCCGACGAGATCAACCGCGCCAGCCCGCGCACCCAGTCGGCGCTGCTCCAGGCCATGCAGGAGCATCACGTCTCCGTGGGCGGCGAGCGGCACGACCTGCCCCAGCCCTTCCATGTGCTCGCCACCCAGAACCCGATCGAGCAGGAAGGCACCTATCCCCTCCCCGAGGCCCAGCTCGACCGCTTCCTGCTCGAAATCGACGTCGGCTATCCGACCCGCGAGGCCGAGCGGCGCATCCTGATCGAGACGACGGGCGCCGAGGAGCACAAGCCGCAGGCGATCATGAATGCGGAGGCGCTCATGAACGCCCAGCGGCTGGTCCGTCGCCTCCCGGTCGGCGAGAGCGTGGTCGACGCGATCCTCGATCTCGTCCGCTCGGCCCGGCCCGAGGGCGAGGGCATCGACGGCGTGACCGACAAGATCCTGTGGGGCCCCGGCCCCCGCGCCAGCCAGGCCCTGATGCTGGCCGTGCGCGCCCGCGCCCTGATCGAGGGTCGTGTCGCCCCTTCTATCGCCGACGTGGTGGCGCTCGCCGAACCGGTGCTCAAGCACCGCATGGCGCTGACCTTCTCCGCCCGGGCGGATGGGGAAACCATCAAGAGCATCGTCGGCCGGCTCACCTCAAGGCTCGCAGGCTAGGATCTCCGCCATGGCCCGTGTCCGGGTCCTCCCAGAAAGCGCCCGTTCGCCGGGCCGCCGCGAAACCGAGAATGCCCTCTCCCTGGCCAGCCGGATGCCGCATCTCGTGCTGGAGGCGAGGCGCGTCGCCGCGAACCTCGCCCACGGCATCCACGGCCGCCGCCGCGCCGGCACTGGCGAGACCTTCTGGCAGTTCCGCCCCTTCGTCACCGGCGAGGCGGCGCAGCGCATCGACTGGCGCCGCTCGGCCCGCGACGACCGGCTCTACGTGCGCGAGCGCGAATGGGAAACGGCCCAGACCGTCTGGCTCTGGATCGACCGCTCCGCCTCCATGGGCTATGTCTCGGACCTCGCGCAGGCGTCCAAGATCGAACGCGCCATCGTGCTCGGCCTGGCGCTCGCGGATTGCTTCGTCGAGGCTGGGGAACGGGTCGGCATGCTGGGGCTCATGCCCCCGCGGGCGACCCGTCGGATCGCCGAGGCCATGGCCCAATCCCTGGTGACGGACCGCGCCTCCCTGGAGGAGGACCTGCCGCCTCAGGCTCCCGTCGCGCCCCAGCACGAAGCCATCCTGATCAGCGATTTCCTCTCCCCCTTGCGCGACATCACCGCCATGGTCGAGGGCATCTCCTCGCGCGGAGCGCGCGGGCACCTGGTCATGATCGTCGACCCGGTCGAGGAGACCTTCCCGTTCCAGGGGCAGGCCGTCCTGCACGACCTCGAGGACGGCCTTGCGCTCCGCATCGGCGATGCGACCTCCTGGGGGCAGGCCTACCGCCTGCGGATCGAGCAGCACCGGGAGGAGCTTCAGGCGCTGGCCCGCCGTCGCGGCTGGACGCTGACGATCCATCGCACCGACCGTCCCGCCAGCGAAGCGGCGCTTCGCATCGTGACGCTCGTGGCGACCTCACGCGGGACCGGCGTGGGAGGGCGTTGAGCGATGTTCGGCCTTCCCCTCACCTTCTCCGTTCCGCTCGTCCTGACGGCGCTCGCGGCCCTGCCCGCGATCTGGCTCCTTTTGCGCATCACGCCGCCGCAACCCAGGCGCGTCGACTTCCCGCCCCTGAAGATCATGGCCGACCTGCGGCCCGAGCAGGAAATGCCCGCGCGGACTCCCTGGTGGCTCCTGCTGCTGCGCCTCCTGCTCGCCGCGTTCCTCATCCTCGCGGCCGCCGGACCGATCTGGAATCCGCTCGCTGAAGACAACAGCCGCTCGCCGCTCCTGATGGTGCTCGACAACGGCTTCGCCGCAGCCCACGACTGGCGGGACCGCATGAACCTCGCCGCCGAGCGGATCGAAGCCGCCGGACGCGACGGGCGCACCGTCGCGCTGGTGGCAACGGCGGACGCTCCCGCGGCAATCGAGCCCGCGAGCCCGGCCGCCGCCCTGGAGCGCCTGCGCTCGTTGAAGCCGCAGCCCCACCTGCAGGACCGCCAGGCCCATCTCGAGTCCATCAGGCGGTTCATGGAAACCACGCCCGAAGCCAATATTGTCTGGATCAGCGACGGGGTGGCCGGCGTTGACGGTCAGGGTTTCATCGACGGTTTGGCGCAAATGGCGAATGGGCAGCGGATCACCGTTCTGAAAGCCGATCGCGCTCCAGCCCTCGCCGTTGCCGGCGTGGAGAATGCCGGCGGCAAACTCGACGTCAGGCTCGTTCGGCCCGAGCCGAACGGACGCGATGCCGGAACGGTCCGTGCGCTCGACCTGAAGAGCCTGCCGCTGGCCGACATGCGCTTCGCCTTCGATCAGAATGCCACCGATACGAATGTGGCGTTCGACCTGCCGACCGAGATCCGCAACGCCATCGCGCGCATCGAGATCCTGGGGGAAGGCTCCGCCGGCGCCGTGCATCTTCTCGACGAGCGGGGCAAGCGCCGCCGTGTCGGCCTCGTCTTCGGCGGCACCTCCGATCAGGCCCAGCCGCTTCTCTCGCCCCTCTACTATATCGAGCGCGCGCTGGCGCCCTATTCGGAGATCCGCACCGGCCGCGGCGGCGTCGCCGACGCCGTGAACCAGCTCATCGACGAGCAGGTTTCCGTTCTGGTGCTGGCCGATGTGGGCGGCCTCGACCGGGAGACCCTCGGCCGGGTGACGGCTTTCGTCGAGAACGGCGGGATGCTGCTGCGCTTCGCCGGCTCCAGGCTTGCCGCCGGCAACGACGAGCTCGTTCCAGTGCGCCTGCGCCGGGGCGGACGCAGCCTCGGCGGCACCCTGTCCTGGGACACGCCGAAGACCTTCGCGCCGTTCACCCGCGAAAGCCCCTATTTCGGCCTTCCCGTTCCGGAGGAGATCGGGATCCGCCGGCAGATCCTCGCCGAGCCGGACGGCGATCTGCCGGCCAGAACCTGGGCATCGCTGGCCGACGGCACGCCCATCGTCACGGCCGACCGGCGCGGCGACGGCATGATCGTGCTCTTCCACGTCACGGCCGACACCACCTGGTCGAACCTGCCCCTGTCGGGCCTCTTCGTGGACATGCTGCGCCGGACCACGGCCCTCGCCGGTGCGCCGGGCGATGTGAACGCGGAGGCGCGTAATGCGGAGAACGAGACGGTGGCTCCCCGACTGACTCTCGACGGCTACGGCATTTTCATCTCGCCCCCGGCGAATGCCCGCGCGGTGGCACGCAACTATGCCGAGCGTGCGAACGGGGAGCACCCGCCGGGCTTCTACGGCCCGGTGGATTCGAGCCTTGCCGTGAATGCGCTTCTGCCGGGCGACCGGCTCGCGCCGCTCGATTACGCGCCGCTCAAT
Organism: Pseudomonadota bacterium; assembly: GCA_023386155.1. Taxonomy (GTDB): domain Bacteria; phylum Pseudomonadota; class Alphaproteobacteria; order Rhizobiales; family Beijerinckiaceae; genus Microvirga. Next base: position 35,533 of record JAEWKH010000026.1, read on the forward strand.
GCGCGGATCGCGCCACTTGCCGGGGCGCAGACCATCGACCTGCGCATGCCCCTCTTCATGCTCGCTCTCGTGCTCCTGCTGATCGACACTCTCGCGTCGCTGTGGCTCGGCGGCCACCTGTCGAACCTTACCGGCCGCCTGCGCCGGGCGGGCGCCGCGGCCGCCATCCTGCTCGGCGCATCCTCCCTGTTCCTCGTCCCCGTTTCCGACGCGAGGGCGCAGGACGGGCGGCTGCCCATGATGATGGAGAGCAGCAACCCCGCTCTCGTGACGCGGCTCGCCTACGTGGTCACCGGCGATTCACAGGTCGACGAGACCAGCAGGGCGGGCCTCGCCGGGTTGACCCAGGTGCTGAGCCAGCGGACCGCCCTCTCGCCCGGCGAGCCCATCGGCATCGATCTCTCCCGCGACGAGGTGGCGTTCTATCCGCTGATCTACTGGCCCATCGTGGCGTCGCGGCCGATGCCGTCCGAGGCGGCGATCCGGCGCCTCGACGCCTTCATGAAGGGTGGCGGGACGGTGATCTTCGACACCCGCGACGCCTTCGGCAACCGGCCCGACGGAGCGCCTACCGCGGAGGGGCAATACCTGCGCCGGATGCTGGCGAGCCTCGACATCCCCGAGCTGGAGCCCGTGCCGGCCGATCACGTGCTCACCAAGACCTTCTACATCCTCGACAGCTTCCCCGGGCGCTACGCCACCGGCCAGACCTGGGTCGAGGCCCTGCCGCCCGTCCCCGAGGGCGAGGCGAGCCGTCCCGCCCGCTCGGGCGACGGCGTCTCGCCGATCATCATCACGTCGAACGACCTTGCCGCCGCCTGGGCGGTCGGGCAACGGGGCGAGTGGCTCTATCCGGTCGTGGGCAGCGACCAACGCCAGCGGGAATTCTCCTATCGCAGCGGCGTCAACATCGTCATGTATGCGCTGACCGGCAACTACAAGGCCGATCAGGTTCACGTGCCGGCCCTGCTCGAACGCCTCGGGCAGTAAGGGGGAGGTCTCGTGCTTTCGGTCAGCTTCTCCCCGCTCATCCCGACCTACGCCCTCTGGGCCCTCGGCGCGGCCGTCGCCCTGCTGGCGATCCTTGCGCTGCTCTCCCGCGGCCCCGTCGCGATCCTGCGGGCCATCGCCCTCGGGCTCGTTCTCCTGGCTCTCGCCAATCCGGCGCTCGTGCAGGAGGACCGGGAGAAGGTGAAGGACATCGTGGCGGTGGTCATCGACCGCTCGACCTCGCAGACCCTCGGCGACCGCTCTCCCATGACCGATCAGGTGCGGGCCGAGCTGGAACGCCGCTTCGGTTCGCTCGCCGACGTGGATCCCCGCTTCATCGAGGCGGATGACGGCAGCGGCGATGACGGCACGCGCCTGTTCGCCGCCCTCTCCAACGGATTGGCCGACGTGCCGCCGAACCGGCTCGCCGGCGTCATCTTCGTCACCGACGGCGTGGTGCACGACATTCCCTCCTCCGTCGAAGGCCTCGGCTTCCGGGCGCCGCTTCACGCGCTCATCACCGGCCGCCCCGACGAGCGCGACCGGCAGATCAAGCTGCTCGAGGCGCCCCGTTTCGGCATCGTCGGCAAGGACCAGACCATCCGGGCGCAGATCATGGAGCGCGGCGGCACGGGCTCGGCCCTCGTGACCGTGCGCCGGGACGGGCAGGTTCTCACCCGCCAGCAGGTGCGGGCCGACACGCCCTTCTCGCTCGACGTGCGCATCGAGCATGGCGGCACCAACGTGGTCGAGCTCGAGGTCGAAGGTCTGCCCAACGAGCTGACCCAGGCCAACAACCGGGCCGTCGTCCCCATCGAGGGCATCCGCGAGAAGCTGCGCGTGCTCCTCGTTTCCGGCGAGCCGCACGCGGGCGAGCGGACCTGGCGCAATCTCCTGAAGTCCGACGCCAATGTGGACCTCGTCCATTTCACGATTCTTCGCCCGCCGGAGAAGCAGGACGGCACGCCGATCAACGAACTCTCGCTGATCGCCTTCCCGACCCGTGAGCTGTTCCAGCAGAAGATCAAGGAATTCGACCTGATCATCTTCGACCGCTACGCGAACCAGAGCATCCTGCCCTCCAGCTATTTCGAGAACATCGTGCGCTACGTGCGCGAGGGCGGCGCGATCCTGGTGGCGGCGGGCCCCGAATTCGCGAGCTACGGCAGCCTCGCGCAGACGCGGCTCGCCCCGATCATTCCCGGCCAGCCCAACGGCAGCATCGTCGAGCAGCCCTACAAGGCCCAGATCACCGATACCGGCGACCGGCATCCCGTCACCCGCGACCTGCCGGGCTCGGAGCAATCGCCGCCGGCCTGGGGCGAGTGGCTGCGCATCATCGGGTCGCAGGTTCAGTCGGGCGACACTCTAATGTCGGGGGCGAACGACCTGCCGCTCCTCGTCCTGCGCCGGGAGGACAAGGGCCGCGTGGCGCTGCTTCTCTCCGATCATGCCTGGCTCTGGGCCCGCGGCTACCAGGACGGCGGGCCGCATCTCGACCTCCTGCGCCGCCTCGCCCATTGGCTCATGAAGGAGCCGGCTCTGGAAGAGGAGGCGCTGCGTGCGAGCGCGCAGGGCCGCGACATCCGCATCGAGCGGCAGACCATGGCGGAGACGGCCGATCCCGTGACCGTCACCGCGCCGAGCGGCGCGGAGAGCAGCGTTCCGCTCACCGAGACGCGCCCCGGCCTCTTCACCGCGCAGGTGGCGAGCCGCGAGCTCGGATTGCACACGGTACGCTCCGGCGATCTCATCACATTCGTCAGCATCGGCCCGGCGAACCCGCGCGAGCTGATGGACGTGTTCAGTACCACGGAGGGCTTGAGCGCGATTGCCGAGGCGACTGGCGGATCGGTGCGGCGGGTCGCCATGGCGGGCGATCAGAGCATCACGGTGCCGCGCATTCTCGCGGTGCATTCCGGCACGCGCTTCTCCGGCGGCGACTGGATCGGGATCAAGCCCAGCGACAGCGCCATCGTCCGCGGCGTGTCCGTCTTCCCGATGGCGCTGGGCTTCGTCGGTCTCGCGCTCCTGATCGGCTCGACGCTGGCCGCCTGGCTGATCGAGGGACGGCGGCGGGCGTGAGACAGGACGAAGCCCACAGCTTCCCTCCCCCTTGCGGGGAGGGACTGAGGGTGGGGGTCGTAAAGTCAGAACGCTGCGTCAGATTTAGAGAGCGATCGGTCGCTACAGCGCTTAACGGGATGAACCTCGAACCCAGTCAAACCACCCCCACCCCTACCCCTCCCCGCAAGGGGGAGGGAACAAGCGGTCGAACCAACCGCCCTGTCTAATCAGCTGAATCAGGAAGCGCGTTCACCAGCCCCTTCGCGCCGGCCATCGCGCCCTCGACCAGCTCCAGGGCGAGAAAGCGAGCTGGGTTCACCGGGCCCGGAAGCTGCAATTGCTGCGGCGGGATGCGCTTGAAGCCGAAGCGGCTGTAATAGGGCTCGTCGCCCACGAGCAGCACCAGGGTATGGCCCCTGGCCCTGGCGGCATCGAGCGAGCGGCGCATCAGGGCCGCGCCGATGCCGCGGCTCTCGAAGGCCGGCTCGACGGTGAGCGGCCCCAGCATCAGGGCGGGCACGTCGCCGGCCTTCACCGGCGTCATGCGCACCGAGCCGACCAGCAGCGTCCCGACGAGGGCCGTGAAGGACAGGTCGAGCAGATGGGTCGCCCCTTCCCTCAGGCGCGAGGCGGTGCGGGCAAAGCGCCCCGGGCCGAAGGCGCGCTCGTGCAGGCGCTCGATGGCCTCGGAATCGATGGGTTGTTCGGTGCGGATCTGGAGCGAGAGCTCGGTCATGGACGGACTCGTGCGATAGACGGAGGAGCGAAATGAGGCTGACGGGATCTCAGCCGTGTCGTCGTCGCAGTATCCGGGTGATGCTCATTGGCTCGGCGTTTCCTCAGGTGTTCAGGCCATAGCGTATCGTGCGAAAAAGTGGATCCGGTTTTTCGCACTCAACGATACGCTCTTCAAAGAGTGGAGCATCGGATCCGATCCCAAAAGTGGATTCCACTTTTGGGTCCGATGCTCTAGCAGCGTCGGGAACGCCGCGCAAACCCCCTCTCACCAATTCGCCGAGAGCGGCTGGCCCTCGAGGATTTCGGCCAGACGGTTGCGGGTGGCGGCGGTCGTGCCTTCCGGCAACCGGTCCAGGGGAAAGAAACCCGCCTCGGCGATCTCCCGGTCCGGCTGCTTGGCCTCCAGCACGGTGAAGCGCCGGATGACATAGACCAGCACGTGATCGCGCCGGGAGATCCTGCGGTTGAAGAAGACGCCGAACAGGACGGGCGTCTCGTCCATGGCGATGCACGCCTCTTCCCGCAGCTCGCGGCCGAGGGCGTCGAGGGCCGTCTCGCCGGTCTCGACGCCGCCCCCGGGCAGGTGCCAGCCGGAAACATAGGTGTGCCGGATGAGGAAGACCCGATTCCGGTCGTCGAGAACCACGCCGCGCACGCCGAGGGTCATCCCCCGGGAAAAGCGCCAGTAAGTATGGAGAACCCGGGAAACGAGGCGCGACGACCGGCGTGGCGGAGAGTCAGACATCGGACCACCAGATCAGAACAAGATTACTGGACGATGAACGCAGCCATTCCTCTACTGCATAGCTGTTCTGGTATTTTGTCGCGTGACCTGCATTAGACAAAGGTCTAAGACAGCGTCAACCAAAGGTGTTCCAATGTTTCTCTCCCTGATCCTGTCCCGTCTCAACCGTTCCGCCCGCTTCTCGTGGACCCCGGCCCTCAACCTCGAGGACCGCTCGATCTACTCGACCCTGATCCCGGGCGCCCAGTACTGAGCTTCCATCCTGCCCCTCCCACGGGGGGCGTCGCGGATGCCCGGCATCGTGTTGAGGATATCTCTAAACACGAGCGGGTCTGAAGTCTCTGTCCGACCTATCCGAGCGCGAGGTCATCGCGCTCGCCATCGCCTCCATACCGTTTCCCCGCCTCGGCCGAGATCTTCGACAAGGCCGCGCGGCAGACCCTCGACGCATCCGTACGCGAAGGGCTCACCAGGCTTGCGGAAGTCGAACGCGGCCACGAACTCCATGCCGCCCACCTGACCGAGGCGCTCCCCCGACGGCGGAGAGATCACCGGCCGGGGCTCGCCCTGGCTGCGCGACTTGACGGGTCGTCCTCGGAGGCGTTCCGGTGCTCCTCGCCGGTATCTTCATCGGCAGCGCTTGACGTGAGTGGCCGCGCGCGCGAACTCTCGCTTCCACGCGCACCAACCTGGCCCTCATGTTCCGCATCGCCCATCTGACCGATCCCCATGTGGGCCCCCTTCCCCGGCCGCGCCTCAAGCAGCTTTTGAGCAAGCGCCTGACCGGCTGGTACAACTGGCATCGCAGCCGGCAGGACCTTCACGACATGGAGCTCCTGGCGGAGCTCGTCGCCGACATCCACGCGCAGAACCCGGACCACATCACCTGCACGGGCGATACCTGCAATATCGGCCTGCCCGACGAGTGGAAGACGTCCCGGGTCTTTCTCGAAAGCCTGGGCGACCCGTCCCGCGTCACCTTCGTGCCGGGCAATCACGACGCCTATGTGCGCGGCTCGCTCGACGGCCTGCTGCGGGAGGTCTCGCCCTGGACGCGGGGGGACGACGGTCGCGAGGGCGCCTTCCCCTATCTGCGCCGCTATGGCCCCATCGCTATCGTCGGCCTGTCCTCCGCCATCCCCACCCTTCCCTTCGTGGCGAGCGGCCGGGTCGGGTCGAAGCAGATGAAGGCCGTCGAGGAAATCCTCGGCGAGCTGGGGCGGGATCCGGGCTGCTTCCGGATCGTCCTGATCCACCACCCGCCCCATGTCGGCGGCGCGGAGCCGGGCCGCAACCTTACCGACGCCCCCCGCTTCGAGAAGATGCTCTGCCGGGTCGGCGCGGAGCTCGTGCTGCACGGGCACAACCATGTGGGATCGCTCGCCCATCTTGACGGGCCGCGCGGTCCGATTCCGGTCATCGGCGCCCCGTCCGCCTCGGCTCGCAGCGGGACGCTGACCCACAAGGCCGGCTATCACCTCTTCACCATCGGGCAGGACGAAACCGGGTTCCTCCTCACGGCCGAGCTGAGGGGCCTGAAGCCCGACGGTACAGTCGGAGGAATGGGGATGCTCTCCCTCGCCCGCATTCGGCAGCCGGGCTAGAAGTCTTAAGGCACCAGGAAGCCATACGTATCAAGCATAATATACGATCTTGAGGCCAAGCTTCGAAGAAGAAGCACGCATTTTCGCTATCATAAGTTAATCCTCTACTGCCCATCAGCGCTACAGCCACCAAGGCTTGGCAGCCGCAGCGGGAGTTCTGCTCCATTCGACCTCACTTTTCTGGAACCGCTCAGATCGAATCCCGTTGAAGGGGTGCAGCAGCCACCCATGAACCTTGCAAGCCCGTGGGCTTCGCGCGGTGTTCTGCGATCCCGGAAACAGGAGTTCGTCCCATGAAGAAATATCTTCCCCTCGCGGCTTTGCTTGCATCCGTTTCGGCCGTCCCGGCCTCCGCACAAGTCATGGACAGCCAGACCTACCGCACGATGGCGGCTCAATCGGACGCGTTCGAGATCGCATCGAGCCGGCTTGCCCTCGAACGCTCGCGCAACCCCGCCGTGCGCCGCTATGCCGAGAACATGATCAAGGATCACGGCATGACCAGCCAGGCGCTGAACGGAGGTCGCCCGGTCTATACCGCGTCGGGTGACTTCATCGGCGGCTCCCTGGGCGGCGCGCTCGCCGGCGCGGGCATCGGCGCCCTGGTCGGCGGGCCGGTCGGCGCGGCCGTGGGAGCAGGCG
>JAEWKH010000079.1 GCA_023386155.1 Pseudomonadota bacterium
CCCGGCATTCCCGCCAAGCGCGTTGTCACGTCGGCAGCTCCAGGGAGCCTCCGGACGAAGGGTTTTTCTCGACCTTCCGATGACAGGCCGCCACGCATGGACTGCCGGAGCTGCTCCGCTGTTGCTCCAGCGTGACCTATGGTAGGAGCCCGCGATGAATTGAGTTGAGGGGAGTTCCACGGTGACAGACATCCGGCGGATCGGCGTCGCGGCACGCTACAGCGATCTCGTGATCCATGACGGGACAGCCTATTTCTCGGGCTATGTCCCCGAGACGACGATGGATCTCTCAGTCACGGAACAGACCCGGGACATCCTCGGGCAAATCGAGGAGTCCCTCGTCCAGATCGGCAGCGACAAGTCCAGGCTGCTGCAGGCGACGATCTGGCTGGCCGACATGGCCTTCTATGACGAGATGAACGCCGTCTGGGATGCCTGGGTCGTCCCCGGTCAGGCTCCGGCGCGGGCCTGCGTCGAGGCGAGACTGGCCAACCCGGACTACAAGCTCGAGATCCAGGTCATCGCCGCCCTCTGATTTCTCTATACGTCAGGCCCTCTCGGTCCGTGCACTCGACTTTGCACGGGCTCCCACGCGCTTGCGCTCGTAGTGCTTTGCCAGGCGCAGGTGGCGCCAGGTGGCGTAGTTCATGGCGATCAGGAACCCGTAGGTGCCGCGCAGGAAGTGCAGCCGGCCGAAATAGGCCTTCAGGAACGCCGCGGGAAACTCGAAATAGACCCGCCATGTGGGGATCGAGATGCCCCTCACCTCGAGGTCCACGGCCTGCTGATCGGCATAGCTGTTGAGCTTGGCGAGCTGGTCGCCGAGGGAGCGCACGGACCGGTGATGCACGAGGCCCTTGAGCTTGCCGACCGACGTTCCCGGCTTCAGGTCGACACGGTCATGGACCAGTGAGGAGGAATACCGGCCGGCATCCCGGCGATAGAGCCGGACGGGAGCGACCCGATAAGCCAGCGGATGGGGAGCGCTCTCCCCCGGATAGGTCTCGGCGATCCTGATCCCATAGGCCTGGCAGGGAGGCTCGCCATGGGCGAACAGGCCACGGATCTCGGCCAGCAGTTCCGGTGAGACCTCCTCATCCGCATCGAGGTTCAGGAGCCACTCGTGCCGGCACTGGTCTTCCGCAAAGCGCTTCTGGAGCCCGTATCCGGGCCAGGGATTGTAGATCACCCGGGCGCCGAGATCCTGGGCGACCGCCTGGGTTCCGTCGGTCGAGCCTGAATCGACCACGACGATATCGTCCGTCAGCCCCCGGATGGCCCGGATGGTCGCCCCGATCCGATCGGCCTCGTTCTTGGCAATGATGAAAACGGAAACAGGAAGCATGGCACCGGGTGCTCAGCGCATCGTGCGGAAAGTGTATCCCGTTTTCCGCCCGAACGATGCGCCAAGCAAAGAGAGAGCATCGGAGTGGATCCCAGAAGCGGAGTCCACTTTCGGGTCCGATGCTCTAGCGGCCCGGCGGTTTCGTGGCAAGGGTTTTGGAATCCCCAGGGTCGGATTGCCGTCGTCGAGCGGAACCGGCGCTTGGAGCATAACGGTGAACCCCGTTCAGAGCGAAGGACAACGGATGGCTCCGAAAAGCGGATCCACCTGCAGGTCCGATGGTTCCGCCGCGACCGGCAGCCCTTCGGCCTGCAGGGCCAACTTGACCATCTGGCGATTGGAGATCCGCTTCATGAACTCCTGAAGCGCCGAATAGTCGGACAGGTCGATTCTGTGGAAACGGGTCCAGCTCAGGACCGTGAAACAATAGGCGTCGGCAGCGGTGAACTGGTGTCCCGCGAGATAGAGCTGCCCCCGGAGGCAGTGATCCAGGTAGGCGAAGCGTTGATGGAGGCGGCTCACGGCCAGCTGACGCAACTCGGGAAGCAGAGGGGCCTCCCACAATGGATCGAACCCCTTGTGAAGCTCGACCCCGGTAAAGTCGAGCCACTCCTTGACCCGGTAACGCTCCCAGCAGCCCGGCGGCGGAAAGAGCTGCACCGATGGCGCCTGGTCCGCGAGGTACTCCAGGATGACCGGCACTTCGGACAGGACCTCGCCGTTCGGCACGGCCAGGGCCGGAACGCACCCCTTGGGGTTGATCCTGATGTAGTCACGCCCCGAAGCCGTCGTACGGGTCTTCAAATCGACCTTGTCGTACTCAATCTCCAACCCCGCCTCGAAAGCAACAATACGCGGCGCAAGGGAGCTGGCTCCAGGTGTATAGTAAAGCTTCATCATAGTTCCGCGCTCTGGGTTTGTTCAGCATTATTTTATAACATACCGGAACGCGTTATTACTATGTCACAAGGTAACATATTCAAGGCACTTCAGAGGGTTTGCTTCGATATTTCGTTTAGTCGGCGAAAGAACTTAAAGGAACTCGCCCGCACGGGCTTGGCTTTCCGCGGACGCCCCAAGCCGCCTGCGCACGCGCAGCTCCGCCAGGAGCGGGAAATGGTCGGACGCCACCCGCGTCAATGGGTTCCTGACCGGACCGGCATCGACCACTTCGATGGATTTCGTGACGAAGACATGGTCGAGTCGCAGCACGGGGGCTCGGGTGTGAAACGTCGGTTGCGGCTCCCCAAAGGAATTGGAGAGCTGGGCGTCCCGCATGCGGTTTGCGATCAGCCGGTACGACCGGGAGTACGGCGGCGCGTTGAAATCCCCCAGCAGCACGGCCGGCTCGGCGCAGTCGGGATGGCCGATCCAGTCCGGCCCGATGAGAGCCGCCGCCTGCGCCCGCCGCTCGCCGGAGCGCAGGGACAGGTGAGCATTGACGACCTGGATCGTCTGGCCTTCGATCTCGACGGCGACCCAGAGGGCGCTGCGCTTCTCGAAGGACGGCCTCGTCGATTGCGTGGGGAGCCGCCCGGATCGCACGATCCGCGACGAATGTCGGGTCAGGACGGCAATGCCATATTGCTCGCCGAGGATGCGGATCGTGGGCTGGAAATGCAGGTCCATGCCGAGCCCGGAAGCGACTGCGGCCGCCTGATCCACCTCCCCTGCCCGCACCCGGCCGACACGGACCTCCTGCAAAGCCACGATGTCCGGATTGCAGGACGCGATGACCTCCGCGATGCGCTGCGGTGAGATCTGCCTGTCCGTGCCGAGCCAGCGATGGACATTGTAGGTCAGGATTCGAAGGGGTCGCCCCTGTTTGTCGCTATGCTTCAAAGGTCAGCACCGGCTCAGTCGTTCATTACAGGTAATGGTACCGCATCGTTCGGCACAAGCAGGAAATTGCCCTCGCCACCTAAGCGGCGAACGTGTCGGATCAATGACCCAGCTTCAAGCATGGTTCCCCTAAGCAAGGCTTGGCGCCAAGACAACTCTCCCTGCCGTCACTGCGCGAACCGCTTGACCTTCCCATGATTGGAAGGATTACACCCTCATCCTATATGAGGTTCAGGAGACTCGCCATGACCGCCGGCACGCTTGCTTCCATAGACAGCATCGACATTCCTATCCAGGGCATGACCTGCGCCTCCTGCGTCGGCCGCGTGGAGAAGGCGATCCGCGCGGTGGACGGCGTCACAGCCGCGAGCGTCAACCTGGCGACAGAACGGGCTCACGTGGAGTTCGCACCCTCGCAGGCCAACCCGGCGGCTGTCGCGGACGCCATCCGGAAGGCGGGCTACGAACCGTCCGAGGACGCAATCGAGCTGGCGATCGAAGGCATGACCTGTGCCTCCTGCGTCAACCGGGTCGAGAAGGCGCTCAGGCGGGTTTCCGGCGTGGTGGACGCATCCGTCAACCTGGCCACCGAGCGCGCTTCCGTGCGCTATCTCGGCAGCCCGGACATCGTGAGCCGCCTGGTCGGCGCTGTCGAGCAGACGGGCTACGAGGCAAAGCCGGTCCAGAGCGGGAGCGGCCAGACGGACCGGGAACAGCTGGCACGGGAGGCCGAAATTGCCGGTCTCCGGCGATCCCTGGCTGTCGCGGCGATCCTCACCCTGCCGGTCTTCATCCTCGAAATGGGCTCCCATTTCATCCCGGCCGTTCATGACTGGGTGATGGGAACGCTCGGGCATCGCACCAGCTGGTACCTGCAATTCGCCCTCACCACGCTCGTCCTCTTCGGCCCCGGCCTGCGCTTCTTCCGGAAGGGTGTCCCGGCCCTCCTGCGCGGGTCGCCGGACATGAACTCGCTCGTCGTCCTCGGAACGAGCGCGGCCTATGCCTATTCGGTGGTGGCGACCTTCCTGCCGGGATTCCTGCCGGCCGGGATGGAGAACGTCTATTTCGAGGCCGCGGCCGTGATCGTGACCCTGATCCTGCTCGGCCGCTTTCTCGAGGCGAAGGCCAAGGGCCGCACCTCCGAGGCGATCAAGCGGCTCATGGGGCTGCAGGCGAAGACCGCCCGCGTGGTGCGGGGCGGCGAGCCCCTGGAAATCCCCCTCGACCAAGTGCTGACCGGCGATCTCGTCCAGGTCCGGCCCGGCGAGAAGATCCCGGTCGATGGTGAAGTGGTGGAAGGTTCTTCCTTCGTCGATGAATCGATGATCACGGGCGAGCCGGTTCCGGTGCAGAAATCCCAAGGCAAGGAAGTGGTAGGCGGTACCATCAACCGGACCGGCAGCTTCACCTTCCGCGCCACCCGCATCGGCGCCGAGACGGTGCTGGCCCAGATCATCCGCATGGTCGAGCAGGCGCAGGGCTCGAAGCTCCCGATCCAGGCCCTCGTCGACCGGGTGACCGCCTGGTTCGTCCCGGCCGTCATGGCGGCAGCCGCTCTCACCTTCGTGGTCTGGCTCGTCCTCGGCCCCGATCCGGCCCTCACCTTCGCGCTGGTCAATGCGGTCGCCGTGCTGATCATCGCCTGCCCCTGCGCCATGGGTCTGGCGACCCCGACCTCGATCATGGTCGGCACCGGCCGGGCGGCGGAGCTCGGGGTGCTGTTCCGCCAGGGCGAGGCCCTGCAGAGCCTCAAGGAGGTCGGCGTCGTGGCCCTCGACAAGACCGGCACCCTGACCCAGGGCCGCCCCGAGCTGACCGATTTCGTGACGGCTCCCGGCTTCTCCGAGGCCGAGGCGCTGCGGCTGGTGGCGGCCGTGGAAAGCCGCTCCGAGCATCCGATCGCGCAGGCCATCGCGGCGGCCGCCGAGCGACGCGGCTCCGCCCTGCCCGCGACCGACAGGTTCGAGGCCGTACCGGGCTTCGGCGTCTCGGGCCTCGTCGAGGGACGGAAGGTGGATGTGGGCGCGGACCGCTTCATGGCGAAGCTCGGCCTGCCCGTCTCCGGCTTCGCGGAGATCGCGGCCCGTCTCGGCGCCGAGGGCAAGAGCCCGCTCTATGCGGCCATCGACGGCGGGCTCGCGGCGATCATCGCGGTCGCCGATCCGATCAAGCCCTCGACGCCGGAAGCCATTGCGGCTCTCCACGCACTCGGCCTGAAGGTCGCGATGGTCTCCGGCGACAACCGCAGGACCGCCGAGGCCATCGCGAAGCGCATCGGCATCGACGAGGTGGTGGCCGAGGTCCTGCCCGACGGCAAGGTCGAGGTGGTCAAGCGCCTGCGCCGGGAGCACGGCGCGGTCGCCTTCGTGGGCGACGGCATCAACGACGCGCCCGCGCTCGCGGAGGCCGATATCGGCATCGCCATCGGCACCGGCACGGACATCGCCATCGAGAGCGCCGACGTGGTGCTCATGTCGGGCGACGTGCGCGGCGTGGTCAATGCCATCGCCCTGTCGAAGGCGACCATCCGCAACATCCAGCAGAACCTGTTCTGGGCCTTCGCCTACAACGTGCTGCTGATCCCGGTCGCGGCGGGCGTGCTCTATCCCGTCAACGGCACCCTGCTCTCGCCGATCTTCGCGGCCGGCGCCATGGCGCTGTCCAGCGTCTTCGTTCTCGGCAATGCCCTGCGCCTGCGCCGCTTCAGCGCTCCCATCGCGTCGGCGCAGGCGACCACCCACACTCGAACCGTCGAAGGTGTCGCATGAATATCGGACAGGCAGCCGCAGCCTCGGGCGTTTCGGCCAAGATGATCCGCTACTACGAATCCATCGGGCTGATCCCGAAGACCCTGCGCACGGAATCCGGCTACCGGGTCTATTCGGACCATGACGTGCATACCCTGCGGTTCATCCGGCGCTCGCGGGACCTCGGCTTCTCCGTCGAGCAGATCGCCGATCTCGTGTCCCTCTGGCAGGACCGCGAGCGGGCGAGCAAGGACGTGAAGGCCATCGCGCTCGAACATGTCGGGACGCTCGAACGCAAGATCCGGGAACTGCAGGAGATGGCTTCGACCCTGAAGCATCTCGCCCGGAACTGCCACGGCGACTCCCGCCCCCATTGCCCGATCATCGAGGAGCTGGCGAACGACGACGCCGTGCCGCTCCCGGCAAAGCCGGATGCGAAGTTCGGCGTGCTCGGAAAGGCTGCGGGACGATAGGGCATCGGGAACTCAAGCCCGCGCGGACGAAGCCGTCCACGTGGCGGGTTCCCTGGAACAGGAAATCAGCCACGAGCGCTTCCCCGCCACGCTCTGCGACGATCAGCGTGCCTCCAGAACCATGTTGAAGGGCCCAGCAAAGGCTCTTCTCACCTGCTTGAAGCCGCCTGAGCGGATGACCTCCGAAAGCTTTGCCTCGCCGGCCTGAGCCCCCAGTCCTTCGCCCACTTCCTGATCGAGCGAGGTTGGTACGCAGATCATGGTCGACGCATTGTAATAGAGGCGGCCTACGGGGTTCATGTTGTCGTCGGGACGATCGCCGGCAATGGGCTCGACGATCATCCACGAGCCGTCCCTCTTGAGAATGTGGCGCATGTGATCGGCGCAACCTCGAGGATCACCCATGTCATGGAGACAGTCGAAGCTGGTCACGAGGTCGAAGCCATCGTCCTTGATGTCCTTGGCTGTTGCCGCGACGAACTTGACCCGGTCCTCCAGCCCATGCGTCCGGGTATGGCTCTCGGCCTCCCGGATCGACGGCTCGTGGAAGTCGTAACCGATGAAGGTGGAATTCGGGTACGCTTTCGCCATGAGGATTGTCGAGAAACCGACACCGCATCCAACGTCGGCAACTTTGGCCCCCGAAGAGAGCTTCTCCACGACACCTTGAAGGGCCGGCAGCCAGTTCTGCACGATATTGTTCACGTAACCGGGACGGAAGAACGCGCCGGTCGCACAGAACAGGCACCCCGCCGAATCCCCCCACCGAACGCCGCGCCCGGTCCGAAAGACGTTTTCGACCTTCGGTTCTGCTTCGATCATCGCTGCCGCGATATCGAAAGCGCCTTCGAGATACACGGGACTGTCCTCGTTGACGAACACCATTGCCTGCTCGGGCGAGAGACTGAACGTCTCGGAACGGCTGTCGTAATCGATGTATCCATTGGCCGCCTGTGCCAGGGCCCATTCCCTGACATATCGCTCCGTCAACCCGCCCGCGGCGGCCGCCAGATCGGCGGCTGAAACCGGGCCGGTTCGATGCAATGTCTTGAACAGGCCTAATCTCAGGCCGATCCTGACAGTCGGTATGCTGAATGCTCCACCGAGGTCGCCGAGCATTTTGCCGACGAACGATTGAAGCTTGGCTTCATCAAGCTTGGCTTCATCAAGCTGGGCCATATCATCCTCTCCTCGAGAACTGTTGGATGGCGAGGAAAAGGCAAGCCAATCATGGCGTTACGGCGAACGCTCTATGGTGCGAAGTATAGCCAAAAGGCAGCGTTCTGTCACGGCAACACCCTCGGGCGCGTCGCATCGGCCGCACGCTGGACCAGCCCTCCCCATGAGGGGGAGAGTTGCGGCGTTTGCGGCTCTCCACGAATGACGGGCCAGGCTCTCAGAATGAGCTGAGAGCTTCACAAGGCGCCCTCATGCGGCCATCTCGACCTCGCGGCCGCGGCCGAGATCGTGCATCAGCTGCACGTAGTTCGGCATGCGCCGGAGCTGCCGGCCGTAATGACGCCGCAGGGCCTCGGTGAGCCGCCCCCGGCGCTCCAGGAACTCGTCCGCGAAGCCGATCATGAGGGAATTCGGCCAGGCCTGCGGCCGGATCTCCGCCAGCCGCTCGAACAGGTCGTCCTCGCTTTCGTGCGGATTGGACTGGGCCATGAGGGTCAGCATCGCGGCGGTCGAGCGCGAGACGCCCATGTGGCAATGGACGAGCAGGTGCCCCTCCGCAGGGGCGGGCCGCCCCGCCGACACCTCGTCGCCGAAGCGAAGGACGGCTTCCACATCCGACGGAGCAGGCAGGATCATGCCGGGGATCGGCTGAATGATGTCGTGGAAGCGCAGGATGGTCCTGTGATGAGGATCGTAAGCCCCGAACGCCTCCGGATCGGGATGGTCCGGATCGAGGATGGAGAGGACGTGCGTGACCGACCGCTCGCGCTGGTCGGGCAATTCCGAGATGCCGCAGATCGTGAGCATCCGAATGGGTACGCGCTGCATGTAAACCGCTCGTTCGATGGCCGGGATGGGACAGGAACCTTAACGAACCTGACCAAAGAGTTAACTCCCTTCCAGTCGATTGGATCGACACGTTCAAAATACTGTGTCTTGCAAACCACACTGGATCTTCGCCACATTTCCGCCATGCGAGATCCACCTTGTCGTCACCCCCAAGGCTATGTCTCTTCATGAGTCATGCGGTCGCTCCTAAGCGACGGCAAATGCATCCAAAAACAGAAACTGCAGGTCACCCCACTGATGTTTGCTGCCTTGGCTTCGCGCCCGTCACCGTTGAAATACGCAATCCGCTTCCTCGCGGTTCTTCTTCCCATGGCCCTGGCGGCCTGTGTCTCGACGCAATCCCCTCAGCAGCAAGCCGTGCGCCGCATCGATCCCGCCTATGCCGCCATGTACGGACCGCGTCCGGACGAGCCCCATCCCCTGCCCGCCACCGACATTTCCGAGGTCGATCCGCGCTTCCTGCGCCGCGAGGTCGCCTATTACGGCCGCGAGGAGCCCGGCACCATCGTGGTCGATACCGCTTCCCGCTACCTCTACCTCGTGCGCGAGGGCGGCCGCGCCATCCGATACGGCATCGGCGTCGGCAAGGAAGGCATGGCCTGGAGCGGACGCGCCCGCGTCGGCCGCAAGGCCACGTGGCCGAACTGGACGCCCACCGCCGCCATGATCCGCCGCGAGCCCGAGCGCAACGCAAAATGGGCCGGCGGCATGGCGGGCGGCCTGAACAACCCGCTCGGCGCGCGCGCCCTTTACCTCTACGAGGGCGGCCGCGACACCATGTACCGCATCCACGGCACCACCGAACCGTGGTCCATCGGCCAATCGGTGTCGAGCGGCTGCATCCGCCTGTTCAACCAGGACATCATCGATCTCCACAGCCGCGTCCCGGTCGGCTCGCCCGTGGTGGTGCTGCAAGGCCAGCGCCTGTTCGACGTCGAGGACGAGATGCGGGTCTCCGCAGCCTATTGATGATTGCACATAAGGCTGATCAAGCGTCGGCCTTCAACGGTTGGTTCATCATTCGGCACATCCCAAGCCCTCATCCTGAGGGGATTGCGTCAGCAATCCGTCTCGAAGGATCAGGGCGCCTCCAGTGCTCTCTGGATCCTCCTTCGAGACGCCTGCTCACGCAGGCTCCTCAGGATGAGGTCAGAGGTTGAT
>JAEWKH010000118.1 GCA_023386155.1 Pseudomonadota bacterium
CAAGTCGGGTGTTCCCGACTTGCGCAAGAGGATGCCCCTCTCAGGCAGGCCTGAGAGGGGTGGGGAGGGAAACACCGCCAGTGCTCCGCACCGAAGGATGAGGTTGCAGGGAAAGAAAAGACACCTCACTGGCACCGGCCTGCCCTACCCACGCCCTCTCCCGCAGAGGAGCTGGGAGGCCCTGCTCCCGCTCACCAGCGGGGCGTTCCGCTCCTGGGCGATGCAGCGAGGAATGTTTGTCATCTCGTCGTTTCATGCTCTATCCGGATGGAGCAACGAAGCCGTGAAACCATGTCCCTCGCCCGGTCGCCCATCATCCCCGGTCTCCTCGTTCTGATCGGGGCCCTGAGCCTCGCGTCCCTCGTGATCGGACCGGCGCCGATCACAGCGCCGACCGCGCTGAAGGCGCTCGTGTCGGACCAGGGGGCGGCCAGCATCGTGGTGCGGGAGATCCGCCTGCCGCGCACCTGCCTCGCCCTCATGATCGGCTGGGTCTTCGGGCTCTCGGGCGCGGGGCTGCAGGGCCTGCTGCGCAACCCGCTCGCCGACACGGCGGTGTTCGGCGCGCCGCAGGCGGCGGCCTTCGGGGCGGTGCTCGTGATCTATTCCGGGCTCGTCGGCACCCTGTCCTGGGCCCTGCCTTTCGCCGCGATCGCCGGGGCTCTGCTCTCCATCGCCCTCGTGGTGGCGGTCGCGGGGCGGGGCGCCACCATCGTGGTGCTGGTGCTCGCGGGGCTCGCCGTCGGCTCCCTGGCCGGGGCGGGCACGTCGCTGGCGATCAGCCTCTCGCCCAATCCCTTCGCCGTAACGGAAATCGTGTTCTGGCTCCTCGGCTCCTTCGAGGACCGGTCCATGGTCCATGTGGGGCTCGCCCTTCCCTTCATCGTCCTCGCCTCGGCCCTGATCCTGTGGGCCTCCTCGGGCCTGCGGGCGCTCGCGCTCGGCGAGGAGACGGCGCGGAGCCTCGGGACCAATGTGGCGCTCCTGCGGGGGCTGATCGTCGCGGGCGCCGCCATCGGCACCGGGGCCTCGGTGGCCGTGGCCGGCTCCATCGGCTTCGTCGGCCTCGTCGTGCCCCATCTCGTGCGTCCCTTCGTGGGCTACGACCCGGCCCGCACCCTCGTTCCGGCGGGGCTCGCCGGGGCGGCCCTGCTGCTCGCCGCCGATTGCGCCGTGCGCCTCGTCCCGTCGGGCGCGGAGGTGAAGATCGGCGTGCTGACGGCCCTGCTCGGGGTACCGTTCTTCCTCTGGGTGATCGCCCGGCGCAAGGCGGAGCTGGTGGAGACGCCCGCATGATGCGTCTCGAAGCCCGCTCCCTGTCGGTGGATCTGGGACGCCGTCGCGCCCTCGACGGGATCGACCTCTCCCTGGAGCCGGGGCGCTTCACGGTGGTCCTCGGCCCCAACGGGGCCGGCAAGACCACCCTGCTGCGGAGCCTCGCCGGGCTGACGGAGCCCGCCGGGGGCGATGTCGCCCTGGGCGACGCTCCCCTGGCCCGGATGCGCGCCGCCGAGCGGGCGCGTTCCATCGCCTATCTGCCCCAGGGCGGCAGCGTGGCCTGGCCCTTGCCGGTGGCCAGCGTGGTCGCCCTCGGGCGCCTGCCGCATGGGGAGGCGCCGGAACGCCTGCCGGAAGCCGGCCGGGAGGCGGTCGCCTCGGCGCTCCGGGCGGTCGGGCTGCAGGGCTTCGCCCAGCGCCCGGCCACGGCCCTGTCCGGCGGCGAGCGCGGCCGGGTGCTCCTGGCCCGCGCTCTCGCGACGCAGGCCCCGGTGCTGCTGGTCGACGAGCCCGTCGCGGCGCTGGATCCGCGCCATCAGCTCGTGGTGCTCGATGTCCTGAAAGGGTGCGCACGGGGAGGCGCGACGGTGGCCGCCATCATGCACGACCTGACGCTCGCGGCCCGCTTCGCCGACGATATCGTCCTCCTGAATCAGGGGAAAATCGCCGCCTTCGGCCCGCCCGAGGCGGTGCTGACCGAGGCGCGGCTGGCAGCGATCTTCGGCATCCGGGCCAAGGTCCTGAGGCAGGCGGGCCATCTCGCCGTGGTGGCTCAGAGCCCCCTGCCGGACGCCTGACAATGGTATTTGTGCGCATACCATCCGTGACGGTCTTACATTGACAAAGGCATGAGCCCTGCCATACGCCGGGGCTAGCGCATTGTGCGGAAAAGTGGATCCGGTTTTCGCTAGCGCGGCCCGCTGGGTCCGCGAAGAACAATGCGCTCTTCAAAGGGTGGAGCATCGGACCCAAAAGTGGATTCCACTTTTGGGTCCGATGCTCTGGGGATGGCAGGTTTATGAAACGTCAGGGTTTCAAGAAAGCGCTTATCATCGTGCATGATCTCGTGATGACGGGCATCGCCGTCGTCGCGACCTTCTACGTGCGCTTCGAGGGCCCGTTCCTGAACGAGCGCCTAGCCCATCTGCCGCTCTTCCTGCCGCCCTTCATCGCCTTTGCCGGCGTGGTCTACTGGTGGTCCCAGCTCTACAAGTCCAAGTGGCGCTTCGCGTCGCTTCCGGACCTGTTCAACATCTTCCGGGCCGCGACGATCCTGGCCGTCGCCCTGCTGGTGGTCGACTACGTCCTCGTCTCGCCGCAGCTCCGGGGTACCTTCTTCTTCGGCAAGATCACCATCGCGCTCTACTGGCTGATCCAGATGTTCCTGCTGGGGGGCCCGCGGCTGGCCTTCCGCTACCTGAAATATGCGCGCTCGCGCCACACCCTCCAGCGCGACGCCAGTACCCCGACCCTGCTGCTCGGGCGCGTCAGCGACGTGGAGGTGGTCCTGCGGGCCATCGAGGCGGGCACCGTCAAGAAGACGCAACCCAAGGGCATCCTGTCCTACCGCACCGACGATCTCGGGCAATCCATGCGCGGGGTCCCGGTTCTGGGCAGCTTCGTCGACCTCGATCAGGTCGTTCAGGATTTCCAGGAGCGGGGCACGCCCATCCGCCGCCTGCTGGCGACCCCGAGCGCCCTGACGCCGGAGGCGAACCCGGACATGCTGCTCGCCCGCGCCCGCCGCCTCGGCCTGCCCCTGGTGCGGGTCACGAGCCTCGGCGAGGGCATGCGCGATGCCGAGCTGGCGCCCCTGGAGATCGAGGACCTGCTCCTGCGCCCGACCGTGCAGATCGACCGGAAGCGGCTCGAGACCTTCATCCGCGGCAAGCGCGTGCTCGTCACGGGCGGCGGCGGCTCCATCGGGTCGGAGATCTGCACCCGCGTGGTCGCCTTCGGGGCGAGCGACCTCATGATCCTCGAAAGCTCCGAGCCGTCCCTGCACCATATCCTGGAAAACCCGACCCTGCTGTCGAGCGACACCAATGTGGACGGCGTCATCGCCGACGTGCGCGACCGGGAGCGGGTGCGCGAGGTCATGGGCGAGTTCAGGCCCGAGGTGGTCTTCCACGCGGCCGCCCTCAAGCACGTGCCCTATCTCGAGAGGCACTGGACGGAGGGAATCAAGACCAATGTCTTCGGCTCGGTGAACGTGGCCGACGCGGCCGTGGAGGCCGGGGCCGACACCATCGTGATGATCTCCACCGACAAGGCCATCGATCCGGTCTCGATGCTCGGCGCCACCAAGCGCTTCGCCGAGATGTACGGGCAGGCGCTCGATGCCGAGTTCATGGGCCGCAACGGCGCCACCCGGATCATCGCCGTGCGCTTCGGCAACGTGCTGGGCTCGGTCGGTTCCGTGGTGCCGAAGTTCAAGGCGCAGATCGCCCGCGGCGGGCCGATCACTGTCACCCATCCCGACATGGTGCGCTACTTCATGACCACCCGCGAGGCGGCCGACCTGGTGCTCACCTCGGCCTCCCACGCGGAGGAGAGCCGCGCCCTCACGGAGCGCAGCAACGGCGACGAGCGCGCCTCGGTCTATGTGCTGAAGATGGGCCAGCCGGTGCGGATCTACGAGCTGGCCGAGCGCATGATCCGGCTCGCCGGCTACGAGCCGGGCGAGGACATCGAGATCGCCGTCACGGGCACGCGCCCCGGCGAACGCCTGCACGAGATCCTCTTCGCCCGCGAGGAGCCGCGCACGGAGATCGGCATCGATGGCGTCATGGCGGCCAAGCCGATCTTCGCCGACCGGGACAGGGTCGATCAGTGGCTGCAGGCTCTCGACCGCGCCATCGCGAGCGGCGACCGGGCCCTGGCCGAGCAGGTGTTCGAGGATGCCATCCCGGAGTTCAAGCGCCGGGAGTCCGCGCCCCAGCCTGGCGAGCCAGTTCCGCAAGCGCGTCTCGCGTCGAACTGACCGGCTGCCAGCCCAGCTCCCGCAGGGCCTGAGGGCTCGCGACCAGGGAGCCCGCCAGGCGCTCATAGGCCTCGCCCCGACCGGCCAGGGCAGCCGCCCCCTTGAGGATGAAGGACGGCACCGGGATCAATCCCGGCCCGCGGCCGAGACCCTCGCGCAGGGCCGCGACCATCTCGGGGATCGTGACCGGCTCCGGATCGGCCACGATGAAGGGGCGCTTCAGGGGGCCCGGGGCGCGCAGCACCGTGTCCACGGCGGCCGCCAGGTTGTCGAGGGAGAGAAGCGAGCGCCGGGCGCTCAATCCACCGAGCGGCAGGGGCCAGGGCGACTGCGCCAGGCCCAGGAGGGCCGCCATGTTGCCCTTCACGCCCGGGCCGTAGACGAGCACCGGGCGAAGCGCCGCCCAGTCGAGCCCGAGGGCGGAAAGCCCCCGCTCGGCCTCGAGCTTCGAGCGGCCGTAAGGGTCCGTGGGCTGCGGCGCCTCCGCTTCCGTGAGAATGCCTTCCGCCGTCGGGCCGGATTGGGCCCGGATCGAGGATAGGAACACGAAACGCTTCACCCCGGCCCGCTCGGCCGCCTGGGCGAGCCTGACGGTCGCCTCCG
Source organism: Pseudomonadota bacterium (assembly GCA_023386155.1). Classification (GTDB taxonomy): domain Bacteria; phylum Pseudomonadota; class Alphaproteobacteria; order Rhizobiales; family Beijerinckiaceae; genus Microvirga. The sequence goes on from JAEWKH010000118.1 coordinate 4,865, forward strand.
TGTTGATGGTCCGGTAATCGTCCTCCGGCCGCCCCGACATGGCGTGCGCCAGGCCGGCCGAATGGATCACCATGTCCACGTCGCGCAGCGCCGCCGCCATGTTGTGCGGGGACGCGATGTCGCCGATCACCGCGCTCGACGCGTCGGCCGGCACCTCGGAGGGCCGCCGCAGCAGCACCCGGACCCGGTAGCCGCGCTTCGGCAGCTCGTTCAGGAGATGCCGCCCGATGAAACCCGTGGCGCCGGTCAGGGCAATCAGGGGTGCGTTCATCGGGAAACCTCCAAAGGAATTTTCTGGCGGGGGGTGGAGAAGCGCCTGAGGACCAGGCCGACGAGAGCGGCCCCGAGGGCGAGCGCCGCGACCTGCACCGCGCCCGAGGGCCAGACAAGGGTCATAGCGGCGAGACCGGCCAGGACAAGGTTGAGCCCGAAAACATGGGCGACGACCTGAAGGACCGAGAAGCCGTTGTCGGTGGCCTTCTGGTAGAAATGGCTGCGATGCGCCTCCCAGACCTTCTCGCGCCGCGCGAGGCGGCGCAGCAGGGTGATCGTGGCGTCCATCAGGTAATAGAGCGGCGGCAGGAGGGCCGCGGCGAGCGCGCCGGTTCCGGCAAGGTGCAGCAGCATCCAGCCGACGAGGAGGCCGATGGACAGGGAGCCCACGTCCCCCAGGAAGAGCCGGGCGACGGGCCTGTTGAAGGGGGCGAAGCCGAGAAGGGCTCCGCAGAGCGCTGCAGCCAGAACCGCGATCCACAGGGGCATGATTCCGGCCAGCCCCAGGCCCGCGATGAAGGCGGTGATCGGGACCATTTCCGCAACGGTGATCCAGTCGAGCCCGTCCATGAAGTTGACGAGGTTGACGAACCAGACCCCGCCGACGACCAGAAAGCCCCATTCCAGGGCGTGGGGCACGACATCGGGAAACAGGCGGACATCCGATTGAGACACGACGGCCATGACGCCTGCAAACTGCATGGCGAGGCGCAGCCACACGGGCAGCGGGCGGATATCGTCCGCCGTGCCGATCACCGCGAAGGCGACGGCAGCCGCGACCACGATGATGAAATCCCAGAAGGGCAGCGCGATCCAAGCCGCGGCAATGCCGGCGATGAACATGGTCGCGGCCAGAACCGCGATCCCTCCGCCCTGGGGCGTCGGCGCCTTGTGGCTCGAGCGCGCATTCGGCCGCGCCAGCGCATAGCGGACGAGCAGGGGCTTCAACGCAACGATGAGAGCGGCCGACAGGAGCGCCGCGGCAAGAAGGGCGAAGACGACGATCATCTCAGGCCTTGTGATACCCGCGGTACCATTCGACGAAGCGGCGGATGCCTTCCTTCAGCGAGGTCGAGGGTGCAAAGCCCACGTCGCGGCGCAGGTCCGTCACGTCGGCGCGGGTCTCCAGCACGTCGCCGGGCGGCAGCGGCACGTCCACGCGCCTGGCCTTCGTGCCCAGCGAATCCTCGATCAGCGCGATGAGGTCGTTCACTTCCTCGGGGGAATCGTTGCCGATGTTGTAGACCCGGTGCGGGGCCGGGCTGATGGCCGGGTCGGGGCTCTCCGCGTTCCAGGCCGGATCGGGCAGGGGCACCCGGTCCACCAGTCGCACGATGCCTTCCACGATGTCGTCCACATAGGTGAAGTCGCGCCAGACCCGGCCCGCATTGGCGACCTCGATCTGGCGGCCCTCGGCGATGGCATGGGTGAACTTGTAGACCGCCATGTCGGGGCGGCCCCAGGGGCCGTAGACGGTGAAGAAGCGCAGGCCCGTGGCGGGCAGGCCGAACAGGGAGGCGTAGGAATGCGCCATCATCTCGTTCGCCTTCTTGGTGGCGGCATAGAGGCTGATCGGGTGATCGGTGCTGTCGTGCTCGGAGAAGGGCAGCTTGCGGTTGGCCCCGTAGACCGAGCTCGACGAGGCATAGACGAGGTGCTGGATCTCGCCGTGCCGGCAGGCTTCCAGCACGTTCATGAAGCCTATCAGGTTCGAGGCGGCATAGGGCTGCGGATCGACGAAGCGCACCCCGGGCTGGGCCGCGAGGTGGATCACCTTCTCGAAGCGGTGGTGCCGAAACAGGTCGCGGGTCGCCTGCGCGTCGGACAGGTCCAGGCGCTCGCCGAGAAAGGTGTTGTGCGGTGTCAGGTTCCCGAACCGGGCCTCCTTCAGGCTCACGTCGTAATAGGGCGTGAAGCTGTCGACGCCGACCACGTGATGGCCGAGGGCCAGAAGCCGCTGCGCCACGTGATAGCCGATGAAGCCGGCCGCACCGGTGACCAGGATGGGAGCTGACATGAAGGAGCCCGCTTGATGGATGGGCCGGCACCATAACCCATCGTGCGGAAAAGTGGATCCGGTATTCCGCATGATGCTCCGCCGGGGATCGACCGTCGCGCCGATCCCATCGATGGATATCCACTTCCGGGACCGACGTTCCAACCCGTTCCCGGCCAAGGGCGGATGCCCGTCACACGACGAAGAAGTCCTTGTGGGTGAGGGCGAGGCCCTTCTTGAGCCGGGCGAAAGCCACGGCGGCCTTGGCTCCGGAGCCGTCCGCGTCGTAGCTGAGCACGCCGGTATTCCTGTCGTAGATCAGGTAATCGTCCGCATCCAGCGCCCGCGAGCCCACCACGAAGAAGCCGCTCTCGAGCGCGCCCGGCTTTGTCATCGTGCCGGTGCCGAGCCGGGTGAAGATCGCGTTGTCGAGCCAGATGCTGTCGCTGGCGACGTTGAAATCCTTGATCGTGTCGACATTGCCGCGCCTGTTCAGCTTCGTGTCGAACACGAACACGTCCCGTCCCGCATGGCCGAAGAGAGTGTCGTTGCCTGTGCCGCCATGGATCGTGTCGTTGCCTTTGCCGCCGTAGACGATGTCCCGACCTGAATCCCCGAAGACCCGGTCGTGGCCCGAGCCGCCGTTGACCGTATCGTTGCCCGAGCCGCCACGGACCGTATCGTTGCCGGCGCTGCCGGACATCAGGTCGTGGCCCGATCCGCCGAAGAGCCGGTCGTCGTCCTTGTACCCATAGAGGGTGTCGTTGCCGGCACCGCCCTGGATCAGGTCGTCACCGGTGCCGCCGAAGATGTAATCCCGACCCGAGCCGCCATCGACCGTGTCGTTGCCGCCGCCGCCGTGAACCCAGTCGTTGCCGTCTGCGCCCCACAGGGCGTTGTCACCGGCGCTGCCCCGCAGCGCATTGTCGAGTCCGTTACCCTGCGCATGGGCGTTGCCGCCGGTCAGGGTGAGGTTCTCGATGGTATCCGGCAGGATCACCAGGCCCGATCCGCTATAGACGACCTGATCGACGCCGCTCGTTCCGAGGGTGCCGGTGAGCTGCGACGGATCCGTGATCACGATGTCCACGCCGCCGTCGGCATTGGGCGTCACCACCGGACCGGAAGCGGGGGGTGGCGGTTCGGAGGGAGGCAGGACATTCTCGATGACGATGGCGTGCTGACCGGCGATGGAACCTGCGCCGCCCGGCATGGGCAGCGTCAAGATCGCATCGTCATTGGCCATGTTACGGATCGTTGCTCCGTTCAGCACCAGGGCTGCGGTCGAGTGGTAGTCCAGATCCGCGCTGGCATCGCCTTCCTGGACCGTGTAGGCGAAGGTCAGGGTCCTGGTTCCGGATCCCGAGACATAGGCTGCCCGACGATCCACGTCGCCTGTCTCCAACAGGAGGGTCGGCGTGCCCGAACCCGTGTTCACGGTCACCGCCTGATCGAAGCCGACGGTCACGAAAAGAGTGTCGCCCGCCTTGTAGCGGCCGTCCGGATTCGTGACATGCACGTCCGTGACCTTCGGCTCCAGGCTGTCGACGACGATGGCGATGGTGTCGCTGTCGCTCTGCACTCCCCCGGCGCCGGACGAACCCAGATCGCTCGTATCGATCCGGATGCTGGCAGGCCCGTAATAGCCGGCAAGGGGCGTGAAGATCATCCCGTTCAGGGCGGCGTTGATGCTCGCGAGGCTTCCTTCGAAGGTCATCGTCGGGTCGGCCGTCCCGCTTCCGACGGCGAAGGCCAATCCCGTCGTGCTTGCCAGCGAGAGAAGGCCCTGGGCAGCGGTCAGGGTCACGCGCAGCGTTCCGCTGCCCGCATCGGGATCCGAGACCGTGATGAGGTTGCCGTTGGCGCTGCTGAAGACCAGGCTCGCATCCTGCTCCATGGTCTGGGGGCCGGGGACATCATGGACCGGCGCGTCGTTCACGGCCGTCACGACGAGGGTGACCGACGCTACATCCTGCTGGTTCCCACCGCTGCCCGTGTTGCCGTTATCGTCGATCCGAACATTCAGGACCACATTCGACGTGGCATCGGGATCGGTCCTGTAGACGACCTGTCCCGACGCCAGGAAAGCGTTGATGTCGGCAATCGTTCCGGACAGGATCAGCGTACCCGAGCCGGATCCCGACACGGCCACATTGCCCCCGGCTTCCGCCGTGAGGGTTCCCGAACCCAGGAGCAGGCTCACCGTTACGAGGCCGCCGGCCGCGTCCACATCGGCAAAGCTGATTCCGGTGAGCGCCGTCGGCTCGTCCTCGTTCACCGCGATGGAGACCGGAGCGGTGATCACGGGGGCGTCGTTGACGGGTGCGATGTTCAGGATGATGGCGGCGGCGGCGGTCTTCGCGCCGCCGGAACCGGTGTTGCCGCCATCGGTGATCGTCACATTCAGCGTCAGGCTGCCGGCCATGTTGGAGGCGGGGGTGAAGGTCAGCCTGTTCGCGTCGATGAAGGCGTTGATGTTGGCGAGGCTGCCCGTCAGGGTGAGGGCACTCGCCGTGCCGCCGACCGTGACGCCGCTGCCGCTGGTTGCCGACAACATCCCGCTTGCGACGGCGAACGTCACCGTCACGTTGCTGGAACCGGCATCCGCATCGCTGAAGCTGATGCCCGTCAGAGCGGCGGCGGCATCTTCGGTGAGCGTGAGGTTGGACGGTGCCGTCACCTTGGGGGCGTCGTTGGTGCTGGAGACGTTGACGTTCTTGGTGACGGGATTGCTGTCGCTCATTCCATCATGGACGGTGAAGCTGATCACCCGCGCGGCTGTGCTCGGCATGTCCGAGGTATTGCCATAGGTGACGCTGCGCAGTGCGGCCTGCCACTGCGCAACCGTCGCGCTGGCACCGGCCGAAATGAGCGTGAGCACGCCGGTCCCGGCATTGTAGCTCGCCGTGATGTTGCCGAAGCCGGCGGGATCATTGTTCACGAAGCTTAGAAGGTCCTGATCGGACATGAAGTTTCCGACGATGCTCACCGTGGCGCTGGCCAGGGTGGCGTTGTCACTGTCCGAAAGGGTCAGTCCCGCATCGACGGCCACCAGCGGAGAGGCCGAATTGTCGGCTTCCGTAAAGGTCGATGCTCCGCCGCTGGTGCTCACCACGGGGGCATCGTTCACGGCGGTGACGGTGATGCTCGCGGTATCCGTCCCGGTGGAAAACGGCGTGCTGCCGCCCGTGGCGGTGGCGTCCACCTTGGTGCCGTGCTGCCCGGCCGTTGCGCCGGTCTGGTCCCAGGCCCGGTAGGTGAGGCTTGCGGTGGTACCGTTGACTCCGTCGGGGACGAAGCGGACACGGTCGGCCGCGCGCAGCAGCAGAGCGCTGCCGTCCGAGACGTTACCGATATTGTCCCAGGATGCTCCACCGTTCGTGCTGTACTGCCAAGTACCGTTGCCTGACGCCAAACCTGTGACGGCGATGCCTTTCACAGCATCGTAATCGACATCCGACACGCTCGTGCCGAGGAGGCTTGAGACCGCCTGCCCGACCCAATTGACATCCGTGTCGGTCAGTGGGTTCAGCGTGGGAGCCCACGGGACCAGGACCGGCGCGTCGTTCACGAGGGAGTATTGCTCTCCGGAGGAATAGCCGGAGCCGATCGGGTTGGAGGCGAGGTCCCTGATACCGGTGCCCGAATTCTTCAGATCGAGACGCAGCGTGCCGTATCCCGCCAGGCCGGTCACGGTGACCGTGTAGGTGGTGCCGGAACCCGAGATGCCGGTGATCGTGCCGCTGGCGGATCCTGTGGTGGTGAGGGTGAAGTCGCTCGCATCGACACCAGTCACGGACTCGCTGAACGTTACCGTATAGCTGACGGAACTGCCGTTGGCGGATTCCGCCCCGGTCCGGGTGATGGAGGTCACCGTGGGGGCGATGGTGTCGGGCGGAGGAAAGTCTGTATCGACGACGAGATTGTCGATCCAGAAGGAGGAATACGGGTTCTGTGTGCTGCCATTGGCTGGGTGGTCCGTGATCACCAGCTTGGTCACGACCCCGGATCCGGGCATTGGAAACCCGGAGATCTGATGCTTGTAGCTGAATTCGCCGTTGTGGGTATAGTTGCCGGTCAGGTCGGTATCGGAGATCGTCAGCCCGGAAAAGTTCAGGTAAGGCGCCCAACCGTCGACGACGAGTGGATTCGATTGGTAGTTGATGATGAAATCGTTGTACTGAAGGGGCCCGCCGGTGACGCTCGTGATCTCGATCTTGAACTGACTTCCGGCGAAGTTCATGTCTTCGGCGAAGTTCAGGCGGCCGTTGCTGAAGTTGAGGGTCCAATTGCCTTCAGCCGTGACGGTGAATCGAAGGTCCCCGACGACAACGACGCCATCGGTCGCATTGGAATCCGTAATCTCGGCGCCTTCGAAAGCGATCGTTCTGTAAGCCATTGTGCCCCCCAGCCTTGCTTTTAGGAGGGCATCCCTATCAGGTGTTTTACGTAACGTGAAGACAATAAACCACGGTCGATAACGAAAATTATATTACGAGAAAGCGTATGAATTCGAATATTCCTCAAGCATAGCACCCGGTTCCGATGCTTATGGAAGCTCTTAGACGGCAAGGATTATACTTGAAAGGCTCCGCCGTCATCGTGATGCATGTCGCGGCCTCAAGGGAACTGAAAGACTTTCGTCCGCTGATTGGGGAAGTGAGGATCAGCCTTGGCCGGCCTGCGCCATGGCAGGCTCGGCGCAGTTCCGGTCGAGATTGTCTTCCACCGGCTCGAAGATGAAGGACTGGCGCTCGCGGGCCATGAAGGCGGTCGGCATGACGGCCTGCATGTCGGCCTCCGCGGCTCTCAGATAGGCGTCGTCGTGGCCGGGATAGAGATGGAAGATCGCCAGCGACTTCACGCCGGCACTCCTCGCAAGCTCGACGCCCTTCTGCCAGGTGGAATGGCCCCAGCCGCGGCAATAGGAATACTCGGCGTCCGAGAACATGCCGTCGAAGATCATCAGGTCGGCGTCGCGCACGAAATCCGAAAGGCCCGGGTCGGGCCAGAGATCGCTGTGCTCCACGTCGCTGATGTAGCAGACGCTGCGGCCCCGGTGGTTGATGCGGAAGCCCGTGGCGCCGCCGGGATGGTTCAGGGGATGGGTTTCGATCCGCATCCCGTCGTCGAAGGCGAGAGGGTCGCCCGCCTTGAAGCCGTGATGCTCGAACCGGGCGGGAAGCTGGCCGAGGCGCACCGGGAACAGCGGCGGGGCGAAGAGGCGGCTCAGGGGCTCCATGGCGCTCTCGCCGTCCAGATTGCCGCAATAGGTGCGGATGACCCGCTCCTTGGCAAGAAGGGCTGGCTTGAAGAAGGGAAGCCCGCTGATGTGGTCGAGATGAAGATGGCTCAGGAGAATGTCGATCTTCTCGGGAGCGGCGGGGCCGAGCTCGCTGCCGAGGGCCGACAGGCCGGTTCCCGCATCGAGGATGAACAGGCGCTCGCCGCAGCGGACCTCGATACAGGGTGTGTGCGAACCAAACTCGACGTATTGAGGGCCGGATGCGCAGGTGGAGCCGCGTATGCCCCAGAACCGGACCTGCAACGCGTCAGAGGATGCAACACGCCTTATCATTTCAGGATCATGGCCAATCGAAAACCCTGCTTATGTGCGCTAGCGCACATCGACAAGCTGCCCCCGAGGGGGAGGGCAGGTCAAGGTAAATATGTCACACATTCAGCGCCTCCAGGGTTCCTGTCCGGCGATTCATCACCGGTTCGCCTCGCTCGAAATGGATAACCGCGTCGAAGGGCGGTTGATCCATGGCCGGTGAAATCGACGGTGTCACGAGGACCAGCCCGCGCCCCACGAGGGCGCGGCGCAAGGAGGCGACGAGCCTGTCGGCGGCGGGTCCGGGGAGCCCGTCGAGGGCCCGCTGCACCACCAGGATGCTCGGCCGCCGCACGAGGGCGCGCACCAGGTCGACGGCGGCGACCTCGGTCAGGGTGAGGTCGTCCCCCTGCGGGTCGATCGGCGTGTCGAGCCCGATGCGGGAGACCTCGCCGTCGAGGCCCCTCTGGGTCAGGACGCGGCGTGTCACCTCCTGGACCGACGCGAGGGCGCCCGCCTGGTCGGCCGCGATGCGCCCGAAGAGCAGGTTGTCCTGGATGCTGGCCGCCGCGCAGAAATGCCCCTCGTCGTAGAACTCGATCGAGGATTGCAGGCTCACCGGCAGCATGCGGGCGAAGTCGGCGCGGGCCACGAGGATCTGCTCTTCCATGCCGGGCTCGAGCAGCCCCAGGCGGTGCCGGCTTTCGTTATAGCGGAGGGCCAGGCCGATCAGGCGCTCCCGGTCCCGGGAGGTCTGGTTGCTGCGCCGCTGCTCGTTCCTCCGGTCGACGAGATCCTGGAAATAGGGGCGATCCGCCGCCGAGAAGAACGAGAAGCGCTCGAAGAGCGGCGACCCGTCCGGGATGTCGGAGAAGATCTCGATCATGCTCGTGGCGATCGAGAGCCCCATCCGGGCGAGCGGCTTGGTAAGCTCGTTGGCCTCCAGGATCGCCCGGACGAAGGGGTGGCTCGACAGGCGATCCTCCTCGAAGGCGTCGCCGATGGGCTTTCCGAAGAGCAGGTTCTCGCCGATCGTGGCGTAGCGGTTGTACCGGGTGGCGCTGAAGGGATCGACGAAGCGGTCGAGCTCCTCGGCCGCCAGCGCCGCCTGGACGGCGCGGCGTGCCTCCACGATGGCGGCGGCGAGCTTAGGCTCCCGCTCCGGATCGATGGTGCCGGACAGGCCGCGGGCATGGGTCAGGCGGTCGAGGCCGGCGACCGCGATGGCCTCGGAGAGACGATGGTTGAGCTCGCCCTCCGGCGCGGAGGCGCCATAGAGCAGGTTGTCCCTCAGGCTGCCCTCGATCAGCACCGTGCTGCCCGCGAAGGCGATGCGCCGGCTGCGCTCCACCGGATCGGCGGCGGAGAGGTCGATGCCGCCATAGGTCAGGCGGCCGAGGGAAGGCGGAACCTGACCGCTCATCAGGGCTGCGAGGAGCCGCGGGCCCGCATCCCCGTCGCCGACCAGGGCCACGTGGGACGGGAAGGCGAGATTCAGGTTGACCGAGGTGACCCGGGCGCCGCTGGCCGGGTCGTAGGCCGAGACGCCTTGGGCCACGAGCGCCCCGCTTTCGGGAAGGCCGGCCTTTCCTTTCAGGGCCGCGCGCAGCTTCAGGGGACCCAACCCCTTGGCCAGGTCGATGAGCAGCGCCCGGGCCCGCAGGGCGAGCCGGTGCCACTGGACCACCTCCCGGGTGCCGTAGGCGGCAAGCGCCGCCGCGAGCATGCAGGCCGCGACCGTCCCGGCCGTCACGGGACGGGCCTGCGAGAACCAGGCCCCCAGGGCCAGGACCGACAGGGGAGCGATCATGAGCACGGCCGCGGAGGACGCCTCGGCAAGGGCCAGGCGGTATTCCCGCCTCATCACCGGGCGGTGGCTCAGCACCAGCGCCTGGCGCACCCGGTCGCGCTCATAGGGGCCGGTGCCGTGTGCGCGCAGGGCCGGAAGGCGATGCTCCAGCCCCGTGAGCACCCCTTCCGCCTCGTCGCCTTCCCGATGCCGGGCGGCGGTGGCGTCGAACCGCAGAAGGGAGCGGCGGGCGCCTACGATGGCGCCGAGCGACAAGACCAGGGCCAGGGCGGCGCCGAGATGCCAGTCCATCACGAAGACGTAGGCGCAGGCGAGCCCGATCATCCCGCCCAGCTTCACCGGCACCAGAAGGCTCGAGCCCAGCACGCCGCTCTCCCGGGCGAGCCCCCGGCCCGCCAGGGCGGTCACCATGGATATCTCGTCATGGGACGCGGAGGGCACCTTCAGGATCACGTCGAGGGCCGCCGATTGGGTCCGTGTCAGCATCTTCAGGCCGATGCCGACCGCCAGCCATTCGAGCCCGGCCAGGATCAGGCCGAGGAGAAGGGGGATGAGCAGGATTCCCGCGACCGACGCCAGGGCGAAAGCCTCGGGGCCGAGCGGGATGCCCGGAAACAGGACGATGGGCTCGGGCCAGATGCCGGCCGGCGGGCTGATGGCGATCCGCAGGAAGGAGGCGGCGGCGTTCCAGCCGCCCGCTCCCCCGGTCGCCCGGTCGACGACGACGCGCACGAGATCGAAGCCTGCCAGGACAAGAAGGCCCGCCAGGGCCAGAAGGCTCAATCCGACGAGATGGCGAAAAGGAGATGTTTTCCACGCCAGGCGAGGCGGGTCGCGCTCCACGACAACTCCCAAGGACGGCTCCAACGATCGATCAGGTTCAGTGACGTAAAAGAACCCTAGCGCATCGTGCGAAAAAGTGGATTCGGTTTTTCGCGACGAACGATGCGCCAGCTTAAGGAAGAAGCATCGGATTGGATCCCAAAAGTGCAAGTCCACTTTTGGGTCCGATGCTTTAGAGCATTTTTTTGCGAATGGGATCAGCTTGGCCGTTAAAAAGTGCGCTCCGGCACCCGGCGGCGGCATCGGTGCGGCGAAGGGCATCTCCGCTCCGCCCCCTCGCCGCGCCGCGCTTCGACTCTATGTCACCCTCCTTGTTCTCAGCCGTACTGCCCGTCACGGAGGATCGGTGGGCCCGTCATGACATCCTCTCTGCCGCTCGATCCGGTCTTCCAGCTCGTCCTCGAGGTTCCCACCCGCGCGCCGAGCCCGGACCTGCCGCGCCGCCTGACGGGGCTCTTCAGGGAGCTGGCCCTGGACGAGCCGTCCCGTCCGGTCGAGGACATCGAGGACCAGATCTGGGCCCTGTGGGGATCGCACGAGGACCGGCTCGCCGAGGAGACCATGATGGCCGCCGTGGAGGCCATGAGCTCGGGATCGCTCAAGACCGCCAGGCCCCTGCTCGATCACCTGGTCGCCAGTCACCCGCGCTGGGCGGAGGCCTGGAACAAGCGGGCCATGCTCGCCTCCATCGAGAAGCGCGATGCGGACAGCCTGCTCGACATCGCCCAGACACTGCAGCTCGAACCGCGCCATTTCGGCGCCATTGCGGGCTTCGGCAATATCTGCCTGCGCAACGGCCATCTCAACGAGGCCCGCGCGGCATTCCAGATCGCCTTGTCCATCAACCCGCACATGGACGAGCTGCGCGACATGCTGGAGAATCTGGCGCCCCATCACCTCATGCTGCACTGAAGCATCGTGCGGACCCAGCGGGCCGCGTCAGTGAAAAGCGGATCCGGTTTTCGCCACAACGATGCTCCAGTCCATCCGACAAGAGAGCGGTCGTTGAGAGCCGTCGCAAGCGCGACATTGGAACCGTTGCGGGGCGGCCGCGAGGGCGTAACTTAGGCGCCATGTCCGATTCGCCCGTCATCCTGTCCCGTCCCATCGTCCTGCCCGTCGACGGCCGGCAATCCACCGTCGCGGCCGGCGTCCAGCGCGGCGTGCGCCGCCTGTTCTCCCAGCTCGGCCACGCGACCCTGCCGGAATTCACCCTCGCCAACGGGCGGCGCGCCGATCTCATCGCGCTCGCGCCCGACGGGGCGCTCACGATCATCGAGATCAAGTCGAGCGTTGCGGATTTCCGGGCCGACCGGAAATGGCCCGACTACGAGGATTTCTGCGACCGGTTCTATTTCGCCGTGCCGGAGACCGTGCCCTTCGACATCCTGCCGGAGGATCGCGGCCTGATCGTCGCCGACAGCTTCGGGGCGGCGATCATGCGCGAGGCGGCGCACCACCCGCTCGCGGGTGCGCGCCGCAAGGCCGTGACCCTGCGCTTCGCCCATTCGGCCGCATCGCTGCTGCACACCCTGGCCGATCCGGACCGGGTGGCGGACGGGCGCCTCTGACGTTCCTGCCGCCATCGCGCGATTCCTGTGCATGCCCGTGCCAGGACCGGTTGCGTGCCGCAAGACCGGGTTTCACTGTTTCCGGGATGTTACGGACCGTGAGGACGATGGACGATCATGGAGCAGGCGATCAGGTTTCTGTTCAGCAATTTCACCCTGACGCTCTTCGTCGCCGGGCTCGCCGCGTCGTTCGTCTCCCTGCTGCGGCGTCCGCGTCCCTGGAGCCGTGCGACAATCGCCGAGGCGTTGCTGTCCTGGTTCCTGTTCTTCTCGCTCGGGGTCAGCTTCCTCTACAACTTCGTCATGCACGTCTTCTTCTCCGAGGTCGCGGCCGCGTTCATCGGCTGGCAGACCAGCCCGTTCCAGAAGGAAGTCGGCTTCGCCAGCCTCGGATTCTCCGTCGTGGGATTCCTGGCGTTCAAGGGCAGCGCCGGCCTGCGCCTGGCCGCGCTCGTCGGGCCCGCCTGCTTCCTCTGGGGAGCCGCGGCCGGCCATGTGCAGCAGATGGTGGAGGCGCACAACTTCGCGCCCGGGAATGCGGGCGTGATCTTCTACACGGATATCCTTCTGCCGGTGTTCGGGCTGGCTCTGCTATGGATGCGTCAGCGGTCCGGGACGGTCGCGGAGGCGGGCATGCGGAGTGCGGCCTTCCCGCGCTAAACGGCCTCTGGCGTGGGCGTCAGCGCGGCGCGCGCTTGGCGAGGATCCGCTGGAGGGTCCGGCGGTGCATGTTGAGGCGGCGGGCGGTTTCCGAGACGTTGCGGCCGCAGAGTTCGTAGACGCGCTGGATGTGCTCCCAGCGCACCCGGTCGGCCGACATGGGGTTCTCCGGCGGCAGGGCGCGCTCGCCCGGCTGCGCCATGAGGGCGGCGTGGATCTCGTCCGCGTCGGCAGGCTTCGCCAGATAATCGAAGGCCCCCATCTTCACCGCCGTGACGGCGGTGGCGATGTTGCCGTAGCCGGTGAGGATGACGCCCCGGGCGTCCGGGCGGCGGTTTTTCAGGCGCTCGATCACGTCGAGCCCGTTGCCGTCGCCGAGGCGCATGTCGATCACGGCGAAGGCCGGCGGCTCGCTCTCGATGGCCGCGAGGCCGTCCGTTACGCTCTCGGCCACGCGAACCTGATAGCCGCGGCCTTCCATGGCGCGGGCGAGACGGGTCGAGAACGGCCGGTCGTCATCGACGATCAAGAGGCTCTTGTCGGCGCGATCTTCGAACGCGGCAGGCGCATCGACCATCGGAACATCTCCTTGCAGTTCGAAAGGCATCCTGGAGCTGGAACTCCTTCATGAGCGAGCCTGTGCGGCTCTCCCCTCATATGGGAATTCTTCCTCTAATCTTTGAGGGACAGCATGGGCTCTCCCTGCGGCGAAATTGCCGCACCTCGTTCAAACGCATGACGGGGCCAAACGATCCGTGCGATGGCGCCGGTCGCGGGCGGCGCGGCGTTCGTCAGGGTCAGTTCGGCGCCCGAGCGCTCGATCAGGGTCTTGGCGATGAACAGGCCCAGTCCCAATCCTCCGCCCTCCTCGCTGTCCTCGGTCCGCTCGGCGGCGCTTCGGGTCGTGACATAAGGCTCGCCCACCCGAAGCAGAATATCGGGAGCGTAGCCCGGGCCGTCATCCCGGATCTCGATGAAAACCTCGTGAGGTGACCAGCAGGCCTCGACGGTCACCCGGCTCCCGGCGAAGTCGGTCGCGTTGTCGAGGATGTTGGACAGGCCGTAGACCACCCCCGGGTTTCGGCGCCCCATGGGCTCGGGTCCCTCGCCCCGCGTCTCGACCTGCACGTCGAAGCCGACGGCGCGCTGCGGCTCGACGATCTCCTCCACCAGGTGGCTCAGGGAGATCGTCTCCAGGAACTCGCTCTCCTCATCCTCCTGGCCCATGGAGGTGAGCTTGGTCAGGATGGTGCGGCAGCGCTCCACCTGCTCCTGCAGGAGCTTCAGATCGTCCCCGACGGGGCCGTCCTTCGGCATGGAATGGCTCAGCTCCTTCGTGACCAGGGCGATGGTGGCGAGCGGGGTGCCGAGCTCGTGGGCGGCCGCAGCAGCAAGGCCGTCGAGCTGGGACAGGTGCTGCTCGCGGGCGAGCACCAGCTCGGTGGCGGCGAGCGCTTGGGCGAGCTGCCGGGCCTCCTCGGCGACCCGCCAGGCATAGATTCCGGTAAAGGCCGTGCCGAGGACGATCGCGGCCCAGATCCCGGTGACGTAGAGGAAGGGCAGGGTGAAGTTCTGTCCCGGGTACCAGGGCAGGGGCCTGTGGGCGAGCACCAGGAGCGTCGCGCAGCCGATGGCGAGAAGGCCCAGTCCCAGGGTCCGTTCCGGGGTGAGCGCCGTGGCCGAGATGAGCACGGGCGCCAGGAACAGCATGGCGAACGGATTTTCCAGCCCGCCGGTCAGGTAGAGGAGCCCCGCCAGCTGCAGGATGTCGAAGGCGAGGAGCGCCGTGGCGATGTTGTCGCTGAGCCGGTGACTCGCGGGATACTGGATGCGCAGGAGGATGTTGACCCAGACCGAGGCGCTGATGACCAGGAAGCAAAGGGCGAAGGGGAGGGGGAAGCCCAGCCCGAAGCGCACGCCGGCGACCGCCGCCGCTTGTCCCGCGATGGCGAGCCAGCGCAGCCGGACGAGGGTGTCGAGGCGCAGGTGCCGGGCGTGGTGGGTCAGGCTCTTCTGGTCGATCTTGGACATCACCGAACAGAATAGGGTCGCCTCATCGTTCGCCAAGGATTCGGGTCGGGCCTATTTTCCTATGAACGACTTCGGCGGTGCTCTGGAACCAAAGTATGTAGTTCGTTTTTGCTGTGGAAGAGCTAGCCTGTTGCAATAATCTGAAGGAACTTTAATCTTAAAATTACGGTTGAGGATAAAGCCTACCGCAATGTGCGAGAACCAGGCACCCGGCCTTTGGGGACAGAGATGAATTTTTCTTATGTTTGGTACGATACCGCGCATTGGCTTCTAAGTCCGGCTCGCGCGGCTTCCGATTTCACGAAGCACTTCTTCGACAATCCCGACAATCCTCTGACGCACACGCCCTATGGCCGGACCGTTTCGGCGGCCTGCGAATTGTTCGAGCGCACCACGCGGCGCTACGGCAAGCCCGCCTTCGACCTGCCCACCACGGTGATCGGCGACGAGGAGGTGGCAGTCACCGAGAAGATCGTCTGGGAGCGCTCCTTCTGCCGGGTCATCTCCTTCGAGCGCGACCATGCCGACGCCAAGGACCAGCCGAAGCTCCTGATCGTCGCTCCGATGTCGGGCCATTACGCCACCCTCCTGCGCGGCACGGTCGAGACCTTCCTGCCCACCCACCGGGTGATGATCACCGATTGGGTGGATGCCAGGATGGTGCCCCTGGCGGAGGGCCGGTTCGACCTCGACGATTACATCGACTACCTCAAGGACATGTTCCGGGATCTCGGCCCGGACCTGAGCGTGATGGCCGTGTGCCAGCCGGCCGTGCCGGTGATCGCGGCGGTGGCCCGCCTCGAGGCCGAGAACGATCCCCTCATCCCGCGCTCCATGGTTCTCATGGGCGGTCCCATCGACACCCGCCGCTCGCCCACCGCCGTGAACCGGCTGGCGGAGGAGCGCGGCATCGAGTGGTTCCGGCGGCACTGCATCACCAAGGTGCCCCCGTCCCACCCGGGCTTCTGGCGCGACGTCTATCCGGGCTTCATGCAGCTCTCCGGCTTCATGGCCATGAACATCGACCGGCACCTGACGGCCCATTACGAGATGTTCAATCATCTCGTGGAAGGCGACGGCGATTCGGCCGAGAAGCACCGGGACTTCTACGACGAGTACCTCGCCGTCATGGACCTGACCGCCGAGTTCTATCTCCAGACCATCGATACGGTGTTCGTGAAACACGAGCTGCCCCAAGGCGAGATGATGCATCGGGACGAGCCGGTGGACCTGATGGCCATCCGGCGCTGCGCCATCATGGCGGTCGAGGGCGAGCGGGACGACATCTCGGGCGTGGGCCAGACCCTGGCCGCCCTGGACTTGACCCCCAATCTCCCCTCCGACAAGAAGCTCTATCATCTGCAGGCCGGGGTCGGTCACTATGGCGTCTTCAACGGTTCTCGTTTCAGGGCTCAAATCGCTCCTCGAATCGTTGAATTCATTGAGAATCACCATCGAGAACCAGCCCGGAAGAAGTCGTCAAGAGCCTGATTCTGTTCTTGATGCGTTCCTAGGAGCGGCAAACGGCTGCGCTGACAGAATCAGCCTGACAGGGCAGATTGCGGACATGAAATCCGCCCTGTTCCGCCGCGTTCCTGCGGACCCGCCCCATCTCAGAGTCTTCCACGAGGGCCAGACCTTCAAGGTCGCCCTCAAACGCCGTCCGACCGCCAAGCGGATCACGCTGCGCGTCTCCAACGCGACCGGCGAGGTCGTGCTCAGCATCCCCGAGCGAACGGATGTGGGCCTCGCCCAGAAATTCGCCGACAGCCACAGTCAGTGGATCGCCACCCGGCTCGCCAAGGTGCCGGAGCGGGTTCCCTTCGAGCCGGGTGCCCTCGTGCCCTTTCGCGGTGTCCCCCACCGGATCATCCATTGGTCTTCCATCCGGGGCGTGACCCAGGCGGCCAGGGGCGGGGCGGGCGAGCCCATCATCGCGGTTGCCGGCGAGGCGGCCCATGTGGCCCGGCGGGTGCGGGATTTCCTGGAGGCCGAGGCCCGGAAGGACTTTGCCGCAGCCGTGAAGAAGCATACGGCCCAGCTCGGGATTCCGGCCAAGCGAATCACGGTGCGCGACACCAAGAGCCGCTGGGGCTCCTGCTCGGCCAACGGGGCGCTCAACTTCTCCTGGCGGCTGATCATGGCCCCGCCTTTCGTGCTGGACTATCTCGCGGCCCACGAGGTGGCGCACCTGCGCGAGCTCAACCACTCCAACCGGTTCTGGAAGCTCACCTACCAGCTCTGCCCGCGCACGGACGAGGCCGAGGCCTGGCTCAAGACCTACGGCAGCGCTCTGCACCGGATCGGGTGAAGGGCTGCCCGCGCCAATCCCATTGTTTCCATTGGACGATTTATCGGTTTTTTAACCGGTGTCCCGCAGACATGCCGTTAGGGCAATAGACCTGACCTTTGTCGATCCGGCCGCTCCCCAAGAGCCGGACGCAAGGGCGGATCTGCAGGGGCAAGGTTTCAATGGCACTGAAGAATTTCTCGATCCCGCAGAAGGTGATCGCGGTCGTTTCGCTCATGGGGCTCGTCGCCGCCATGATCGCCGTGGTGGGCTGGCGTGAGACGTCCAAGCTCAAGGACGCGATGGAGGTCGTGGGGCTGCGCGAGGAGGCCGCGCGCGAAGCCATGGACCTGCGCGTCGACATCATCGCCATCAGCCGCATGACCTACCAGGTCGCCCAGCAGCCCGCGAAGGCATCCGACTTCAGCACCGAAGCCGACCGCCGCACGAAGGAGATGCTCGACCGGTTCAAGACGCTCGAAGCCGTAGCGGATGCCGAAGAGAAAAACCTGCTGAACCAGATGCGCGGCGCGCTGAACGCCTATTTCGGCGTCATCCGCTCCATGATCCAGGTGGCGGCCTCCGACAGGGGCGGTGATCAGGCGATCATGAGCGCCGAGGTCGAGAGGGGCCTGGCCTCCCAACGCAACGTCACCGACACGGTGAAGGCCTACAGCACCTATACGGCGAAGAAGCTCGCCGACATGCGCATGGCCGCCGAAGAGGGCGCGAATGCCGCGATCAAACTCCAGATCGCCGTTGCCGCTATCGGCATCGTTCTCGGCGTGCTGGTCAGCCTCCTGATGACGAAGTTCAGCATCGTGTCGCCCCTGCGCAACCTGACCTCGGTCATGCGCAGGCTCGCGAACGACGATCTCACCGTCGACCTGCCGACCGGCAACCGCAGCCGCGACATCGGCCAGATGATCGAGGCCGTGCAGGTCTTCAAGGACCGCATGGTCCGCAACCGGGCGCTCGAGCTCGAGGCGGTGCAGGCCCGCGAGGCTTCCGAGATTCAGCGCAAGCGCATGATGGCCGAGCTGGCCGAAACCTTCGACAGCGCCGTCGGCGAGATCATCCAGTCCGTCTCGACGGCCGCCGGCCGCATGCAGTCGACGGCGAAGCAGCTGACGGATTCCGCCCAGGCGACGTCCTCGCGCTCCACGGCGGTCGCGGCGGCGGCCGAACAGACCTCGGCCAACGTGCTCGCCATGTCGAGCGCGACCGAAGAGCTCGGCGCTTCCGTGGACGAGATCGGCCGTCAGGTCGAGCAATCCGCCATCATGTCCCGCGAAGCCGTGCAGGCCGCGACCCTGACGACCGAGATCGTCTCGCAGCTGAGCGCCGCCGCCGACCGGGTCGGCGCGGTCATCGACATGATCTCGGCCATCGCCGGCCAGACGAACCTGCTGGCGCTGAACGCGACCATCGAGGCCGCCCGCGCCGGCGAGGCCGGCCGCGGCTTCGCCGTGGTGGCCACCGAGGTGAAGTCGCTTGCCGACCAGACCTCCAGGGCCACCGCCGACATCTCGAGCCAGATCGCCGCGATCCAGGCCTCGACCTCGCAGGCCGTGGAGGCGATCAACGGCATCACCCAGCGCATCCAGGCCATGAGCGACGTGTCGGGCAGCATCGCCATGGCGGTGGACCAGCAGGGCGCCGCCACGCGGGAGATCGTCGCCTCTGTCAACCAAGCTTCCGCCGGAACCGGCGAGGTGACCGCCAACATCAACAAGGTGGCTGAAGTCGCCGAGGAAACCGAGACGGCCGCCCAGCAGGTGCTGACATCCTCGTCGGCCCTCGTGGGCCAGGCCGAGCACCTGCGCGATCAGGTCAACGACTTCCTGGCGACCGTCCGGGCGGCGTAAATCCAGCGCATCGTGCGGACCCAGCGAACCGCGAATGATGCTCTCATCAAAGAGGGAGCATCGGAATGGATCCTGAAAGTGGATTCCACTTTCAGGTCCGATGCTCTCGCCAAAAGAGATGACAGGCACGCCGTTTCGGCTTAACCGGGCGTGCCTGTCATTGTTGAAACCGCCCCATGCTCAAGCCCGACACGCTGGCCCTCACGATCGTCTTGGCGCTTCTCACCGCGCTCGGGCCCCTCTCGACGGACATGTATCTGCCGTCGCTGCCCGCGATCGCGGCGGGCCTCGGGGCGACCACGGGACAGACGCAGCTCACGCTGTCCGCCTTCCTCCTCGGCTTCGCCGCCGGGCAGTTCTTCTACGGGCCGGTCTCGGACCGGATCGGGCGCAAGCCCGTGCTGCTCTTCGGGCTCGGGCTCTTCACGCTCGCGAGCCTGATCTGCGCGTTCTCGCCCAATATCGAGACCCTGATCGGGGCGCGCTTCCTGCAGGCGCTCGGCGCGTCCGGTCCCATCGTGCTCGGCCGCGCCATCGTGCGCGATTTCTACGAGGGGTCGCGCGCCGGGCGTGAACTGTCGCGCATGGGCACGATCATGGGCGTGGTGCCGGCCGCCGCGCCGATCCTGGGGGGCGTCATCGAGCGTCTCACCGGCTGGCGCGTGACCTTCGGCGTGATGATCCTGTTCGGCTTGGGGATGGCTGCCATCGTCAGCCTGCGGATGCCGGAAAGCATCCGCAGGAAGTCGGAGGTGCCGATCTCCTTCTCGGCCATCCTGCGCGGTTTCAAGATCCTGCTGGGCCATGCCGGCTACCGGACCTATGTTGGCCTCTCCATGCTCACCTATGGCGGGCTCTTCGCCTTCATCTCCGGCTCGTCCTTCGTGCTCCAGAAGATCTACGGTCTCGACGAGCTGTCCTTCGCCTTCTCCTTCACCTTCGTGGTGGTGGGCTTCATGACCGGCACGACGCTGGCCCAGCACCTCGTGGGGCGGTACGGGCTCGACGGCACCATCAGGATCGGGGTGACGTGCCTCGCGCTCGGGGGCGTCACCATGCTGGCCCTGGTGCTGGCGGGCGTGCCGTCGTCCTTGAGCATCAGCGCCCCCATGGCGCTCTACGGGGTGGGCGTCGGCCTCACCATGCCGCAATCGATGGCCTCGGCCCTGATGCCCTTTCCGGATCGCGCGGGCGCGGCCTCGTCGCTGCTGGGCATCTGCCAGATGAGCTTCGCCGCCATCGTCGGCATCCTGCTGGGGCGCAACCTCGACGCCTCCGCGATTCCCCTGCCGGCCACCATCGCGACGACCGGCGTGCTGGCCCTCGCCCTGTTCCTGGCGACGGGGCGGGCGCGGCGGGGTTAGGGCATTTTCCGGCGCAGTGGATCCGGTTCGCCGTTAAAGAGGGGCAATCCAAAGAAGAGGGCTGTTTCCACTGATGTGGAAACAGCCCTCTTGGGAGGAAGCCGCTCCGGTTCCTGGATCAGATGATGAAGAAGGAAGAAGCCGTCAGAACCGGCTTGGTCGTGAGCGTCGCGATCAGGACCGCGCTGCCGGACCCGGTTCCGTCCGCGTCGTAGAACACCCTGCCGGTCGCCTGGTCGTACATGATCCGGTCGTCCGCATCCTTGGCGGCCGTGCCGAGAACGAAGGCCTTCGTCTGGAGCGCGCCGATGTCGAAGGCGCCGAAGCTCTTGAAGGCCGTGCGGGCCAGCTGGATGCGGTCATTCTGGCTGGTGGTGAAGTCCAGGATCGTGTCCGAGCCCGCCTGAGCAGGATCCTTGTCGAACAGGAACACGTCCGCGCCCAGTCCGCCGGTCAGTCGGTCGTCGCCCGCGCCGCCGGCCAGGGTGTCGTTGCCGGCCCCGCCGGAGAACGTGTCGTTGCCGCTGCCGCCCTTGAGCACATCCGCGGCGGTCGTGCCGGTGACGTTCTCAGGGTTCACGTCGGTGACGGTGAGCGTGAACGTCTTGCTGATCGACGTGATGCCGTCGCTTGCCGCGAGCTTGATCTGGAACGAGGTGGCCTGCTCGTAGTCGATCTTGGTGTTGCTCTTGACGCGCAACACGTTGTTCACGAGCTCGACGCGCCCGCCGCCATCGTCGAGCAGGGTGTAGGTCAGGCCGGTCTGGTCCGGATCGTTGGCGTTGACGACGGCGATCGTCTGCCCGACGGCCGTATGCTCCCGAACCGTGGTGTTGGACAGGATGAGATCGGTCGGGGTCTTGTTCACATTCGTGATGGTGATCGACACATTGCTCGGGACCTTCATGCTGTACCCGTCGGAGGCATAGACCTCATAAATGTACGTGGTGTCCTGGTTCACCTGGAGTCGGGACGGGTCCCTGACCTGGATCGTCCCGTTGACGATCTCGAACCTTCCATCGGCGCTGATCCGCCCGTTGGTGCCGGCCATGGCCGAGGCGAAGGTGTAGGTCAGGGGATCGCCGTCCCGATCCGTCGAGGACAGCGTCCCGACCACCGTCGAAGCCGCCGCGGCCTCGGACACCGTGCCGCTGCCCAGGAAGACCGGGGCTGACGGAGCATGGTTCGCGTCCGCCACATTGATCGTGATGGTGCTCGATGTCGTGCCGCCATGGCCATCGTCGGCCGTCACCGAGTAGGTGAAGGTCTGATCGCCATCGACCTGGAGGTAGAGCGGGTTGTTCACCACGATGGTGCCGTTGACGATCTTGAAGCGGCCGTCGGCACTGATCAGGCCCGAGGAATAAGGCAGGGCCCAATCGAAGGTGATGGTGAGCGGATCGCCATCCTGATCCGTGGCCGTCAGCGTCCCGACGAGCTGCCCGGCGCTTGCCTTGTCGGTGATGCTGTTCCCTGTGAGGACAGGCGCGGTCGGAGCGTGATTGGCGAATCCGACGGCGACCGAATCGACGGTCGCGACGCTGTCCTGCGACACCGTCCCGCCGCTTGCATCCGTGATCGTGATCGAGAACGTGGTCCTCTCGATGGAGCCGCTCTCCGCCAGGGGGCGATCGGTGGGATTGAACAGGAGGGCGGCGACGGCCGCCCGCGCCTGCTGAAGAGTGCCCACGAAGGTGAAGACACCCGTATCCGCGTCGTAGGTACCGCCCTGGACGGGCACCAGCGCCCCCTTCCCGGCATCGTCGAGCGTGATGGTCACGGTCAACGTGTCGTTGGCGTTCAGTTCGTTGATGGCAAGGCGGATGAACGGTGCGACGAGGTCCGTGTTCTCCGTATCGTCGATCGTGTAGGTCCATGGCTTGAAGGAAATCCACGGATCCCGGTTGGCGGTCACGCTGGTGACGGAGACGTTCGTGTTCGGAAGCGTCGCCGCGCCTTCTGCATCGGCCAACGTGATGGTGAAAGTCGTCTTCTGCGCAGTGCCGACAGCATCATTCGGCCGATCGTTCGGATCGAAGACGAGGTTTCGCAGCGCGTTCTGGACCTCCTCGGCGGTTCCGGTGACCGTGTAGCGCCGCCATTGCGGATCATAGGAGCCGATGCCGAGATTCGTCAGCTCGCCGTAGCTGTGGCTCAGGGTGACGGTCGCGGTGACGCTGGCGCTGTCCTCGTCCGTGATCGTGATCGACGAGAAGGGGTTCACGATCTCGTTGTCCGCAATCGTCAGGTTCACGGGAGAGGCAATGCCGCCGAGCACGGGAGCGGCATTGCTTCCGATGACGCTGCCCTCGCCCACGAGGATGATGTTCTCGATATTGGCGAGCTTGGTGCCGTCGTAGTTCTTGACCGAGATATAGACTGTGTCGTTGCCGCTGTACTTGGTGTTCCCCTCGATGACGAGGTCGCCGAGATCGCGGATGTAATAGACGTCGTCGCCGTCGCCGCCAATCATCGTGTCGTTGCCGCCGGCGCCGTCGAGGGTGTCTTTCCCGTATGTGCTGGTCAGTATGTTGTCAGCGCTGTTACCGATCAGGGTCGCGCTAAAGTACGTATTGACCAGATTCTCGAAGCCGTCCCTCAGTGTGTAGCTGGCAAGGTTGACCTGGACGGTGTCGTTGCCGCCGGCATCGATAAGCACGTCAGTGGCTTCGACATAATAATAATAATCGTCGCCGAGGCCGCCGTCGAGCGTATCGACATAGCTGGTGCTGCCGCCGAGCGAATCGTTGCCGTCGCCGCCGATCAGCCAGTCGCTGCCGCCGCCGCCGCTGATGTCGTCGTCGCCGTTGCCGCCGACGAGGGTATTGTTATGAATACCGCCGGAAATCGTGTCGTTGCCGTTCGATCCGATGAACGATCTGGTCGGGGTGAAGAGCGTATCGCTCGCCACTCTCCCGCCGTTCCTATATTCGTCGACCCAATTGCTGCCGAGATTGGCCTTGACGGCATAGCCCGCACCGAGATCCTCATAGGTGAGCGTCATCGAGGCATTGCCGGTGATGTAGTTCGAGCTGCCCCCGGTTGCCATGCCGCCATGCACGGTATCGCTGCCCAGCGTGGCAAAAACGGTGGTCGAGGCGCCAACATACAGGACGTCGTTGCCGAGGCTGCCGTCGATGGTCGAGGCGGATTTGCCGCCATAAATGGTGTCGTTGCCCTCGCTGCCGATGAGCTTGGTGATGTTGACCAGGGTGTCCTCGCCCTGTCCCGTGGCCTTGCCGGTCGCAAGGTTGGCATTGACGGCTTCCGAACCGAGATAGACCACGGTGCCGTTGACGAGGGTGTCGTTGCCCTCGCCGCCGATCAGCGTGTCGTCATTGCCGCCGCCGGTCAGGGTGTCATCGCCCTCGGCGCCGTCGATGTTCCAGCCGGTCGCGGAATTGCCGGCGTAGATGACGTCGGCCTGCGTGGAACCGATGACCACTTCAATATCGACATAGGTGTCGAGGCTGCCCCAGGTATCGGTCCCGGTCCGGGACTGGTAGGTCGCGGTGCCGTAGGTCCAGGCACTATCGCTCAGATTGACCACAACGCCGGCACCGCCGGTCTCTTCCCGATAGGAGACCGCATCCCAGTCGATGCCGCCGTCGAGCGTATCGGCGCCCGCGCCGCCGATCATGGTGTCGTTGCCCTCCTCGCCCTGCAGCACGTCGGCAGCCTGGCCTCCGTAAAGCGTGTCCCAGCCGTCACCGGCCGAGATGGTCACGGCGGTGGTCGATTCCGGATCGCCCAGAACATCGTCGTCGATGGTTCCCGTGATCTTCGACGCGGCGGACAGAGCCGGTGAAGCCGTCATGGCTGCCATGCCCGCTTCGTCGGCGGAGGCGGTTTCGGAAGCCGTAACGTCATGGTCCACCCGTGGGGCGGTTCCCGGCTGGCGGAAGGGAGCTTCGCCCGGCTTCCTCGCCTGCCCGGAAGGGGCCGCATCGAGGGCGTCTTCAATGGGAGTGATCAGGGATGGGCCGGGCTCATCCATCCCCGTGGCGCCCAGCGTCTCAAGGGGTATCGGGGCTCCGATGCGGCTCTGGCCCGGCTTGCGGATGAATGTGCTCATGACCCGTTTCTCCCGTTCAAAAGACTGTCAGGAGCCGCCTGAAGCACGCGGACCCCAAGAATTGCAATGATAGATCATATCTGAACTATCTGGCAGGGTAGCTCCTCAGACAAGGGGGAAGACTATGCTAATGTGCCGTTACATCATTGCATTAATGAAAGGTGAATCAACCTGGGCTTGGACGGAATCCGGGGAGCGCAACTCCCGGACGGTCTCCCGGCGAATCGCTGCTCGCCGGGTCCTGTGGAGGCGGATGGCTCAGAGGCCGAACAGCTTCTCGAAGAAGTTCTTCTCGCGGCCGGCGCGGCGCTGGGGCGCGGGCTGGATCCAGGCGTTGTCCCCGTTGCCCGCATTGGCGTAACGCGGATCGCCTCCGGCGCCGGCCACGGGCACATCCGACGGGATGCGGAAGCGCTCGCTGCCGGGCAGCGGGACGGGCTGCCGGTCCTTCAGGGCGATCTTCATGAAATTGTGCCAGACCTCCGTCGGCAGGTTGCCGCCGGTGACGCGCTTGGTGAGCGTGCCATCGTCGTTGCCGAGCCAGACACCGGCCACGAGGCTGCCGGAAAAGCCCACGAACCAGGCATCCTTGTAATCGTCGGTGGTGCCGGTCTTGCCGGCGAGCGACCAGCCGGGAACCTGGGCCTTCTGCGCGGTGCCGACCACGAAGGTGTTGTGCATCATCTCGTTCATCATCGCGACGACGCCGGGATCGATCACGCGGCCGAGGCCGCCGGAGTTCGGGCGCTTGTAGACCAGCTTGCCGTCCGTGGTCTTCACCTGGGTGATCACGTAGGGCACGACGCCGATGCCGCCATTGGCGAAGGCCGCGTAGGCGGAGACGAGCTCGAGCGGCGTGACCTCCGAGGTGCCGAGGGCGAGCGAGCCGTTGGCCTGCAGCGGCGAGGAGATGCCGAGGCGCTGCGCGGCCTGCACGACGTTCTTCGGCCCCACCTCCATGTTGAGCTTGGCCGCGATGGTGTTGAGCGAGAGCGCCAGGGCGTCGCGCATGGCGATGGGGCCGCGATACTTGCGGTCGTAGTTCTTGGGCGCCCAGCCGCCGAAATTGACCGGCCCGTCCTCGAGGACCGTGTCGGGCGTGTAGCCCCGCTCCACGGCGGCGAGGTAGACGAAGGGCTTGAAGGAGGAGCCCGGCTGGCGCCGCGCCGTGGTGGCGCGGTTGAACTGGCTCGTCTCGTAGTTGCGGCCGCCCACAAGGGCCTTGACGGCCCCGTCGGGCTGCATGGCCACGAAGGCGCCCTGGCTCACGTTGAACTTCTGGCCCTTGGCATTGAGCTCGTCTACGAGAACGCGCTCGGCGGCTGCCTGCATGGAGGGCTCGATCGTGGTCGAGACCACGATGTCGGACTCGATGTTGCCCACGAAGTCGTCGAGAACGTCCATCACGTAATCGGCGGCGTAATTGGCCGAGCCCGCCCCGTTCTGACGCACGGATTCGGCCGGGGCGCCGAGCGCCGTCTTGGTCATGCCCGGCGTGATGAAGCCGAGCTCGTTCATGGCCGCGATCACCAGCTCGGCGCGGGCCTGCGCCCGCTCGGGGTTGCGGTTGGGGGCAAGCCGCGAGGGCGATTGCACGAGGCCTGCCAGAACGGCCGCTTCCGAGAGCGACACGTTGCGGGCGGACTTGCCGTAATAGCGCTGGGCGGCGGCCTCGACACCATAGGCGCCGGCGCCGAAATAGACCCGGTTGAGATAGAGCTCGAGGATCTGGTCCTTCGTGTAGTTGCGCTCGAGCCAGAGGGCCAGGATCGCCTCCTGGATCTTGCGCGAGGCGGTCCGCTCCTGGGTGAGGAACAGGTTCTTGGCGAGCTGCTGGGTCAGGGTCGAGCCGCCCTGCAGGCCGCCCTTGTGGGCCAGGTTGCGGTAGACCGCGCGGCCGATGCCGATGGGGTCGATGCCGAAATGATCGTAGAAGCGCCGGTCCTCGATCGCCACGAAGGCCTTGGGCAGGTAGGGCGGAAGCTCTTTCAGCGTGACGGTGCGTCCGCCGGTCTCGCCGCGATTCGCCAGGAGCGAGCCGTCGCTGGCCATGATGGCGATGTTCGGCGGGCGCTTGGGCACCGTGAGCTGGTCGATGGGCGGCAGCTGCGAGGCGTAATAGGCGACGACGCCGCCGACCGCGATGACGCCCCAGAGGCAGAGCACCAGCCCGGCATAGACCAGCTTGCTGAACAGGGAGCGGCCGCCCTTGCGCTTCGATTTCTTGAGCTTGGCCGGGCGGCGTGGCCCGTTTCCGCCGTTCGAAGAAGCCCGCCTGCGCGCCATCGTTCCCCCTGCCCGGTCCTCGGGCGAGAGGCGAAAGTCCAGCTCCCCCGCTTCTCCAGCGGGCGCATCGAAGACCGGCTCCCGCCGGTCACGTCCGTTCGCCACCTCTTAAGACCCCGCATAGACATGGCCGGTATATCGTCCGGCCTTTCATGCTCTGGAGCACCCTAATTGTGGCGGTTTAAGGGGCGGTTAACGGGGGTTAACGCCTCGCACCCGACCTGTTGCAAGAATGTCCTACTCCGCCGCCAGCGGCAGCTCGCCCGTGTCCGGGTCGGCCCGCGCGAGATCGTGGATGCGGCGCAGGTCGGCGACGAACGCCGCGTAGGCCTCCCGCTTCGTCGCCTCGTCGGGCAGGCGCAGCAGATAGCTCGGGTGGACAGTGACATAGCCCTCGTAGGGTCCGAACCGGGCCCGGCCGCGCGAGCGGGTGATCGGCGTTGACTTGCCTGAGAGCGCCAGAAGCGCGGTGCCGCCCAGCGCCACCACGAGCCGGGGCTTCACCAGTTCCAGCTCCTTCATCAGCCAGGGCCGGTAATGCTTCACCTCGCCGGAGGTGGGCTTTGAATGGATGCGCCGGTGGCCGCGCTGCTCGAATTTGAAGTGCTTCACCGCGTTGGTGAGATAGGCGTCCTTGCGGTCGAGCCCGGCCTCGGTCAGAGCCTTGGTGAAGAGCTTGCCGGCGGGTCCCACGAAGGGCCGCCCCTGCAGGTCCTCCTGGTCGCCCGGCTGCTCGCCGACGAAGACGATCTCGGCATGGGCCGGGCCGTCGCCGAACACGGCCTGGGTCGCGCCGGGCACGAGCGGTCCTGCCTTGGCGATGATGGCATTGAGCTCGTCCAGGCTATTCGGCTCCTGATCCCACATGGCCTCAAGGGCACGTTCGGGGGTGCGTTTGGCAGGCATCGTGGCCTCCTGTTCGATCATCCGTTCAACGCGCCGGGAGGCGGTTTGGATCAGCCCCGGGATCGCGGCGGTCTCGGGCATGTTGCGCCAGTACTTCTTCGGCATCTCGGCCCGCATGGCGGCGGGGTTCACCCGGGCCGGATTGAACACGCTCTCGTAATAGCCGCGCCAGCCCTCTTCGAAGGAATCCTCCGCGGGAGCCTCCTCGCGCCGCGCGGGCGGGCCGAAGGTCAGGGCCTTACGATCCCACCGCATGGCGCCGATCGGGGTCAGGATCGTCCAGTCCACGGACCGGAACCGGTCGACGAAGAAGGGTGCCGCCGCCTCCAGGATGAAATGCTCCGGCTCGAACCAGGCGGCAAACCGCTCGAGATCTTCCCCTTGCATCCGGCGGAAGCGCACGAAGGCGTGCATCTTGTGCAGGTCGCGTCGCACGGCGCGGGCCATCAGGTCGATGCGGTGCACCAGGGGATCGCTCGCGACCTCGAGCAGGTCGCGCTCGCCGTTCAGCACCCGCCAGACGAGCCGATGGAGCAGGGCGTAGCGCTCGGGATCCCGGTGACAGACCACATGCTCGACGAGCCGCGCGACGCCCCTCGGAATCGAGACCGGCGGCGCGTTGCCTGTCGCCTCCTGGCCGAGCAGGTCCGGCGCATCGTCGAGGGCGAAGACAACGTGCTGCGGTGCCAGCTCCTCGGCCACGAGCCGCCGGAGCGCCCGGCGAAAGCCGTCCAGGTCCGCGCCGTTCTTGAGGGTGATGCAGTGGAGATTCATGGGTTTCCTCTCGTTATTCCGAGCAGGATGCTGTTCCCTCCCCCCTTGCGGGGAGGGGCAGGGGTGGGGGTGGTATGACCGGGTGAGACGATCAGAAAGTCGGCGCTGTAGCGGTCGCTGCGCCTCAATAAGGAATGCGGTGTTCTGACTTTGCGACCCCCACCCTTTAATCCCTCCCCGCAAGGGGGAGGGAAGATGCGCGCCCCATATTTCATCCGAACAGGCTCAGCTGTTCCGGCTTCTCGATCAGCCGCTCGCGCAGGCCGAGCGTGTCGAGCCTGGCGTTCGGATGATGATCGGCGGCGATCAGGAAGGGCTTGGCGCGTTTCAGCCCCGAGGTGAGGCGGGCGACATCCTCGAGGCGCAACCGCGTGTGCCGGCGCGCCACCACGATCTTGTCGACGGCCCGCGCGCCGAGGCCCGGCACGCGCAGCAGCATCTCGCGCTCGGCCCGGTTCACGTCGACGGGGAAACGGTGGCGGTTCTTCAGCGCCCAGGCGAGCTTGGGGTCGATGTCGAGATCGAGCATGCCCTTCTCGCCGCTCGACGCGATCTCCTCCACGTCGAAGCCGTAATAGCGCAGGAGCCAGTCAGCCTGATAGAGCCTGTTCTCGCGCATCAGCGGCGGCGATTTCAGGGGCAGGACGGCGCTCGAATCCGGGATCGGGCTGAAGGCGGAGTAATAGACGCGCTTCATGTCGTAATGGCCGTAGAGTCTCGCTGAGGTGCGTAGTACGTCCGCATCCGTCGTCTCGTCCGCCCCGATGATCATCTGCGTGGTCTGGCCGGCCGGCGAGAAGTGCCGGCGCTCCTCCCGCGCCTCCTCGATCCGCTCGAACATCTGCGCCATGGCGCCCTCGATGGAGCCGCCGTCCTTCTCCGGCGCCAGTCGCTCCAGGCTCTTCTCCGTCGGCAGTTCGAGGTTGATCGACAGACGGTCGGCCCACAGGCCCGCCTCCTCGATGAGCCAGGGGCTCGCCTCCGGGATCGTCTTCAGGTGGATGTAGCCGCGAAAGCCGTGCTCGCGCCGCAGCTTCTTCGCCACCAGCAGCATCTGTTCC
This sequence comes from Pseudomonadota bacterium, assembly GCA_023386155.1. Taxonomy (GTDB): domain Bacteria; phylum Pseudomonadota; class Alphaproteobacteria; order Rhizobiales; family Beijerinckiaceae; genus Microvirga. The sequence continues at coordinate 34,227 of JAEWKH010000118.1, forward strand.
ATCGTGTAGTCGGGCGAGCGGATGATGCCGGAGGAAAGAAACAGGCCCTCGATGTAGTTGCGCTTGTAGAACTCGATCGTGAGCGTCACCACCTCGTCGACGGAAAACTTCGCCCGCCTCACGTTGGACGAGCGCCGGTTCACGCAATAGGCGCAGTCGAACAGGCAGTAATTGGTGAGCAGGATCTTCAAGAGGGAGACGCAGCGTCCGTCCGGCGTATAGGCGTGGCAGATGCCGTTCCCGTCCGTCGAGCCCAGGCCGCCCGCATCGGACTTGCGCTTGGGCGCGCCGGAGGAGGAACAGGAGGCGTCGTATTTCGCCGCGTCCGCCAGGATGCGCAGCTTCTTGGCAAGCTTCTCGTCCATGGATCTTCCGGATATTTGTTCTCTTTTTGTTCTAGCATGAAGATAAAGCGCTGGCGAGTGCCGGCAGGAGGGGCGGGAGGTCGCATCGCATGTCCTGGCCAGGTCGGGCTTGCGTGCAAGAGGACCGAGAGCTCGACAGGGAAAAGGAAAGGGGCCTCTCGGCCCCTTTCCTGGTGAGGGATGCGCCTCAGCGGCTGTACTTGAATTCCGGTGCAGCCTTCAGTTGATCCTTCGTCATGTTGAGAAGGGCATGATCGGGAGCGGACCGATTCATGGTATCGGCAGGGGCGGCCGGGGTCGTGGTGGTGGTCGATCCCGTCGTGGCCGGAGCATTCCCGGCAGTGCCAGGCGCCGTGCCGGCTGCCCCAGGAGGGGCGGTGTTCGCCGCGGTCGCGGCCGCGCGCGGCTCGTTGACGAACTTGATCTGATCGAAGGGAACGGCCACGTTGTGCTCGCCTATGCCGAGGAAGCCGCCCACGCCGATCACGACGGCCTCGATCTTGCCGTTCTGATCCACGAGCAGCTCGCTGATGTCACCGACCTTCTCGTTGTTGTTGTTGTAGACGTCCAGGCCCTCAAGCCTGGAGGCGCGCCATTGGTCCGGGCGCTCCTGGGTCATCCAGTTGCCCGCGGGCATGGCCGACGGGGCCGCATTGGAACCGGTCGCCGGGGAAGCGTTCGGGCTGGCGGGCTGGGTGGGCTGGGTGGGCGACTGAGTCTGGGCGAGAGCGGGCGCCGACAGCAGAGCTGAGCCGAGGAGCGCCGTCATGAGATGTTTGCAAGCCATGTGTTCCTCCTGAATGTTCGTGACGCGCGGTCACTTCTCCCCTCTCAACGGCGAAGTTGGTGATTGGTTCTGTTACGAAGATGGGTAGTCTCCCGCGCAATGCTCAGCGGTCGTGCAGCGGGATGTGGGAGACCCCCTTGCTCCTGCCGCGAATGCCCCTAAACTCGGCCACGCTTTCTCGCCGAGCGCCTGACAAGGACCGCATGATCCGAACCCTCCTCGACGGTCTCTACCGCTTCGCCGGCTATCTCGCAGGCGTTTTTCTCGTCGTCATCTTCCTGCTGATGATGATCCTGTCCCTTGGGCGCGAGATCGGGATCAATATTCCGGCCGGCGACGATTTCGCCGCCTGGTCCATGGCCGCGATGGCTTTCCTCGGACTGGCTCACACCTTCCGGTCCGGCGAGCTGATCCGAGTCGGGCTGGTGCTCGACCGCCTGCCCGTCAAGGCGCGGCGGGTCGTTGAGACGGTCTGTCTCCTCATCGGGGCGGCGGTCATCGTCTACTTTGCCTGGTATGCGGTCCACATGACCTATGACAGCTGGCGCTTCAACGACATGTCGCAGGGCGTGGTGGCCGTGCCGCTCTGGTTTCCGCAGCTTGGATATTCGGTTGGCCTGACGATCCTCGCCGTCGCCTTCCTGGACGAGCTGACCCACGTGCTGACGGGCCATGCGCCCCGCTACGAGAAGCCGCGGCCGCAAACCCCTGAAGAGATCGTCAATCGCGCAGCCGAGAGTGGACTTTAAGAGATGTTTGCTGATCTCGGCCTGGTCGCCACCGCGGCCATTCTGTTCGGGTTCCTGATCGCCCTTCTGGCGTTCGGCGTCTGGATCGGCATCGCGCTCCTCATCGTGGGCTTCGCGGCGATCTTCATGGTGACGCCGGTCCCGATCGGACCGGTGCTCGCCACCACGGTCTGGGCGAGTTCCGCCTCCTGGTCGCTGGCGGCCCTGCCGCTCTTCATCTGGATGGGCGAGATCCTGTTCCGCACGCGGCTCTCCGAGCAGATGTTCCTGGGCCTCGCGCCCTGGCTCAACTGGCTTCCGGGCCGGCTTCTGCACGTGAACGTGGTGGGCTGCGGCGTTTTTGCGGCGGTGTCCGGATCCTCCGCGGCCACCTGCGCGACCATCGGCAAGATCGCCCTGCCGGAGTTGAAGAAGCGAGGCTACGACGACATGATGAGCCTCGGGAGCCTTGCCGGCTCCGGCACGCTCGGCCTCCTCATCCCGCCTTCCATTCCCATGGTGGTCTATGCCATCGCGGCGAATGTGTCGGTGATCCAGGTTTTCCTTGCGGGCTTCCTGCCGGGCCTTCTCGTGATGGCGCTCTATTCCGGCTACATCATCGTCTGGTCGGCCCTCAATCCGAGAAAGTCGCCCCCGCCTGAACCGCGAACGAGCTTTGGGCACAAGCTGCGCCACTCGGCGAAGCTCCTGCCCGTTCTCCTGCTGATCGCCTTCATCTTCTCCGCGCTCATCTTCGGCTGGGCGACGGCGACGGAATGCGCCGCCTGGGGCGTGACGGGCGCGCTCATCCTGGCCTGGTGGTCGGGCACGCTTTCCTGGGCGACGTTCCGGGACAGCATCCTGAGCGCCATGCGCCTGACCGTGACGATCATGCTGATCCTGGCGGGCGCCGCCTTCACCACCGCCGCCATGGCCTTTACGGGCATTCCGGTGGCGCTGGCCGCCTGGGTCGAGTCGCTGCATCTGTCGCCCTACCTGCTGATCGCGGCCCTGACGGTCATGTACATTTTCCTGGGCTGCCTCATCGACGGCATCTCGATGATCGTGCTCACCACGGTCGTGGTGCTGCCCATGATCAAGCAGGCGGGTTTCGACCTGATCTGGTTCGGCGTGTTCCTCATCATCCTGGTGGAGATGGCGCAGATCACGCCGCCGGTCGGCTTCAACCTTTTCGTGCTGCAGAACATGAGCGGGCGCGACAGCTTCACGGTCGCCCGGGCGGCCCTGCCGTTCTTCGCCCTGCTCGTGGCGGCGGTCGCCATCATCACGGCTTTTCCGGACATCGCGCTTTGGCTGCCGCGGCTCGCCTTTCCGGGATAGGATCCATCAGAACCAGAGGGAGAAAAACCAGATGAAGCACATGACACGATTGGGATTGGGCCTTGCCGGCGCCCTGCTCCTAAGCCTGCCCGCGCAGGCGCAGACCAAGTGGAACCTGCCGGCCGCCTATCCTGCCGACAATTTCCACACCGAGAACCTGAACGCCTTCGCCAAGGACGTGGTCGACGCGACCGGCGGCAAGCTGCAGATCACGGTCCACGCCAATGCGTCACTCTTCAAGGCGCCGGAGATCAAGCGCGCGGTGCAGACCGGCCAGGCCCAGGCCGGCGAGGTGCTGATGTCGCTGCACGAGAACGAGGACCCGCTCTACGGCCTCGACGTGGTGCCCTTCCTCGCCACCTCCTTCGACCAGTCGAAGAAGCTGTGGGACGCTCAGCGTCCGGCCGTCGAGAAGAAGCTCGCGAGCCAGGGCCTGATGCTGCTCTTCGCCGTGCCGTGGCCGCCGCAGGGAATCTTCGCCAAGAAGGACATCAACACCGTCGAGGACCTGAAGGGCGTGAAGTGGCGCGCCTACAACGTGGGCACCTCGCGCATCGCCGAGATCGTCGGCGCGCAGCCGGTCACCGTCCAGGCGGCCGAGCTGCCGCAGGCGCTCGCCACCGGGGTGGTCACCACGTTCATGACCTCGGGCGCCACGGGGTATGATTCGAAGGTGTGGGAGTCGCTCTCCCACTTCTACGACACCCAGGCCTGGATCCCGAAAAACATGACCTTCGTCAACAAGGCAGCCTTCGACGCCCTCGACAAGCCGACCCAGGAGGCCATCCTGAAAGCCGCCAAGTCGGCGGAGGAGCGCGGCTGGAACCTCGCTCGGGAGAAGACCAAATGGTACCTTGAGCAGCTGGCCAAGAACGGCATGAAGGTCCAGCCGCCGGGCGCCGAACTCAAGGCGGGCTTGCAGAAGATCGGTGAGCAGCTCACCGCCGATTGGCTGAAGAAAGCCGGTGCCGACGGTCAGGCCGTCGTCGACAGCTACAAGAAGGCGGCGATGTAACCGGAATGCCATCCCGGACGGCGCGCGCTGGGCCGGGATGAGCTTCAGAAACGATCGCTTCTTCCCTCCCGCGAGGGGGAGGGAAGAAGCCACGGATCCGACCTGCCGGGGCAGGTCAGGCCAGCGTGAAATCCATCGTGATTTCGGCGTTGAGCACCTTGGAGACCGGACAGTTCTTTTCCGCCGCGCGGGCCAGTTCCTCGAACTTGGCGCGGTCGATGCCCGGCACGCTGGCGCTGAGCGTCAGGGCGGATTTCTTGATCGCGAAGCCGCTGCCCTCCTGTTCGAGCGAGACGACCGCTTCCGTGGCGAGTTCCGTGGGGGTGAAGCCGGCGCCCTGGAGCTGGAAGGCGAGGGCCATGGTGAAGCAGCCCGCATGGGCGGCCGCGATCAGCTCCTCGGGATTGGTTCCTTTCTCGTTCTCGAAGCGGGTCTTGAAGGAATAGGGCGTCGAGGACAGCACGCCGGAATCGGAGGTGAGTTGGCCGGTGCCGTCCTTGCCCGTGCCCTGCCAAACAGCTCTTGCCTTGCGGTTCATCGTGTTCTCCTTCTGCGGATGGGCTTGGTGATCTAGCGCATCGTGCGGAAAAGTGGACCCGGTTTTCCGCAATCAACGATGCGCTCTTCACAGAGCGGAGCATCGGATCCGATCCCGAAAGCGGGCTCCACTTTTGGGCCCGCTGCTCTAGGTCAGGTCGTGTCAGACTCCAGTGATCTCATTCGTCCCGAGCAGCGAGTCCCTGATGCGCATCTCCCTCCAGGCCCGCCTGCGCCCACGGCTTCTCGGTTCCGCTCTCGCCACATTCCTGGTGTTTGCCGTTCTGCCGCGGTCCTGGTCGGTGAACACGCGGATGCTCGTGGCCTGGGACATCGGCGTTGCCTGCTACCTCTTCCTCGCCTGGATCATGGCCCTGCGCTCGTCCACGGCCCAGATGCAGGTGCGTGCAGCGCGGGAGGACGAGAGCGGGGTGGTCGTGCTCGCGCTGACCCTCGCGGCCTCCGTGGCGAGTCTCGCGGCCATCGCCGTAGAACTGACCGATATTCACGCCGGCCAAGGCGACCGTCAGGACTTCCACCTGTCCATCGCGGGCATCACCATTCTCTGCTCGTGGTTCTTCGTGCACACGATCTATGCCATCCATTACGCTCATGAATATTACGGCGACGGAGGTGAGCGGCGGGGGCTCGCTTTCCCGCACGAGAGCCAGCCCGATTACTGGGATTTCCTCTATTTCTCGTTCAATCTCGGCGCGGCGGCGCAGACCTCGGACGTGGTCATCGCGTCCAGACGCATGCGGCGCCTGGTACTCGCCCACACGATCCTGTCCTTCCTCTTCAACACCACGGTCCTTGCGCTGGCCGTGAATATCGGCGCAGGATTGCTCTAAAGCATCGGACCCAAAAGTGGACTTGCACTTTTGGGATTCATCCGATGCTTCTTCTCTTGGCTGGCGCATCGGATGGACCGGAAAAACCGGATCCACTTTTCCGTCCGATGCGCTAGTCGTTGTCTCTTTCAGGCGTCTCCATGTCCCTCTCCCGCGTCCCGTCCGAAACGGTACCGATCCTCGAGACCGAGCGTCTCGTTCTGCGTGGCCATCGGGCGGAGGATTTCAGCGACTGCCTCGCTCTCTGGACGAATCCGGACGTGACGCGATTCATCGGCGGCAAGCCGTCCACCCGGGAGGAGGTCTGGGGGCGGCTGCTGCGTTATGTGGGGCACTGGGCCGTGCTCGGTTTCGGCTATTGGGTCATCGCCGACAAAGCCTCCGGCCGCTTCATGGGCGAGGTCGGGTTCGCGGATTTCCGGCGGCAGATCGAGCCTTCCCTCGACGGGATGCCGGAGATCGGCTGGATCCTGGCGCCGGAGAGCCACGGCAGGGGATACGCCACGGAAGCCGCGCGGGCCGCGGTGGCCTGGGGCGACAGGCATTTCGGCTCCGTGCGGACGGCCTGCATCATCGCGCCCGAGAACGAGCCGTCGATCCGGGTGGCGGAAAAATGCGGCTACCGGGAGTTCGCCCGCACGACCTACAAGGACAACCCGACCATCATGTTCGTGCGGTAGACGATCGCCTCCTGGGCCTCACGCCTCGAACGATTCGCTCGCGAAAGCCGCGTCGGAGAGCTTCTCGGCATGGGCGCGAAGGTCCTTCGGCCATAGCCGGATCAGGGCCATGAACAGCTTCCGGTCCCCGGCAAAGAGCGCACGCGAGGCTTCCTCGAAACCAACTTCATTGCCGGCCAGCGCCGACATGAAGCGATAGAGCGCTTCCCGGGCCTGCCGGACCCGGTCCCTGGACTCGTTGCCGCGCCGTGCCTCCTCGACCAGCTTGCGCAGGGCGACCGATGCGCCGCCCGGCTGGGCATTGAGCCATTCCCAGTGGCGCGGCAGCAGGGTCACCTCCCGCGCGACGACACCGAGCCTGGGCCGCCCCGGGCCGCGGGACTCAGGCTTTTCGGGAATGGGGCCGGGAACATTGTCCAGCCGCGCCAGAACATCCTCGGGCGTGCCGCGGAAGTCCACCTCGACGACGCGACAAGTCTCGTCGTCGAGAATGAGGACAGGCTCGCTCTCGCCCCGGTCCAGCGCCGTCTTGGTCGCCTTGGCGACCGAAGGGAGCGAGCCGGAGGCAATCCGGCGCGGGCCGGCGAAAGCCGTGTATGTCTGAAGGGGTTCGCCCATGATGTCCTCGCTGCACTGAATCGCGGTAGGTTTTACCCGGGTTAAAAGGGCGAGTCAATAATATCCGGGTAAAACACCCGGCTACGAGCCGCCAGGCTCCTCCCGCTCCCCGTCGATGACGTCCCGCGCAACGTCGAACCGGAAACCGGCCCGCGCCATGGCGGCGAGATCCTTGTCGCGGTAGGGCGCCTGCTCGCCGGGCCGGAACGGCCCGAGCTTGCGGCGGCGGGCGAAGGCCCGGGCCGCTTGCTCCTCGTCGCCGTCCTCTCCTTCCAGGGCCGCCGCGATGGTGGAGCGGTCGACGCCCTTGGCGGAGAGCTTGGCCTGGATCGCCCGGGCCGAGCCGCCCCGGCGGCGCAGGGTGGCGACGCGGGCTTCCGCATAGCGGGTATCGTCGATCAGGCCGCTCCTCAGGCTTTTCGCCACCACCTCGTCGATCATCTCGTGAAACTCGGCCGGATCCTCGCCGCGCAGGCGGCAGCGCTTGTCGACCTTGCGCAGCAGAACGCGGCGCAGGTTCTCGCCAGAGGATGCATAGCGCTCGAGATAGGCGAGGGCCGCCCGCTGCAGATAGGCGGGCGTGACCTTGCGCGGGGGCTTGCGGTCAGGCTTGCCGTTTTCCGTCATTCGGGTTTCGCATCGGAGGCGGGCGCGAATTCGCCCGGCTTTTCGATCTGGCCCCGCCTCTGCAACTGCAATGCCACGAACCAGCACAGGGACGCCCAGGCCGCCCCGACGGCCCATCCGGCCAGCACGTCGCTCGGCCAGTGCACGCCGAGATAGACGCGGCTTACGCCCACGAGCAGGGTCACGATGATGGCGAGCGCCATGAAGAAGGCACTGACGCGCCGGCTCTTCTCCACGCGGGCGAGCAGGGCTCCCAGGGTCAGGTAGGTGATGGCGGACAGCATGGCGTGGCCGCTCGGGAAACTCGCGGTATAGACGCGGGCCGCGTGAGGCACGAGGTCCGGCCGGGGGCGCTCGAAGCCCATCTTGAGTCCCGTGGAGATCAGCATTCCGCCGACGATGGCGACGATCACCAGGAGCGCCGCGCCCTGCCGCCGGGTCATGAGGAGATAGGTCCACGTGGCCAGCGTGATCAGCGACAGGATGGCATAGCCGCCGAGGCCCGTGACGTCCCGCGCGGCCTCCTCCAGCCAGGACGGCCCGAGCGGATTGGCCGGGTTCTGCGGGTCGCGCAGGGCCAGCAGCAGCCGGCTGTCGATCGCGTGGGTCTCGCCCTCCCGCACCTCGTCGGCGAGCGCAATGAAGGCCCAGGCGAAGAACCCGCAGGCCGACAGCGAGAGGAGAGGGCCGACTTCGTTGAGCCGCAGGCGAAGCCACAGACGGGTGGCAGGGGCGAAAAGCGTGTTCATGGCTCTCTGAGATAGGGAATTCCGCGGGCTCTGGCGAGGGTGAAGGATGGAATGGGCCGTGCCATCGCGGCTCTCACACCTCCAGGCGCTTCCGCCAGGCCTTGGGCGCGGTGATGCTGCCGAGATTGAGCCATTCGGCCATGAGGCGAAGCTCGTCCCCGAGGGCGGGTGCGATCTCCTCCGGAGATATCCCGGCTTCCGGATGGACCGAGTGCACGATGAGATTGCCCGCAGCGCGGTCGGCCTTGAGGTCCACGCGGGCGACGATCTTCTCGCCGAGCACGAAAGGCAGGCAGTAATAGCCGAATTCCCGCTTCTCGGCCGGCGTGTAGATCTCGATCCTGTAGCGGAAATCGAACAGGCGCTCCGTGCGGCTGCGTTCCCAGACGATGGGATCGAAGGGCGACACGAGGGCTCTGGCCGCCACCCGGCGCGGGATCCTGGCCTGGGGGTCGAGATAGACCGGCCCGTTCCAGCCCTCGACTGTGACAGGGACGAGATCGCCGGCTTCCACCAGTTCGGGAATGCGGGCCTTCGCGTCCTTCGGCTCCAGGCGGAAATAGTCCCGCAGGCAGCGCTCGGACGCGATTCCCAGCGCGCGGATGGAGAGCCGCAGGAGCTCGCGCTGCGCGTCCTCGGCCGAGGGCGTCGGCCTGTTCAGGGTTTCGGCAGGCAGCGCCCGTTCCGGCAGGTCGTAGAGGCGCTCGAAGCCGCGCCGCGTGGCGGTGGTGACCTCGCCGGCCCAGAACAGCCATTCCAGCGCCCGCTTGCCGTCGCTCCAGCCCCACCAGGAGCCCTGGCCCTTGCCCCCGATGGAGAGGTCGCCCGCCCCGATGGGGCCCCGCGCGGCGATCTCGCGGCGGACCTCCTCGACGAAGGCGCGCTTCTCCCGTCCGAACCGGGCGAGCCCGCCATAGATGCCTTCGCCCCGCTTGGCGCGGTCCATGCGCCAGCGGAACAGGGGGTGCAGGTCGAGCCGGATCAGCGAGGCCTCGTGGCCCCAATACTCGAAGGCTTCGCGCTTCCTGGCGTGATAGGCGGTCTTCTCGAGGAGGCCCCGGTCATAGGCGCCGATCCGCGAGAACAGGGGCATGTAATGGGCCCGCACCAGCACGTTGACCGAATCGATCTGGAGCAGGTGCGAGCGCTGCAGCACGCGGCTCAGGTGCCGCTTGGTCGCCGCCGCGGGACGGCCTTCGTGAAACCCTTGGGCGGCCAGCGCTATGCGCCGAGCCTGGGCGAGACTGAATGTGGTGCGTGCGGTCATGATCGGATGGGGAGTTAGGGCGTTCAGCGAGCGCATCGTGCGGAAGAGTGGACCCGGTTTTTCGCGAAGAAAGATGCGCTCGTCAAAGAGTGGAGCATCAGATCGATGCCGCTGGCAAGGATCCTGGCAGGAATCATGTCCCGTCACGGCAAGGATCTCTGGCGCCGGACGCGACGGCCGTGGCTGTCGCCAGGAAGCCGAGGAGCTTGAGGGCCGCGACCGCCATGTGGCCCGTTTCCCAGCGCGTGCGAATGGCTTGGAAATTCTCCGGCATCGGGCCTGGCGCCCATGTGGCGAGGACGCTGTTGGCGGGCGCCACCCAGGCGAACCAGACGCCGAGGGCGAAGGTGAGGAGGATGCAGCCCGCCAGGGCGAACCGGAAGCCCGGCCGCTCGCGGCGCAGGGCATAGGCGAGAAACGCCGTCCCGAGGATGGCTCCGACATCCAGAGGGCCGCCGATGACAGCGAAGAGCTGGAACTGGCCATGGAACACGGTCGTTTCCCGCCAGAGTTCCGGGGGCCAGACCGTCAGGCGCGGCGGGGCTTCCAGCACATGGGCGAAGGAGGGCCCGAGGCTGAGCGCCGCGAGGGTCAGAACGGCGGGACCGAGGATCCGGATCATCGGGATCATCCTTTGCGCGGGATGGGATCGTTCTCATTCGGCACCGGGGATTCTTCCCCGCCGGGCGCCGGTTTCAATCCTTTTCGGCCCGAACGCATATCTGCCCTGCAGCCCGCGGTAAGACAAAAACCATCCTGACTGCCCTAGATGAGCCAGCCGGTACGCGATGGACACAATGGATCAATCACCCACAGCCCAGCACCAGAGCGGCCAGAGCCGGACTCTGAGCCATGCCGAAATCCGCACGGTCATCCTCGGCGTGATGCTCGCCATGTTCCTGGCGGCCCTGGACCAGACTATCATCGCGACGGCGCTTCCGACCATCGGCCGCGAACTCGGCGATCTGGAGCACCTGTCCTGGATCGTGACGGTCTATCTCCTGACTTCCACAGCCGTGACGCCGCTCTACGGGAAATTCAGCGACTCGTATGGCCGGCGCATCACCATGCTGATCGGCATCGTGATCTTCATCCTCGGCTCCATCGCCTGCGCGCTCGCGCCCAATATGATCGCCCTCATCCTGGCCCGAGGACTCCAGGGCATCGGCGGCGGCGGGCTCATCGCACTGGCGCAGACCATCATCGCCGACATCGTGGCTCCGCGGGAGCGCGGACGCTATCAGGTCTATTTCGCCAGCGTGTTCATGTCGTCGAGCCTGCTCGGTCCGGTGCTGGGCGGCTTCTTCGCCGAGCACCTGCACTGGTCGGTGATCTTCTGGATCAATCTGCCGCTCGGATTGATAGCTCTTGCGATCGCATTCCACAGCCTGAAGAAACTGCCCCGGTTCGAGCGCCGGCACCAGCTCGATCTGCTGGGCGCCTTCCTGCTCATGGCGGCCACCGTCGCGCTGCTTCTGGCCCTGAGCTGGGGCGGGATCCGCCATCCTTGGGCCTCCCCGCAGATCCTGGGGCTCATCGCGGGCTCGTTCGTCCTCTGGGGCCTGTTCGCCCTGCGCATGAAGCTCGCGCCCGAGCCCCTGATTCCGCCGAGCGTGCTGCACAATCCCGTCGTGCGCATGGCGACCCTCTCCGCCTGCTTCGGCATGGGCACCTATATCGGCCTCACCATCTACCTGCCGGTCTATTTCGAGGCCGTGCGCGGGCTCACGGCGAGCCAGTCGGGCCTTTCCCTGATTCCCCTCATGGCCGGAACGGTGGTCGGGGCGACGCTCTCCGGCCGCACCATGGCGAAGGTGAAGCACTACAAGCGCCTCCCCACGGCGGGCCTTCTCGTCGCCATGGTCACGACAGGCGTGCTCGCGGCCTATGGCTCCTCCCTGTCGCTCGTCACCGTCGAGATCATCCTGGCCATCATCAGCATCGGGCTCGGCACGGTGCTGCCGGTCACCATGGTGACGACCCAGAACGCGGTCGCGCCGCACCAGATGGGAACCGCGACGGGCACGGCCAACTTCTTCCGCTCGCTCGGCGGCGCCTTCATCGTGGCGATCTTCGGCGCCATCGTGCTCGCCGGGTCGGGCCTGAGCGGAGCCACGAGCTTCGAAACCTTGAGCGCGGCAGCCGCCCAGAGCGGCGTCGATCTGGCCGACGTGTTCAGCTACGTCTTCATCGCGGCCGTCGTCGGGTTCGGATTGTCGCTTGCGTTTCTTCTCGCTCTCGAGGAGCGGCCCCTGCGCGGCAGCGCCGTCAAGGCTGCCGAGGCGGCGGTTGCGGACTGATGCTCAATCCAGCGTCTGGCGGAAGCGGGCCACCGCCACGCCCATGGCAAGCAGGGTGAAGACGGCGAGCGCCAGGACATCGGCCTGGAGGTCGATGAAGGTCGCGCCCTTGAGCATGATCCCGCGCACGATCCGCAGGTAATGGGTGAGAGGCAGGATCTCGCCGATCGCCTGCGCCCAGCCCGGCATGCCCTTGAACGGAAACATGAAGCCGGAGAGGAGGATGTTGGGCAGGAAGAAGAAGAACGACATCTGCATCGCCTGGAGCTGGTTCTGGGCGATGGTCGAGAAGGTGTAGCCGATCGACAGGTTCGCCAGGATGAAGAGCAGGGTCAGGCCGATGAGGAGCCAGAGGCTCCCGATCACCGGAATGTCGAACAGGAGCCTCGCGGCGACGAGGATGATGGTCATCTGAACGCCGCCGACGATCAGGTAAGGGGCGATCTTGCCGAGCATGATCTCGACCGGGCGGATCGGCATGGCGAGCAGGCTCTCCATCGTGCCGCGCTCGATCTCCCGCGTGACGGACAAGGCCGTGAAGACCAGCATGGTGAGGGTCAGAATGAGCCCCATCAGGCCGGGCACGATGTTGAGGCGGGTCTCGCCCGCCGGATTGTAGCGCTGGTGCACCCGCAGTTCGTAAGGCAGCGGCTGGGGCGCGAGACGTGCTGCGGGGCCGGTGAGCTCGCGAGAGAAAACTTGGGACGAGAGCCCCTGCAAGGCTGCAACGGCACCGCCGGTTGCGGTCGGATCGGCGGAGTCGGCGACGACAAGCAGCGCCGGCCGCTCGCCGCGCATGAGGTCGCGACCGAAATGCGCCGGAATCTGCACGCCGAACAGCACCTTGCCGGAAAGGATCAGGTGGTCGAGCTCCTCTTCGCTCGCGGCCGAGGTAGAGATGTCGAAGTAGTCGGTGGCGCGCATCGCCGCGATGAACGAGCGTGCAAACGCGCTGTCGTCCTGCACCAGAACGGCGGTGGGCAGGTGCCGCGGGCTGGTGTTGATCGCGTAGCCGAACAGGGTGAGCTGCAGCAGCGGGATCATGATCATCATGGCGAAGGTGATGCGGTCACGCCGCAGCTGGATGAACTCCTTGATGAAGGCCGCGCGGAGGCGCATCAGCGAAGCCCTGAGGCCTCGCGTGCGGCGATCGACATCGCTGATTCCCGCGCTCATCCGAAATTGTCCTTCGACCGGCTCATCAGGTCGATGAACACGTCCTCGAGGGTGGCTTCGCCCGGTGCCCAGTGCTGGGGCCCTTGTTCGCGCAGTTCTCTTGTTTCGGCATCGAGCTTTTGCCTATCGCGCCCGCTTACATGCAGCGCCATGCCGAAGGGCGCGATCATGTCGACCCCGTCGAGCGCCTTGAGGCGCTCGGCCAGCCCCGCAAGGTCGGGGCCTGTCACGGTGTAGGTCGCCAGATGCGCATTCGCGATCACGTCCTCGACGGTGCCCTGCGTGAGCAGTTCTCCATAGGCGATGTAGGCGATCTCGTGGCAGCGCTCGGCCTCGTCCATGTAATGGGTCGAGACGAGCACGGTCATGCCTTCGTGCGCGAGCGCGTGGATCTCGTCCCAGAAGTCTCGGCGCGCCTTGGGATCGACACCGGCCGTCGGCTCGTCGA
>JAEWKH010000024.1 GCA_023386155.1 Pseudomonadota bacterium
GAGCTGGTCGGATCACATTGGCAGCGCGACGGAAGATCGACGAGTGCGCGCTGCCTATGAACGGGATCTCTTCCATTGCCGGCTTGTGGCCATGAGAAGCTGTTATGCCCAAGCCAAGGTCCGACAAGTGGCGTGTGAAAACGGTCAGCCAATTCCTCCACTGAACTACTAGGAGATCTGATGTTAATAGCAACGCGAGAGCTCGAGTACGTGACGAAGAGCGGCAGCGTCATACCTGTCCCTGTGAATCTTTATGCTCCCGAGAAGAACGAAAAAGACTGGGGCTGCCGTTACACCATAGGCTGGCCCAACGGCATGGAAGCCCGTGCAGCCTATGGAATAGACTCTGCGCAGGCCCTTATCCTCACGCTTCAAAGTATCGGAACAAGCCTCTATTTCAGCGACTATCACAAGTCCGGACGGCTCAAATGGGGCGATCCTAACGACGGCTATGGTTTCCCTGTGCCGAAAAACGCACGGGATATGCTCATTGGATATGATAAAAGGTTCGATGGCTGAGCACCGCCAGCAGCCATCGAAGAATCGACTATGACGCAACGTCAGAATCTAGGGGCAGAGGCTGAACGCCCCTGCCTTCAACGTCCAAGAATTTCCTTGACCGCTCCGGTTACCTCATCGATGGGCTTCATGCCGTCGACGGTCTTCAGCATGCCCCTTCCCTCGTAATAGGCCGAAAGCGGGGCTGTCTGCTTACGATAGGCTTCGAGCCGCGTCTTGAACACCTCGGGATTGTCGTCCTTGCGGACCGGCTCTCCCCGGGCCTCGGTTTCCTTGGCCCGCTTGACGATGCGGTCGACCAGTTCGACTTCGTTCACCTTGAACTCGATGACGGCATCGAGCTTGAGGCCCTTGTCGGCCAGCATGGCGTCGAAGGCCTCGGCCTGGGCCACGGTCCGCGGGAACCCGTCGAGGATGAAGCCGTTCCTCGCGTCGACCTCCTCGATGCGGTCGGCGATGATGCCGACGACGATCTCGTCGGACACCAGATCACCCCGGTCCATGACAGCCTTGGCCTTGAGGCCGACCGGCGTGCCGGCAGCCACGGCGGCGCGGAGCATGTCGCCCGTCGAAAGCTGGGGAATTCCCAGCCTCTCGACCAGACGAACGGCCTGAGTGCCTTTTCCGGCCCCAGGCGGCCCCAGCAGGATGATCCTCATCGACGCCCCCATCACTCCGTCGAGCATCCTCGCCTTCTGGCGAGGTGTTTCAATTTCAGGGCTGCTTCCCTTTCAGGAACCAGCCCTCCCCTTTTCCTGCCGCCTCGACCGGCGGCAAACCGGCCGACTTTGCCGGGCATGCCTTAGCGTCTACGGGCGCCCTTGAGCTTCGCCTTCTTGACGAGGCCCTCATATTGGTGAGCCAGGAGATGGCCATGCACCTGCGCGACCGTGTCCATGGTAACAGACACCACGATCAGAAGCGAAGTGCCGCCAAAGTAGAATGGCAAAGCCGCGTAGGACACCAGCAGTTCGGGAATCAGGCAGATGATCACCAGGTAGGCGGCGCCCAGCACGGTGATGCGGGTCAGGACCTGATCGATGAAATCGGCCGTGCGCTCGCCGGGACGGATGCCCGGAATGAACCCGCCCTGTTTCTTCAGGTTGTCGGCCGTCTCCGTGGGATTGAACACGATGGCCGTGTAGAAGAAGGCGAAGAACACGATCAGAGCCGCATACAGGAACATGTAGGCCGGACGCCCATGGCCCAGATAGGTCGTGAGCATGGAGATGAAGCCCGTGCCGTCGCTGCTCTGGAAGCTGGCGATGGTGGCCGGCAGCAGCAGCAGCGAGGACGCGAAGATCGGCGGGATGACGCCCGAGGTGTTCAGCTTGAGCGGCAGGAACGAGGTCTGGCCCTCGTACATCCGGTTGCCGACCTGGCGCTTCGGATAGTTGATCAGCAGACGCCGCTGGGCGCGCTCCATGAACACCACGAAGTAGATGATGGCGATCGCCATCACGATCACGCCGATGATCAGACCGGTCGAGATGGCCCCCTGGCGGCCGAGCTCGAGGGTGCCGGCAATGGCGGACGGGAGATTGGCCACGATGCCCGCGAAGATGATCAGCGACGTGCCGTTGCCGATGCCGCGCGAGGTGATCTGCTCGCCGAGCCACATGAGGAACATGGTGCCGCCGGTGAGGGTGATCACCGTCGAGATCAGGAAGAACGGTCCGGGCGCCTGAACGATGGAGCCGGAGCTCTGCAGGCCGACGGCGATGCCCCAGGACTGGAATACGGCCAGGAAGACCGTGAGATAGCGCGTGTACTGGTTCAGGATCTTGCGGCCGGCCTCGCCTTCCTTCTTGAGCGCCTCGAGGGAGGGCAGGACGGAGGTGAGGAGCTGGACGATGATCGATGCCGAGATGTACGGCATGATGTTCAGGGCGAAGATGGCCATACGCTCGACGGCGCCGCCGGAGAACATGTTGAAGAGGCCGAGCACGCCGCCGCTGGCGCTCTGGAAGCTCTGCCGCAGGGCCTCCGGATCGATGCCGGGCAGCGGGATGTAGGTGCCGAGGCGGTAGACGATGAGGGCGCCCAAGGTGAACCAGATGCGCTTCTTCAGCTCATCGGCCTTGGCGATGGCGCCGAAATTGATGTTTGCCGCAAGTTGCTCGGCTGCTGAGGCCATAGTGGTGTCCCCGAAATACCTGATACGTGACAGTCATCACGCAAACGGCGGCCACGCGATCAGACGCGGGCCGCCGCTTGGATCTTAGTCAATGTGGGCGCGGACTCACGCCTGCGCAACGGCACCCAGCAGGGTGACCGAGCCACCAGCCTTCTCGATCGCTTCGACGGCCGACTTGGACGCGCCGTGGACCTGGAAGGACAGCTTCGCCTTGAGCTCGCCGACGCCGAGGATCTTCACGCCGTCGCGCGGCTTGGAGACCACACCGGCGGCAACCAGCGACTCGACCGTCACCGCAGCGCCCGTGTCGAGCTTGCCGGCCTCGACGGCCTGCTGGATACGCCCGACATTGACCTCGTTGAGGTCGATCGCGTTCGGCTTGTTGAAGCCGCGCTTCGGCAGGCGACGGTGCAGAGGCATCTGACCGCCTTCGAAGCCCTTGATCGAAACGCCGGTACGGGACTTCTGTCCCTTTACGCCGCGGCCGCCGGTCTTGCCCTTGCCGGAGCCGATACCACGGCCGACGCGCATGCGGTTCTTGGTGGAACCTTCGTTGTCACGAATTTCATTGAGTTTCATGACGCTCTCCTCACTGCCCGTCGACAACGCGCACGAGGTGCTTGACCTTTTCGATCATGCCGCGAACGGACGGCGTGTCTTCCAAGGTCGAGGTGCGGTGAAGCTTGTTGAGCTTGAGGCCGATCAGCGTCTGGCGCTGCTTGGCCTCGCGGCGGATCGGCGACCCGATCTGCTCAACGGTGATGGTCTTCCCTGCGGAAGCAGGATTCTTTGCCATGGTCAAAGCCTCCCTTACGCTTCAGCGCCAGCGGCTTCGCTGGCATCCGCATCGCGGCGGCGCGCCTGCAGCGTCGAGACCTTCAGGCCACGGCGAGCGGCGACCGAACGCGGGCTGTCCTCGTTCTTGAGCGCGTCGAAAGTCGCGCGGACGAGGTTGTAGGGGTTCGACGAGCCGAGCGACTTGGCGACCACGTCCTGCATGCCCACCACCTCGAAGACGGCGCGCATCGGGCCGCCGGCGATGATGCCGGTACCCTGGGGAGCGGCGCGCAGCACGACCTTGCCGGCGCCATGGCGGCCGTTCACGTCGTGGTGAAGCGTGCGGCCCTCGCGGAGAGCCACGCGGTTCATCGAGCGCTTCGCAGCGTCGGTGGCCTTGCGGATCGCCTCCGGCACCTCGCGGGCCTTGCCGTGGCCGAAGCCGACGCGGCCCTTCTGGTCGCCGACGACGACGAGAGCGGCGAAACCGAAGCGACGGCCGCCCTTCACGACTTTGGCGACGCGGTTGATGTGGACAAGACGGTCCACGAATTCGCTGTCGCGCTCTTCGCGATCAGCACGTTCTCTGGGTTCTCTAGCCATGAGACCTCTCACTTGCGCGGGCGGCGGGCCCGCTCGCTAAGGGTTGCTTGGATTATACCCGCCGTTAGAAATCCAGACCGCCTTCACGGGCAGCGTCGGCCAGGGCCTTGACGCGACCGTGATAGAGGTAGCCCGAGCGGTCGAAGATGACCTGCTTCACGCCGGCCTTCGCCGCGCGCTCAGCCACGAGCTTGCCCACTTCCTTCGCCGCATCGACGGTGGCGCCGGTCTTGAGCTTGCCCTTCAGGTCAGCCTCGAGCGACGAAGCCGAGGCGACCGTGTGGCCGCGCACGTCATCGATGATCTGGGCGTAGATCTGCTTGGACGAACGGAAGACCGACAAACGCGGACGGCCATTCGCTGCCTTCTTGATCGCACGGCGCACACGAGCCTTGCGGCGATCTTCAGCGCCTTTCTTCTCAGCCATGATACGTCGTCCTTACTTCTTCTTGCCTTCCTTGCGGAAGATGAACTCGTCGGAGTACTTCACGCCCTTGCCCTTATAGGGCTCCGGACCGCGATACTCGCGGATCTCGGCGGCGGTCTGACCGACGACCTGCTTGTCGATGCCGGCAACGACGACTTCCGTGGGCTTCGGCGTCGTGATCGTCACACCGGCCGGGATCGCGTAGTCGATATCGTGGCTGTAGCCCAGCGACAGCTTCAGCACCTTGCCGGCAACGGCGGCCTTGTAGCCGACGCCGTTGATCTCAAGACGCTTTTCGAAGCCCTTGGACACGCCCTCGACCAGGTTCGCAACCTGGGCGCGGGACATACCCCACTTCGCACGGGCCGTCTTGGACTCGTCGCGCGGGTTCACCGACACGGCGCCGTCTTCAAGAACAACCGACACTTCTTCGGGGACGAGGAACGAGAGTTCGCCCTTCGAGCCCTTAACCTTCACCAACTGACCGTCAACGGTAGCCGTCACACCTGACGGAACCGTAACGGGCTTCTTGCCTACTCGGGACATTTTCGAATCTCCGTGGTTCTGTGCGGGTGCCTAGGCCTTAGAAGACCTTGCAGAGCACTTCGCCGCCCACGTTCTTCTCCCGGGCCTCGTGATCGGCCATCACGCCCTGAGGCGTCGAGAGAATGGTGATGCCCAAACCGTCGGCCACGCGAGGCATGGTGTCGACGGAGGCATACACGCGGCGGCCGGGCTTGGAGACGCGCTCGATGGAGCGGATCACCGGCTGACCGTCATAATACTTCAGCTCGATCGAGAACTCGGTCCGGCCGTTGCCGAACTCGGTCTGCGAATAGTCGCGGATGTAGCCCTCGCTCTTCAGAACTTCGAGGACGCGAGCGCGAAGCTTCGAGCCAGGGGTGGAAACGGACCCGCGACGGCGCATCTGCGCGTTGCGGATACGGGTGAGCATATCGCCCAACGGATCGTTGATCATATGATGCCCTCCCCCTTACCAGCTGGACTTCACGAGGCCCGGGATCAGGCCCTTGTTGCCGAGCTCGCGCAGAGCGATACGCGACATGCCGAGCTTGCGGTAGTAAGCGCGCGGGCGGCCCGTGATCTCGCAGCGGTTGCGGATGCGGGTCTTGCTCGCGTTGCGCGGCAGCTCGGCCAGCTTGAGGCGCGCCTCGAAGCGCTCCTCCATGGACTTCGACTCGTCGTTGGCGACCGCCAGGAGGCGCTCGCGGCGGCCGGCGAACTTCTTCACCAGCTCACGACGATGCTTGTTCTTCTCAATAGCGCTTTTCTTAGCCATGCTTTTATCTCCAGTGTCCGCGTTTGAGGACAGCTATCCTCACTGCCGGAACGGGAAGTTGAAGTGACGCAGCAGGGCGCGGGCTTCCTCGTCGGTCTTCGCCGTGGTGGTGATGACGACATCCATGCCCCAAACCTGCTCGACCCTGTCGTAATTGATCTCAGGGAACACCAGGTGTTCCTTGATACCCATTGCGTAGTTGCCGCGGCCGTCGAACGACTTGGGGTTCAGACCCCGGAAGTCGCGGACGCGGGGGAGCGCGACGGTCACGAGACGGTCAAGGAACTCGTACATGCGAGCCTTGCGCAGCGTAACCTTGGCACCGATCGGCATGCCCTCGCGGACCTTGAACTGCGAGATAGCCTTGCGGGCCTTCGTGATCACCGGCTTCTGGCCGGCGATGAGAGCGAGGTCGCCCGCAGCGACCGAAGCCTTCTTCGAGTCGGCGGTCGACTCGCCAACGCCCATGTTGAGGACGATCTTTTCGATCGACGGCACTTCCATGGGGTTCTTGTAGCCGAATTCTTCAATGAGCTTCGGACGCACCACTTCCTCGTAGTGCTTCTTCAGCCGCGGCGTGTAGCCGTCCACCTGAGCCTTAGCCATCGATCAGGTCCCCCGAACGCTTGGCGAAACGGACCTTGCGGCCGTCTTCGAGAACTTTGAAACCAACCCGGGTCGGCTTGCCGTCCTTCGGGTCCGCATAGGCCAGGTTCGACAGATGGATGGCCGCCTCTTTCGAGATGATGCCGCCCTCGGAATTTGCCGTCTGGCGCTGGTGGCGCTTCACCAGGTTCACGCCGCGGACGACCGCGCGCTCTTCCTTCGGGAGCACCTGCACGACTTCACCGGTCTTGCCCTTGTCGCGACCGGTCAGGACGACGACCTTATCGCCCTTCTTGATCTTCGCGGCCATTAGAGCACCTCCGGCGCAAGCGAAATAATCTTCATGTGATTCTTGGCACGCAGTTCACGGGGAACGGGGCCGAAGATACGGGTGCCGACCGGCTCTTTCTGATTGTTGATCAGAACGGCGGCATTGCGGTCGAAACGGATGACCGAGCCGTCAGCGCGACGGATGTCCTTCGCGGTGCGAACGACGACCGCCTTCATGACATCGCCCTTCTTCACGCGACCGCGCGGAATAGCCTCTTTCACGGATACGACGATGATATCGCCCACGGAAGCGTACTTACGCTTCGAACCGCCGAGAACCTTGATGCACATCACGCGACGGGCGCCGGAATTGTCGGCGACGTCAAGATTCGTCTGCATCTGGATCATGGCTTTGATCCTTTCCTTTGTTTCAGACAGGTTTCCGGGCCTAGGCAGGATTGCCCCCCGGACTACGCCTGACGGGGGTCTAATGCCCCCTGCCCTTCAAATGTCGAGAGAGGCGGCCGTATACACGAACCGCCCCCTTATGACAACCCCTAGGGAAGGCTTTTTAGGCCTTCTCTTGGTCGACGAGCACCCAGGTCTTGAGTTTGGAGAGCGGCCGGGTCTCTTCGATGAAGACCGTGTCGCCCACCTTGGCTTTATTGTTCTCGTCATGAGCATGGTAGTTCTTCGTCTTACGCACAGTCTTCTTCATGACCGGGTGCGTGAAACGGCGTTCCACCTTCACGACGACCGTCTTGTCCTGCTTGTCGCTGACAACGACGCCCTGCAAAACGCGCTTTGGCATCTTGAATCCCTCTTAAGCCTTCGCCGCGGCCGACTTCTGGCGCTGCAGCGTCTTGACGCGGGCGATGTCCCGGCGGACTTCACGGACGCGTCCGGTGTTCTCGAGTTGGCCGGTCGCGCGCTGGAAGCGGAGGTTGAACTGCTCCTTCTTCAGGTTCAGCAGCTCGTCCGACAGCTGGTCCTGCGACATCGCGTTGAGGTCAGAGGCTCTCTGCTTAGACTTCATGATCCCCTCCTTACTCGGCAATGCGCTGGATGAAGCGCGTCTTGATCGGGAGCTTCGCGGCGCCGAGGCGCAGGGCCTCGCGGGCGGTTTCCTCGGACACGCCGTCGATCTCGAACATGATACGGCCAGGCTTCACCTTGGCCGCCCAGAATTCGGGAGCGCCCTTGCCCTTACCCATACGCACTTCGGTCGGCTTCGACGACACCGGCACATCCGGGAAGATGCGGATCCACACCCGACCCACGCGCTTCATGGCGCGGGTGATGGCGCGGCGAGCCGCTTCGATCTGACGAGCGTTGATGCGCTCGGGTTCCATCGCCTTCAGGCCGAACTGGCCGAAGTTGAGGTCCGTGCCGCCCTTCGCGGTGCCGGAGATGCGGCCCTTGAACTGCTTACGGAACTTGGTTTTCTTCGGTTGCAACATGGCAAACCTCTCCTGGCCTCTCGGTTACGCCGCCTGCTCGCGGCGGCCACCGGAGCGGCCTCCTTCGTCGTTCATCCGCTTGTCCTGGGCCATCGGATCGTGCTCAAGGATTTCGCCCTTGAAGATCCAGACCTTGATGCCGCAGGTGCCATAGGTCGTGAAGGCCGTGGACGTACCGTAATCCACATCCGCACGCAGGGTATGCAGCGGAACGCGGCCCTCGCGGTACCATTCGAGGCGGGCGATTTCAGCGCCACCCAGACGGCCCGAGCAGTTGATACGGATGCCTTCGGCGCCCAGACGCATCGCCGACTGAACGGCGCGCTTCATGGCGCGGCGGAAAGCGACACGGCGCTCAAGCTGCTGGGCGATCGAGTCGGCCACCAGCGTCGCGTCGACTTCCGGCTTGCGGACTTCGACGATGTTGATCGCAACGTCCGCATCCGTCATCTTCGAGACGAGCTTGCGCAGCTTCTCGATGTCGGCGCCCTTCTTGCCGATCACCACGCCCGGACGACCCGAGTGGATGGTGACGCGGCACTTCTTGTGCGGACGCTCGATCACGATCTTCGAAACGGCGGCCTGCTTCAGCTGCTTCATGAGAGCTTCGCGGATCGCCATGTCCTCATGCATCAGCTTGGCGTACTCGCCCTTGCCGGCGAACCAGCGCGAGTCCCAGGTCCGGTTGATGCCGAGCCGAAGACCGATCGGGTTGATTTTCTGACCCATCTGGTTCTCCTTTATGCCTGTTCGGCAACTTCCCGAACCACGATCGTGAGGTTCGAGAACGGCTTCATGATACGGGCACCCCGGCCACGGGCCCGGGCGTGGAAGCGCTTCATGACGAGCGCCTTGCCGACATAGGCCTGGCTGACGACGAGATCGTCCACATCGAGGTTGTGGTTGTTCTCGGCGTTGGCGATGGCGCTCTCGAGACACTTCTTCACGTCGCGAGCGATACGCTTGCGGGAGAACTCGAGATCGGCGAGAGCCGCAGAAACCTTCTTGCCGCGGATAAGGGCCGCAACAAGGTTGAGCTTCTGGGGGCTGACGCGCAGCATGCGAGCGACGGCTTGAGCCTCGGTGTCGCTCAGTGCGCGAGGAGTCGCGGCCTTACCCATCTTACTTCCTCTTCGCCTTCTTGTCCGCCGCGTGGCCATGGAACGTGCGGGTCGGCGAGAACTCGCCAAACTTGTGACCCACCATTTCCTCGCTCACGGAGACGGGAATGTGCTTCTGTCCGTTGTAGACCCCAAAGGTGAGGCCCACGAACTGCGGGAGGATCGTGGAGCGACGGCTCCAGATCTTGATGACCTCGTTGCGGCCCGAAGAACGGGCAGCCTCGGCCTTCTTGAGGAGGTAGCCGTCGACGAACGGACCCTTCCAAAGCGAACGTGCCATGACGTGCCTCTATCCTTACTTCTTCCGAGCGTGACGGCTCGACACGATAAACTTGTCGGTCCGCTTGTTCGAACGGGTTTTCTTTCCCTTCGTCGGAATTCCCCACGGGGTCACCGGATGGCGGCCACCGGAGGTGCGCCCCTCACCACCACCGTGCGGGTGGTCGATCGGGTTCATGGCGACGCCGCGGTTGTGCGGACGCTTGCCGAGCCAGCGGTTACGACCAGCCTTACCGATCGAGGTGTTCATGTGATCCGGGTTCGACACCGCACCGACGCTGGCGAAGCACAGGCCATGGACCAGGCGCTGCTCACCGGAGTTCAGGCGGATCGTCACGTAGCCCTGGTCACGGCCCACGATCTGAGCGTAGGTACCGGCGGAGCGGGCGAGAGCGCCACCCTTGCCGATCTTCAGCTCCACATTGTGGATGATCGTTCCCACCGGCATGTTGCCGATCGGCATCGCGTTGCCCGGCTTAATGTCGACCTGCTCGCCAGCCGCCACCTGATCGCCGACAGCCAGACGCTGCGGAGCCAGGATGTACGACTGCTCGCCGTCGGCGTAGCGGATCAGTGCGATGAAGGCGGTGCGGTTCGGATCGTACTCGATCCGCTCCACGCTCGCCACATCGCCCAGACGGGTGCGACGCTTGAAGTCGACCAGGCGCAGGGTGCGCTTGTGACCACCGCCACGGAAGCGGACGGTCACGCGACCCAGGTTGTTACGGCCGCCGGAGGAGCTCTTGCCCTCCGTCAGCTTCTTGACCGGCTTGCCCTTGTAGAGCTCGCTGCGGTCGACGATCACCAGCTGGCGCAGGCCGGGGGTGATTGGTTTGAATGTTTTCAAAGCCATCGGATCACTCTCTCGTCCGATCAGAGGCCGGTCGTGACGTCGATGGTCTGGCCCTCAGCGAGGGTTACAACCGCCTTCTTCACGTCTGACCGCTGGCCGCGGGTGCCGCGGAACATCTTCACTTTGCCCTTGGTGACGAGCGTGTTGACGCTCTTCACCTTGACATCGAACAGCTTCTCAACCGCTTCCTTGATCTGCGGCTTCGTCGCATCCAGCCGCACCTTGAAGACGACCTTGTTCTGCTCGGACAGGGTCGTGGCCTTCTCGGTGATGACCGGGCTTACGATCACATCGTAATGGCGCGGGTCCAGGCTCATTTGAAACGCGCCTCCAGCGCATCGACAGCCGACTTCGTGAGAACGAGCTTCTCGCGACGCAGGATGTCATAGACGTTGATGCCCTGCACCGGCAGGACGTCGATGTTCGGGATGTTGCGAGCAGCCCGCTGGAAGTTCGTCTCGATCTCGGCGCCGCCGATGATCAGGGCGTTGCCGAGGCCGAGCTTGCCGAAGCGCTCGACGAGAGCCTTCGTCTTGGGCTCGGCGAGCTTCACGTCGTCGATCACGACGATAGAAGCGTCCTTGGCCTTGGACGAGAGCGCATGCTTCAGGGCCAGGGCGCGAACCTTCTTGGGCAGGTCGTGAGCATGGCTGCGGACCTGCGGGCCGAAGGCACGACCGCCGCCCCGGAACTGGGGAGCGCTCGCGGCGCCGTGACGGGCGCTGCCGGTGCCCTTCTGCTTGTACACCTTCTTCGTCGTCCGGTCGATGTCCGAACGATTCTTGACGGCGTGCGTGCCGGCCTGGCGCTTCGCGAGCTGCCAGCGGACGCAGCGGGCGAGCAGGTCGGCGCGCGGCTCGAGACCGAAGATGGCCTCGTTCAGATCGACCGAACCGGCCTTGGCGCCTTCGAGCGTGGTGACATCAAGCTTCATCACGCATTCTCCTCTTGGGCCTGCTCAGCCTGGGCGGCCGGCGCAGCATCGTTGGCCGTGCGGAACGAGCCGGGCATCGGCACTTCCTTCGGCAGCTTGCGCTTCACCGCGTCGCGGACGAAGATCCAGCCGCCGGCGACGCCGGGAACGGCGCCTTCGACGAGGATCAGACCGCGCTCGACGTCGGTCGACACGACACGCAGGTTCTGCGTGGTGACGCGCTCGACGCCCAGGTGACCTGGCATCTTCTTGTTCTTGAACGTCTTGCCCGGATCCTGGCGGCCACCGGTCGAACCGATCGAGCGGTGGGAGACCGACACGCCGTGCGAGGCGCGCAATCCGCCGAAGTTCCAGCGCTTCATGCCGCCGGCGAAGCCCTTACCGGTCGTGATGCCCGTGACATCCACGAACTGACCGGCAATGAAGTGATCAGCGGTGATCTCGGCGCCGACCGGGATGACAGCATCCTCGGAGACGCGGAATTCCGCGAGCTTGCGCTTCGGCTCGACCTTGGCGACGGCGAAACTGCCGCGCTCGGCCTTCGAAACGTTCTTCACCTTGGCCTTGCCGACGCCGACCTGCAGCGCGGTGTAGCCGTTCTTTTCCTTGGTCCGGTGGGCGACGACCTGGCAGCTGTCGACCTTCAGAACCGTGACCGGGACATGCTCGCCTGCATCCGTGAAGATGCGGGTCATCCCGACTTTCTGTGCAATGACGCCTGAGCGCATGTGCGTATCCTCTCGGCGTGTCTACCGAAAGCTCCAAGCCTTAAAGGCTCAGAGCTTGATTTCCACGTCCACACCAGCAGCGAGATCGAGCTTCATCAGAGCATCAACCGTCTGCGGGGTGGGGTCCACGATATCGAGAACACGCTTGTGAGTGCGCATCTCGAACTGCTCGCGCGACTTCTTGTCGATGTGCGGCGAGCGAAGCACCGTAAAGCGCTCGATGCGCGTCGGCAGCGGGATGGGCCCGCGCACCTGAGCGCCGGTCCGCTTCGCGGTCGACACGATTTCGCGTGTCGAAGCGTCGAGGATCCTGTGGTCGAACGCCTTAAGGCGAATACGAATGTTTTGACCGTTCATGGCTTATCCATTCAACAAGGGAAGCGACCGAGCCGAAACCCGGCCGCTGTCCTTTGATCCTCTCAAATTCAGTCCATCACGGCGGCGACGACGCCGGCGCCGACGGTGCGGCCGCCCTCGCGGATGGCGAAGCGCAGCTTCTCTTCCATGGCGATCGGAGCGATCAGCTCGACCTCCATCGTGATGTTGTCGCCCGGCATCACCATCTCGGTGCCCTCAGGCAGCTTCACCACGC
>JAEWKH010000044.1 GCA_023386155.1 Pseudomonadota bacterium
TCTATTGCGACCAGACCGCCCTCAACGAGGTCACCAAGGCGCTCGAGGAGAAGTT
This sequence comes from Pseudomonadota bacterium, assembly GCA_023386155.1. Taxonomy (GTDB): domain Bacteria; phylum Pseudomonadota; class Alphaproteobacteria; order Rhizobiales; family Beijerinckiaceae; genus Microvirga. The sequence continues at coordinate 56 of JAEWKH010000044.1, forward strand.
CGGCGAGCCGAAGGCCTCCAAGCTCGTCTGGAAGCCCCAAACCCCGGTCGCGGTCGACGACGAGACCGGCGAGAAGCTCATGAAGCTCATGGAATCCCTCGAGGAGCACGACGACGTCCAGAACGTCTACGGCAATTTCGAGCTCTCCGAGGCCCTCATGCAGAAGATGGCGGGCTGATTTTCCCCTCTCCCCTCCGCGGGAGGGGGTGGCGAACGAAGTGAGCCGGGAGAGGGGAGTGGCGGGTCTAGAACGGCCCCTCTCCCGACCCTCGCTAACGCGAGGGTCACCCTCTCCCGCGGAGGGGAGAGGGCCAAATTGAGCCAAGTCATTCGCATCCTCGGCCTCGACCCCGGCCTGCGCAACACGGGCTGGGGCGTCATCACCGTCGAGGGGACGAAGCTCTCCTTCGTGGCCTGCGGGGTCGTGACCTCGGACGGCGATCTCGCGCTGGCCCTTCGCCTCAAGCAGCTTCACGACCGGCTGACGGAGGTGATCCGGACCTGGACGCCCGACGAGGTGTCCGTCGAGGAGACCTTCGTCAACAAGGACGCCCAGGCGACCCTCAAGCTCGGCCAGGCCCGCGCCATGTCCCTGCTGGTGCCGGCCCTCCATGGGCTGCCGGTGGCGGAATACGGCGCCAACCAGGTCAAGAAGACCGTGGTGGGCGTCGGCCATGCCGACAAGGACCAGGTCCAGGCCATGGTGAAGATCCTGCTGCCCAAGGCGGACTTCAAGAAGGCCGATGCGGCCGATGCGCTGGCCATCGCCATCGCCCATGCCCACCACCGCAAGGCCCGCGCTTTGGCGGCGAGCTATTAGGGTGTTACAGAAGAACCGCTGTCGTTCCGGGGCGGCGGAGCCGAACCCGAAATCGCGTGCAGAATAAGGCGCATGTTTCCCTCCCCCTTGTGGGGAGGAGAGTGATCGGGAGCAGAGAAGAACGTGATCGGCAAACTGAAAGGCGTGGTGGATTCCTACGGCGAGGATTTCGTGATCCTCGACGTGCACGGGGTCGGCTATGTGGTCCATTGCTCCTCCCGCACCCTCCAGAACCTGCCTCCCACCGGCGAGGCGGCGACCCTGTCCATCGAGACCATGGTCCGTGAGGACATGATCCGCCTGTTCGGCTTCCGCTCCGACGCCGAGCGCGAGTGGTTCCGCCTGCTCCAGAGCGTGCAGGGCGTGGGCTCCAAGGTGGCGCTCGGCATCCTCTCCGTGCTCGACCCCGGCAGCGTCGCGACAGCCATCGCCACCGGTGACAAGGCCTCCGTGGGCCGCGCTCCCGGCGTCGGGCCGAAGCTGGCGCAACGCATCGTCTCCGAACTCAAGGACAAGGCTCCCGCCTTCGCCGCCGTCGACCCGGCCCTCATCCGCCTCACCGGCGCGGTCGAGGACAAGAGTGCGCCCGCCCCGGTGGCGGACGCCATCTCGGCCCTCGTCAATCTCGGCTACCCCCAGGTCCAGGCCTCCGCGGCCGTCGCCGCCGCCATGAAGCAGGCGGGCGACGAGGCCGAGGCGAAGACCCTGATCAGGCTGGGCTTGAGGGAGCTGGCGCGGTAGCTAGCGTGACCCGGCCATGTTCCTGTTTTGATCTTGTTAAGAATGGCGTATTAGACCGTCATCGCCTATATGAAGCCCCTGGAAGGTAAGCCTCTTTGACCGATTCCCGCCGCCTGATCAGCCCTGAAAAGCGTGAGGACGATGTCGATGCGTCGATCCGGCCGCTTTCGCTCGACGATTTCACGGGCCAGAAGGCCGCGCGGGCCAACCTCCAGGTCTTCATCGATGCCGCGAAGGCGCGCGGCGATGCCCTCGATCACGTGCTCTTCGTCGGGCCTCCGGGACTGGGCAAGACCACGCTGGCGCAGATCGTCGCCCGCGAGCTCGGGGTCAATTTCCGCTCGACCTCCGGGCCGGTGATCGCCAAGGCGGGGGATCTGGCAGCCCAGCTCACCAACCTGGAAGAGCGCGACGTGCTCTTCATCGACGAGATCCACCGCCTCAACCCGGCTGTCGAGGAAATCCTCTATCCGGCCATGGAGGATTACCAGCTCGACCTCATCATCGGCGAGGGCCCGGCCGCCCGCTCGGTGAAGATCGAACTGCCGAAATTCACCCTTGTCGGCGCCACCACCCGGGCGGGCCTGCTCACGACGCCGTTGCGCGACCGCTTCGGCATCCCGATCCGGCTCGAATTCTACACCGTCGACGAGCTGGAGCTGATCGTCCGGCGCGGCGCCCGCGTGCTCGGTCTCGGCATGAGCGAGGAGGGCGCCAACGAGATCGCCCGCCGCTCCCGCGGCACCCCGCGCATCGCCGGGCGCCTCCTGCGCCGGGTGCGCGACTTCGCCATCGTCGAGGGCGTCCAGACCGTCTCCCGCGACCTCGCGGACCGGTCGCTCCGCCTCCTCGACGTGGATCCCATCGGCCTCGACCTGATGGACCGCAAGTACCTCACCATGATCGCCAGTTCCTTCGGCGGCGGCCCGGTCGGCATCGAGACCATCGCGGCGGCCCTCTCCGAGCCCCGCGACGCCATCGAGGACATCATCGAGCCGTATCTCATCCAGAAGGGCTTCGTGCAGCGCACTCCGCGCGGGCGCGTCCTCACCCCCCACGCCTTCAAGCACCTCGGCATCCCCGAGCCGACCCGCGAGACCGCGGCGCAGTTCGGGCTGTTCAACGGGGACGGGGATGAGTGAGGGGCGCGATCAGTCAGGGATGGTCGGCTCCCATCTCTCCGGCTTCATGCAGGACGGCGCGCATATCCTTCCCATCCGCGTCTATTACGAGGACACGGATTTTTCGGCCCGCGTCTACCACGCGAGCTATCTCCGCTTCATGGAGCGCGGGCGCACGGAGCTTCTGCGGGCTGTCGAGGTGGCGCAGTCGGACCTTCACGCGGATATGGGCGGGCTCGCCTTTGTCGTGCGCAGGATGAACATCGACTTCCTTGGCGGCGCCGTCATGGACGACGTGCTCACCATCGTGACCCGCCCGAAGGAGATGCGCGGCGCGTCGATGACGCTCGCCCAGGAGGTCCGGCGCGGCGGGGAGGTGCTGGTCAAGGCCGACGTCATGGTCGCGGCCGTCAGGGGAGGGCGGGCCGTGCGGATCCCCGATGAGCTGCGGGCGGCCTTGACGGCAGAGTAGAAGTCGAGATTTTATTGCTATAATATTTCTCTTCTGCTGTGATGGATTGCACCTCAGAAGCAGAGCCGATGAAGTCACTTCCAGAGAGCTGGCGCATTTACGAAGGGCGTGATCCCGACAAGGAAGCGCGCCAGTTGAAGAAGCGATTTCGGGATATCTCCCGGCGCTATGAGCGTGCGCTGGCATTCCGGCGCTACGTCAAATGGCTCAAGCTCTGCATTGGCGCTGCACTTCTTGCCTTTGCTTTCACGTGGGGCCTGATAGGATTCAGTCCTTGGCCGCCTCTGACAACATTGAAGCATTTCGTGGCATTCACGACCTGCGACATGGCGCGCGCCGTTGGGCTGGCTCCGGCCTATAGGGGGCAGCCTGGCTATTGGGAGCGCCACGACGCAAACGGCGATGGCCGCGCGTGCGAGAGTTAAGCGGGCGGCCTTGACCGTGAGTCGGTAAGCCGCAGGCCTGCCCCATGGGCAGGGCGCGGGTGAGCCCGGCCCCCGACGCATGCCAGCCAGAATTCCGCATCAATTTCAGCGTTTTCCGCCCCTTGGTGGTACCTCTTAAACCAGACCTTAACCTTACTCTGTGCCTAACAGGTGACGGTCTAGGACGATTGCGCGTCTTGTCGGCCCGCCGCCCTTATTTTCGACAGATTCAGGGGCGAACGAGCAGTAATACAAGAACAGATTTTCCTAGATTCTGTTGCGGGGGCCCGGATCATCCGAGGCCGCTCCCAAGAGCGAGGACGAGAATTATGAACCCGGCTGATGTGGCCCAGGCCGCTCCTGTGGCCCACGACCTGTCCTTCTTCGGCCTGTTCTGGCAGGCCCATTTCATCGTCAAGCTCGTGATGATCGGCCTGCTTGCGGCCTCCGTCTGGTGCTGGGCCATCATCGTCGACAAGACCCTGCTCTATGCCCGCACCAAGCGCGCCATGGACCGCTTCGAGGACGTGTTCTGGTCCGGCCAGTCGCTCGAGGAGCTGTATCGCTCCCTCCAGAGCCGCCCGGCCACGGGGCTGGCGGCCGTCTTCGTGGCCGCCATGCGCGAGTGGAAGCGCTCCTTCGAGGGCTCGGGCCTCTCGTTCCATAGCCTGCCCCAGCGCATCGACAAGGTGCTCGACGTGACCATCCAGCGCGAGGTGGAGCGGCTCAATTCCCGCCTGACGGTGCTCGCCTCCATCGGCTCGGCCGGCCCCTATATCGGCCTCTTCGGCACGGTGGTGGGCATCATGAACTCCTTCACGTCGATCGCCGCCTCCAAGAACACCAGCCTGGCGGTCGTGGCGCCGGGCATCGCGGAGGCGCTGTTCGCCACCGCCATCGGCTTGTTCGCGGCGATTCCGGCGGTGCTCGCCTACAACAAGCTGCAATCGGAGGTCGGCAAGCTCCAGACGCGGCTCGAAGGCTTCGCCGACGAGTTCTCGGCCATCCTGTCGCGGCAGGTGGACGAGCGCATCGGCCATGCGGGTCACCACCCCGCCAACGCGGCGTAAGGGAGTTCCGGCATGGCCATGATGGCGGGAGCGGCAGGAGGCGGAAGGCGCCGCCGCAGGCGCGGCCGGACCCCGGGCGCGATCAACGAAATCAACATGACGCCGTTCATCGACGTCATGCTGGTGCTGCTCATCATCTTCATGGTGGCGGCGCCCATGATGACGGCCGGCGTGCCGCTCGACCTGCCGCAGACCAAGGCGGCGCCGCTCAATTCGGACGCGACCCCGGTGACGCTTTCGATCAAGGCGAACGGCCAGGTGTTCCTGGGCGAGACGGAGCTGGTGGACGAGGCCATCGTCGGCAAGCTCGCGGAAGCCGCGAAGTCGGGCTTCGACGAGCGCGTCTTCGTGCGCGGGGACAAGAAGGTGGATTACGGACGCGTCGCCCAGGTGATGTCGATCGTGACCACGGCGGGCTACAAGCGCGTCGCCCTCGTGACCGAGGTCGATCAGCGCTGAGCGGGATGAGGACAAGGGGCGAACACACGTGGCGTTGAAGCTGAAATTCAACACCTCCGAGCCGGGCCTTTGGGTCTCGGGCGTCGCGCATGCGTCGCTGTTGGCCGCCGCCCTGATCGGCCTGTCCGTCGGCACGGAATTCCCCGAGGCCGAGGAAGGCATCCCGGTCGAGATCATCACCGACAACCAGCTCTCGCAGATCACCAAGGGCGAGACGAACGCCAAGGCCCCGCAGCCGAAGCCGCGCGCCGAGCGCGTGGCCGACAAGACGGAGCTGAAGGATCCCGGCGAGGACAAGCGCGACGCCCCGGCGCCGCCCAAGCGCCCGGCCGAGATGAAGGTCGCCGACAAGGAAGAGCCGGTCGCCGCCCAGCCTCCGCCGCCCGCGCCGCCGACCCGCTCGCAGGAGGAGAAGGCCGCCGAGGCCAAGGCCGAGGAAGAGAAGAAGCTGCAGGAAAAGGCGGAAGCGGAGGCCATCGAGAAGGCCAAGGCCGCCGAGCAGGCGAAGATCGCGGCCGAGGCTAAGGCGAAAGCCGACGCGGAGGCGAAAGCCAAGGCCGAAGCGGAAGCCAAGAAGATCGCCGAGGCGAAGGCTAAGGCCGAGGCGGAAGCCAAGGCCAAGGCGAAGGCGGAGGCCGAGAAGAAGCTCGCTGAAGCCAAGGCCAAGGAGGAGGCCGAGGCCAAGGCGCGCAGGGAAGCCCAGCTCGACAAGAAGCTCGACATGGGCGACCTGAAGCAGTTCCTCGACAGCAAGGAAAAGAGCCAGTCCACCGGCGCGACCGGCGCGGAGGTCCAGAAGACCGCTTCGCTCGGCACCGCGACGGGATCGTCCGCGAAGCTCTCGCCGAGCCTGCGCGACGCGCTCATCGGCCTCCTGGTCTCGCAGATCGAGCGCTGCTACAGCGCGCCGATTGCCGCCTCGGGCGGCCAGGTCACGCCTCCCATTCTCGATATCCGCCTGAACCAGGACGGATCGCTCAGCACGGAACCGAGGATCCTCCAGGCGGGGAGCAGCTCGACCGACCGTGCGGTCGCCGATGCGGCTATTCGCGCCATTCGCAAGTGCCGCCAGTTCGAGATCCCGGCGAAGTTCGTCCCTTATTACGCGGATTGGAAAGTTCTGAACGTCCAGTTCGATCCTCCGCTTTCTTAAAGCCCATCAAGCTTGAGACATCATCCCATGATCACTCGCTTCGTTTCCCGTCTTCTTGTCGCGCTGGCCGTTGTCGTGCCCTTGGCGGCGCTTGCGCCTTCCGCCCAGGCGCAGCTCTCGTTCCGCGTCGGACCGGGCGGGCAGTTCCAGCCCATGCCCATCGCCATTGCCGATTTCTCCGGCGAGGGCGACCTCGGTCAGCGGGTCTCCGGCATCATCACCAACAACCTGCAGCGCTCGGGCTATTTCGCGCCGCTCGACAAGGCGCGCTTCCCGGAGCGTCCGTCCTTCGACGCGGCGCCGCGCTTCGACGCCTGGAAGATGGCGGGCGCGCAGGCCCTCGTGACGGGCCGCGTTTCGCGCGATCCCTCGGGCCGCCTTCGCGCGGAGTTCCGCCTGTGGGACATCGAGTCGGGCCAGCAGCTCACTGGCCAGCAATACGTCACCGACGCCAATTTCTGGCGCCGCGTCGGCCACATCATCTCCGATGCGGTCTACACGAAGGTGACCGGCTTCGGCGGCTTCTTCGACACGCGCATCGCGTTCGTCGATGAATCTGGGCCGAAGGAGAACCGTCGCAAGCGCCTCGCCATCATGGACCAGGACGGCGCCAACGTGCGCTACCTGACTCAGGGAGACACTTCCGTCGTGACGCCGCGCTATTCGCCCGCCACGCAGGACATCACCTATTCGTCGCAGGTCGAGGGCCAGCAGCCGCGCGTGCAGGTCATCAACCTGGAGACCGGCTCGCGCCAGGTGCTCGGCAACTTCCCCGACATGGCCTCCTCGCCGCGCTTCGCGCCGGACGGTCAGCGCATCGTCATGAGCCTGCAGCAGGGCGGCAACGCCAACATCTTCATGATGGATCTCGGCTCGCGCGCCACCACGCGCCTGACCTCGACCGCCGCCATCGACACCTCGCCGTCCTTCTCGCCGGACGGCAGCCAGATCGTGTTCGAGAGCGATCGCGGCGGCAAGCAGCAGATCTACGCCATGAACGCGGACGGCTCGAACCAGCGTCGCATCTCCTTCGGCGACGGCTCGTACTCGCAGCCGGCCTGGTCCCCGCGCGGCGACTACATCGCCTTCACGAAGCAGCGCGCGGGCGGCTTCGCCATCGGCATCATGAAGCCGGACGGTTCGGGCGAGCGCATCCTCACGGAAGGCTTTCACAACGAGAGCCCCACCTGGGCGCCGAACGGGCAGTACATCCTGTTCTTCCGCGATCCGGGCGGACAGGCCGGCGGCAAGCTCTACATGGTCGACATCACCGGTCGCGTCGAGCAGCCCGTGCCGACCCCGTCCTTCGCGTCCGACCCGACCTGGTCGCCGCTCTTGAGCGAGGGTCGGCAGAGCAACTGACTTGGCAATTAAAAAGGGCGCTGGAAGCGCCCTTTTTGATCAGGCAGCCATCGGCGTTGCGGTGCCGGTCTCGTCCTTGTGCCCCCTGAGCTTGAAGGCGAGAACGAGCAGGGAAATGCCGAACACGAGCGCGTAGGCCCCGAGCCACCAGGTCAGCACCACGGCGCCGACGAGCGGGGCGAGCAGGAGCGCGACGCCGAAGAGAACGGACACGATTCCGCTGAAGATCAGCCAGCCGCGGCCATAGGTCGGGTTGAGCTTGAAGGCCGCGACGATCATCAGGACGCCCGTGATGAGCGACCACACGGCCATCAGGGTGACGAAGAACAGCACTGTCAGGCCCGGCATCAGGAACGCGACGACGCCGACCAGGATGTTCAGGATGCCTCCGAGGACGAGGAGGCCCCAGCGCTGGTGTTCGGTGGCGGCCCTGATGCCGGAGACGATCTCGACCACGCCGTCGATCAGCATATAGGCCGCGAAGACCCAGACCAGGGACAGGAGCGTGGCTCCGGGCGAGAAGAAGGCGATGAGCGCGAAGACGATCGCGAAGACGCCGCGGAGCGCCAGAGCCCACCAGTTCTGTGCCAGAAGCTGGCTCATCGCGTGGGTGCGATCAAGGGTGTCGAAAGAGCCGGATGTGCCTGTAGCCATGGGAGTCCTCCTTGGAAAAGGAACGCACTGCCTTGCTAGAGTTCAACGCCAAGCTTGACCGCTTGTTTCCATTTATTCTTCTCGGGTCGCATTCTCCGGCGAGACCTCTTCCTCCCTGATCTTGGTCAGCCTGCGCCTCAGGGCAAGCTTCCTCCGCCTCAGGCGCACCCGCCGCTTGAGGCGAAAGGCGCGGATGAGGAGCGCGATGCCGAGCCAGGCCAGGGCGATGACGATCGGCGAGACGATAAGGACCGGGAAGAACGTGATCAGGGCGGCGAGCGCCAGAAGGGCGAAGCCGATGATGGCGACGCTGCTGGCCTCCGTGGCCGTCAGGGAGCGCGAGCCCACCGCCTTGCCGACCGTGCTCGAAAGGGCCAGGGCGCCGGCCGCCAGCCGGCGGACGCCGCCCTTCTTGAAGCGATGGCCGCGCCGCGAGCGCATGTTCCTCGCCTGGCGGCGACGGGACTGCCAGCCGGGAACGATCTCGGTCGCGTTGGCGAGATCCTCCAGGTACATCGCCTCCATGGCCTCGGCGAAGCCGGTATCCTCGATCACCACGTCGAGTTCCCAGTTGGTCGCCCAGCTGGCGAAGTTGAGGTTGGTCGAGCCCACACGGGCCCAGCGCCCATCCACCACGGCGGTCTTGGCGTGGAGCATCGAGCCGTTCCATTCATAGACCCGGATGCCGGCCTCGATCAGGGAGCGGTAGCCGGCCCGCACCACCGGCTGCAGGGCGGGCACGTCGCTCGATCCGGGAACGAGGATGCGTACGTCCACCCCGTCGCGCGCAGCTTCGCCCAGAGCCTGGACATAGGACGTGGTGGCGACGAAATAGGCGTCGGTCAGCCAGAGGTTGCGCTGGGCCGTCGCAGCGATGAACTGGTCGACCCGGTAGGTACGGAACATGCCGGGTTCGCCGCTGATGACCCGCGCGGCCACCTGGCCGGCCTGCGGGATCAGGTCGGCATGGGGCAGCTCGGCCTTCGGGATCGGCTCCATGCCGGCGAGAACCCAGCTCTCGGCGAAGCTGGCATCGAGATCGGCCACGATGGGCCCCTCCAGGGACAGGCCCGTGTCCCGCCAGGGCTCGGCGCCGTTCTTGCCGACCCAGCTGTCGGACACGCAAAGGCCCGACACGAAGGCGATGCGCCCGTCGACGGTGATCAGCTTGCGGTGATTGCGACGGACCCAGAACGGGTCGGTCAGCCGGGGCGGGTTGAACACTCGGGTCGCGATACCGGCCTCCCGCAGGCGGCGCCAGTAAGGGGGGAGGGCGCGGAAGGAGGATCCGAGCCAGTCGTAGAGCACCCGCACCCGCACGCCGGCGCGGGCGCGCTCCATCAGGGCCTCGGCGAACTCGCGGCCGGTGTCATCGTCGGCGACGATGAAGTTCTCGAAATGGATGAAGGTTCGCGCCGAGCGGATCGCCGCCAGCCAGGCCGGGTAGTTTTCCCGCGAGTCCCGGAGCAGCGCGATGGCGTTGCCTTGGCGCAGGTCGCTGTCGGCGATGCGCGCGAAAGCCCTCTCCAGACGGAGATCGTCGAGGGCTTTGCGATAGGGTTGTCCGAGATCTGCGTGGCGGGTCGTCACGGTGTCCATGACCTCTCAACGCTTGAAGCCGGCAATCGGAGGCAGCTTGGATTCATTCAACTTCCCTTGCGGTAGGAATAAACGACGCAGCAAGCAACTGTTTACAGGTGGTTAACCCTAATCCCAACTTCCACAACTTGGCCATAATTCACCTTAATCCCGCTTCTCGCCTCACGGTTGACGGAACCCTCCCTTAACCATCCTCCCGATATGAAGGACACAACGTTCGGCAAACGTATGTGTAAGGAGTATTGCCAATGATGACGCTGCGCGCCGTCAAGTTCGCCGCTGCTATCGTCCTCGCCCTCGGGGCGGCGGCGTGTTCGTCCAACAAAGATGGCATGGCCGATGGATCCGGGGGCTTCGGCGCCGGCGGCGCCGCCACCCCGGGCAGTGCCCAGGACTTCGTCGTCAACGTGGGCGACCGCGTGTTCTTCGAGACCGACTCGACCGACCTGACCCCGACGGCGGTCGCGACCCTCGACAAGCAGGCCCAGTGGCTGCAGCGCTATCCGAACTACACCTTCATCCTCGAAGGCCATGCGGACGAGCGCGGCACCCGCGAGTACAACTACTCCCTGTCCGCCCGCCGCGCCCAGGTCGTTCGCGACTACCTGATCTCCCGCGGCATCCCGGGCAACCGCTTCCGCACCGTGTCCTACGGCAAGGAGCGCCCGGTGGCGGTCTGCAACGACATTTCCTGCTGGTCGCAGAACCGCCGCGCGGTCACCGTGCTCGGCGGCGGCGCCGGGGCATAAGGCCTCACCCAGGCGCATCGTGCGGCCCTCCGGGACCGAGAAAAACGATGCGCCAGCTTCGAGGATGAATCGGATGGGATCCCAGGAACGGGTCCACTTTTCACGTCCGATGCCCGGGCTCAAGCCTTCGTGAAACGTCGGGCGCCGCCACATTCTCGCCGTGGCGGCGCTTTTGTGTTATCGGCCTCCTCGATAGAGGACCCTCACGGTATCCAGCATGTTTCGACGACTGTTTGTCTTTTTCGCCTTTGCCCTGTCCCTGGCCGCGACGTCGGCTTCCCCTGCCGCCGCGCAGGACGCGGCCGATGCGATCGTGCGCCTGAACCGGCTCGAGAGCCAGTTCCGGCAGCTTTCCGGCCAGATGGAGCAGCTCCAGTACGAGAACCGCCAGCTCAAGGAGCAGCTGCGCAAGTTCCAGGAGGACGTGGAGTTCCGCTTCCAGGAAGGCCGCGGCGGGTCCCGCCCCTCGGCGCCCTCGGCCACGCCTTCGCGCCCGGCTCAGCCGGCGCCGGCTCAGCCCCAGCGCCGCAGCGACGTGTTCGATCCCTCCGAGGCGCCCGACGCCCCCGGCGCTCCCCGGCCGCTCGGCACCACGGCGCCGTCCGCCCCCCTGGCGGCGGAGGCGGGCCGCCCCATGCCGCTGCCCGGCGGGCAGCTGGCGGGGATCGGCGAGCTGATCGAGCAGGACGAGCAGGGCGGCTTCGAGGGCGCCCCGATGGACGGGGGCGGGCATGACCGCCTGTCCGGTCTCCCGCAAGGCGCCATTGCCGAGCGCCCGGGCCCGAGCGTCGCGGCGGCAAGCGTGGGCAACCCGCGCTCCGATTTCGACGGAGCCTATGCGGCCTTCACGCAGAAGCAGTACGATCAGGCGGAGATGGGCTTTCGCCGGTTCCTCCAGTCCAATCCCCGCGATCAGCTGGTGCCCGAGGCGACCTTCTGGCTGGGCGAGACCTATCTCCAGCGCGGCCGCTATCGCGAGGCCGCCGAGCAGTTCCTGAACGTCTCGGCCGAGCATCCCGATGCCGCCAAGGCGCCCGATTCCCTGCTGCGGCTCGGCATCTCCCTGAACGGCCTCGGGGCCAAGGATCGCGCCTGCGCGGTCTTTGTCGAGCTCGACCGCAAATACCCCCAGGCCTCGGCTCCCGTCCGCCAGGCCTCCGAACGCGAGCAGAAGCGCATCAAGTGCAGCTGAGCCGCTGACGAATTGCGAAGGGCCAAGCCATGGCCGCCCCTCCGCCTCCCGACGATGCATTCTCGGATGAAGGGCTGGAGCCCCTTTTTGCCTCTCTGACCCGGGCCTCCGGCATCGTCGCGGCCGTCTCCGGCGGGCCGGATTCGACCGCCCTGATGCATTGCCTCGCCCGCTGGCATGCAGCCGGCTCGCGGCCCCCCGTTCTCGTTGCCACCGTCGACCATGGCCTGCGGCCGGAAGCCGCCGCGGAGGCGGCTTTCGTGGCGCGCGAGGCGGCCGCTCTCGGCCTGCCGCACCGGATCCTCGCCTGGACGGGGGACAAGCCCCGGACCGGCATCCAGGAGGCTGCGCGCGAGGCGCGCTACAGGCTCCTCGTCGACCATGCCCGCGAGACTGGCGCGTCGCATCTGGTCACCGCCCATACCCTCGACGATCAGGCCGAGACGGTCATGATGCGCCTCGCCCGGGGCTCGGGCCTTTCGGGGCTCGCCGGCATGCGCCGGGAGGTCGAGCGGGGCGGCATCCTGCATGTGCGGCCGCTGCTCGGCTGGCCGAAAGCCGCGCTTCTCGGCCTCTGCCGGGAGCAGGGCTGGGGCTTCGTCAGCGATCCGTCCAACACCAGCGAGCTCTATGCCCGCGTCCGCTGGCGCCGGCTGATGCCGCTCCTGGCCGCGGAAGGGCTCGATGCCGGGCGCCTGGCGCGCTTCGCCGAGCGCGCCGCCCGGGCCGACGAGGCCCTCGACGTCAAGGCGCGGGAGGCGCTGGAGCAGGCAGGAGCCGCCTTCGAGAGCGGAATGCTTTCCTTCCAGGCGGGCATTCTTGCAAGCGAGCCTTTCGAGATTGCCGTCCGGGTGCTGGGGCAGGCTCTTGGTAGAGCAGGGCTCGAGAACACCCGCCTCGACCGGCTCGAGGCCTGCACGATGCGCCTGCGGGAGGCCCTCGAGGCCCGGAAGGCCTTGCGTCTCACCGTTGCCGGGGCCCTCGTTAATCTCGACCGCGCGGGACGCGTCTCCATCGGGCCGGAACCGGCGCGTCGCCGGGGCCGTTAGCCAAATCTCTTAGCCAACCTTATCGGATCGCGCCGTATAGGCGCCGCATTCCCTTGGCAAGGCGAGACGGTGTGCCTACATTGAGTTTAACCGCGGGGGGAGACCTCCTCACGCTTCATCTCCCTCTGGGGCAGAACCTGATCCGATGAATTCAAATTTCCGCAACTTCGCCTTGTGGGTCGTCATCTTCCTCCTGGTGCTGGCGCTCGTGACCCTCTTCCAGAGCCCGGGCCAGCGGGGCGGCGGCAGCGATATCGCCTATAGCCAGCTTCTGAGCGAGGCCGAGGCCGGGCGCATCACCAGCGTCGTCATCTCCGGCCCCGAGATCAGCGGCACCTACACGGACGGCCGCACCTTCACGACCTATGCGCCGAGCGACCCGATGCTGGTCTCGAAGCTGCAGCAGAAGGGCGTGCAGATCACCGCCCGCCCGCAATCGGATTCGACCCCCTGGTTCATCGCGGTCCTCATGAACATCCTGCCCATCGCGCTCTTCATCGGCGCCTGGGTGTTCCTGTCGCGGCAGATGCAGAGCGGCGCCGGCCGGGCCATGGGCTTCGGCAAGTCCAAGGCGAAGCTGCTGACCGAGGCGCATGGCCGCGTCACCTTCGACGACGTGGCGGGCATCGACGAGGCCAAGGAAGACCTGCAGGAGGTCGTGGAATTCCTGCGCGACCCGCAGAAGTTCCAGCGCCTCGGCGGCCGTATTCCGCGCGGCGTGCTGCTCGTCGGCCCTCCCGGCACCGGTAAGACCCTGACCGCCCGCGCGGTCGCCGGCGAGGCCAACGTGCCGTTCTTCACCATCTCGGGCTCCGACTTCGTCGAGATGTTCGTGGGCGTGGGCGCCTCCCGCGTGCGCGACATGTTCGAGCAGGCGAAGAAGAACGCCCCCTGCATCATCTTCATCGACGAGATCGACGCGGTCGGCCGCCATCGCGGCGCGGGCCTGGGCGGCGGCAACGACGAGCGCGAGCAGACCCTCAACCAGCTCCTCGTGGAGATGGACGGCTTCGAGGCCAACGAGGGCGTGATCATCATCGCGGCCACCAACCGCCCCGACGTGCTCGACCCGGCGCTCCTGCGCCCGGGCCGCTTCGACCGCCAGATCGTCGTCCCGAACCCGGACGTGGTCGGCCGCGAGAAGATCCTGCGCGTCCATGTGCGCAAGGTGCCGCTGGCTCCCGACGTGGACCTGAAGATCATCGCCCGCGGCACCCCCGGCTTCTCGGGCGCCGACCTCATGAACCTGGTCAACGAGGCCGCCCTGCTCGCCGCCCGCCGCGGCAAGCGCATCGTCACGATGAAGGAGTTCGAGGACGCCAAGGACAAGGTCATGATGGGCGCGGAGCGCCGCACCCTCGTCATGACAGACGACGAGAAGCGCCTGACCGCCTATCACGAGGCCGGCCATGCCGTGGTGGCGCTCAACGTTCCGGCGACCGACCCGGTGCACAAGGCCACCATCATCCCGCGCGGCCGCGCGCTCGGCATGGTCATGCAGCTGCCCGAGCGGGACAAGCTGTCCATGTCCTACGAGCAGATGACCTCGCGCCTCGCCATCATGATGGGCGGCCGCATCGCCGAGGAGATGATCTTCGGCAAGGACAAGGTCACGTCGGGCGCCCAGTCGGACATCGAGCAGGCGACCCGCCTTGCCCGCATGATGGTGACCAAGTGGGGCTTCTCGCCCGAGCTCGGCACCGTCGCCTATGGCGAGAACCAGGACGAGGTGTTCCTCGGCATGTCCATGGGACGCCAGCAGAACATTTCCGAGGCGACCTCCCAGAAGATCGACTCGGAGGTCCGCCGCCTGGTCGAGGACGGGCTCAACGACGCCCGCCGCATCCTGACCGAGAAGGCGCACGAGCTCGAGGCCCTGGCCCGCGGCCTGCTCGAGTACGAGACCCTGACCGGCGAGGAGATCCGCAACCTCCTGGACGGCCAGCCTCCGGTTCGCGATACCGGCGAGACATCCACCCCCAGCCGCGGCTCCGCCGTGCCCACCGCCGGCCGTGGCCGGCCGCGGGAGAGCGACGGGGGCATGGAGCCCCAGCCGCAGGCCTAAAGAACGCCGTCAGCTGTGAAATCCAGGACGCCCGCCCTCGGCGGGCGTTCTTTTTTGTTTACCTCAAAGATCTAATACTCCCTAAGGACCAGGTTTAAGGCTTGTAATAATCGCTTATCACTTGTGATGGCGCGCATTGGCTCAAGTGCCTTGACCGAATTCAGGGAGATTGCTTTGAAAAAGCCAAAGCGTGGATTAGCGCTACGGAATGCGGAGACAAAGCACGTGCGTAAATACTTCGGGACCGATGGAATTCGGGGCCGCGCCAACGGGATCATCACGCCGGACCTGGCCCTGAGGGTCGGGCAGGCGGCCGGGCTCATGTTCCAGCAGCGGGGCGATTACCGCCACCGGGTCGTGATCGGCAAGGACACGCGTCTCTCCGGTTACATGATCGAATCGGCCCTCCAGGCCGGTTTCACCTCCGTGGGCATGGACGTGCTGCTGCTCGGCCCGATCCCGACCCCCGCGGTCGCCATGCTGACGCGCTCCATGCGCTGCGACCTGGGCGTCATGATCTCGGCCTCCCACAACCCCTACGAGGACAACGGCATCAAGCTGTTCGGCCCCGACGGGTTCAAGCTCAGCGACGAGATGGAGCTTCAGATCGAGGCCCTGATCGATTCCGACCTGACGCGGCGTCTCGCCGACTCCGCCACCCTCGGGCGCGCCAAGCGCATCGAGAGCGTCCAGGCCCGCTATATCGAGTTCGCCAAGCGCACCCTGCCGCGCCAGATCGACCTGGAAGGCATGCGCGTCGTGATCGATTGCGCCAACGGCGCCGGCTACAAGGTGGCCCCGGAGGCCCTGTGGGAGCTGGGCGCCGAGGTGGTGTCCATCGGCGTGGAGCCCAACGGCTTCAACATCAATCACGATGTCGGCTCCACCGCGCCGGATGCCCTGATCCACAAGGTCCGCGAGCTGCGCGCCGATGTGGGCATCGCCCTCGACGGCGATGCCGACCGGGTGCTGATCGTCGACGAGAAGGGCCACAAGGTCGATGGCGACCAGCTCATGGGCGTCGTCGCCCGCTCCTGGAAGGAGGACGGCCGTCTGGCGCAGCCCGGTCTCGTCGCGACGATCATGTCCAATCTCGGCCTCGAGCGCTACCTGAGCGACCTCGGCCTCGGCCTGGTGCGCACCGCGGTCGGCGACCGCTACGTGCTCGAGCACATGCGGGCCAACGGCTACAATCTCGGCGGCGAGCAGTCGGGCCACATCATCATGTCCGACTACACCACCACCGGCGACGGCCTCGTCGCGGCCCTCCAGCTCCTCGCCGTGGTGAAGAGCCTCGGCAGGCCGGTCTCCGAGGTCTGCCACTGCTTCGAGCCGCTGCCGCAGGTGCTCAAGAACGTGCGCTACAAGGCCGGCAAGCCCCTGCAGGAAGCGTCCGTCATCCAGGCCATCGAGTCCGGCCGCGAGACCCTCGGCAGCGCCGGCCGCCTCGTGATCCGTCCCTCCGGCACCGAGCCCGTCATCCGGGTGATGGGCGAGGGCGACAACGAGGATCTCGTCAACCGCGTGGTGGACGACGTGGTCGAGGCCGTGACCCAGGCCGCCTCCAGGGCCGCGGCGTAAGCAGGTCCCCAGATCCTTGAAAAAGGCCTCGATGTTCTAAGTATCGAGGCCTTTTTCATTGGCCCGGTTCTGCGGCGTCAGTTCATTGATCGAAGGACGTCGGTAGAAAGACGTATAACAACCTGCCTTGGGAGTTGATATATTATCCAAAGATGGCGTTACAAGCTGGGGCTCCTCGATGGACAACAACGATGACTATCAGGATCTCTGTCGGCAGCTGAACCAACTCACTCCAGGATTTCTGCCGCGTAGCGTCTTTCACTCCATCGCCCGGATCATAGTCACGACGACCTTCGTTGTCGTGCCGTTGTTGAGGAGGGATGATCGAACGCTCGTTCTTCTGGATCGGCGAAATGCTGACGATCTCTACTATCCCTCCATGTTGAACATCCCAGGGACTGTCGTCAGGGCCAGCGATGAAAACATGGCCGCAGTCTTCAAGAGATTGGTCGCCTTGGAAATGTCCGACGCGGTGATCCGGCAGGGACCGGTCTTCGTCGGCAACGTCTTCGATCAGATCGTGCGAGGGAAAGAGATTTCACTTATTCACTGGGTAGAACTGGAAGACAGCCCCGAACTTGAGAGCTTGTTCGACGTGGAGGCGTTGCCTGCCGATGTCGTGCCGACGGATCGAGCAAGAATTGACATGGCGGTCGATCATTTTCGTGAGTGCGTACAAATTTAGCACCCGCTTCACGGTATCGGGATGGCCGCGACGAGCCCGGCCATGACACCGAAAGTCTTCGCCTCAAGAGGAACGGAAGCTGCTCACTCCGCCGCCTGGGGCGGCACGGGCTTGGTCCGGGACGGCAGGTCCTCGCCGTGGGCTGGCAGGCCCGTCTCGGCGCGGAGCCTGTCGAGCAGCTCGCTCACATAGGTGGCGGGCTTGGTGAAGCCGCCGATGAGCAGGTAGATCGAGGGCACCACCAGCATCGTCAGCATGGTCGAGACGGTGACGCCGCCGACGATCACTGAGCCGATGGCGTTGCGGGCCTCGGCGCCCGCGCCGGTGGACCAGGCGAGCGGGATGGCGCCGCCGATCATGGCGATGGAGGTCATCAGGATCGGCCGCAGGCGCAGCACGGAGGCCTCGACCACCGCGTCCCGGACCGAGTATCCGCGCTCGCGCAGCTGGTTCGAGAACTCGACGATCAGGATGCCGTTCTTGGTCATGAGGCCGATGAGCAGGATCATGCCGATCTGGCTGTAGATGTTGAGCGTCTGCCCGGTGATGAACAAGGCGAGCAATCCGCCCGTCACCGCGAGCGGCACGGTGAGCATGATGATGAACGGGTTGATCCAGCTCTCGAACTGCGCGGCCAGCACCAGGAAGACGACCAGGAGCGCCATGGCGAAGGTCACGTAGATCGCGCCGGTCGAGTCCAGGAAGTCCTTGGACTGGCCATTATAGCCGATGCGCACCTCGGCCGGCAGGTTGTCGCGCACGATCTGCTGGAGGATCTCCAGGCCCTCGCCGATGGAGACGCCCGGCGCCAGCGAGGACTGGATCGTGATCGACCGCAGGCGGTCGAACCGGTTCAGGGCCTGCGGGGCGGCCGATTCCGTCAGGGACACGAAGGACGAGAGGGGAACGAGCTCGCCGTTGGCGGCGCGGATGAAGGTGTTGGTGAGGTCGTTCGGCGTCGCGCGGTCCTGGGCGCGGGCGCGCATGATCACCGGATACTCGTCGCCGCGGCTGACGAAGGTCGAAACCTCGGTCTCGCCGAACATCAGTTGGAGCGTGCGGCCGATATCCTCCACCGAGACGCCAAGATCGGCGGCACGCTGGCGGTCGATCTGCACGCGGATGTCCGGCTGCGACTCGCGATAGTTCGAGTCCATGTTGACGAACTTGCCAGTCTCCTGGGCTTTCTGCATGACTGTGTCGCGCCAGCCGCGGATCGTCTCGTAATCGGGGCCGCCGAGCACGAACTGGATCGGCTGGCCGAAGCCGCCGGCGCCGCCGAAGGCCGGCGGGTTGACCACCGACACGCGCGCGCCGGGGAAGCTCGACACCTTCGGGGTCATCTGGCGCACGATATCCTGCTGGCTCTGCGTGCGGTTCTCCCAGGGCACGAGGCGCACGATCACGATGCCCTCGTTGACCGGGGAGGGGCGGGCGAAGCCGGGCGCTACCTGGCTCAGCATGGAGGCGACGAGGCCCTGCTCCTGCAGGGGCATGAGGGCATTCTCGACCTCCTTCACCCGGTCGCGGGTGTAGTCGAGGCTCGCGCCCTCGGGCGCCTGCAGCCGGACGATGATGGCGCCGCGATCCTCCGTCGGGGCGAATTCCTTCGGCAGGGACTGGAACAGGCCATAGGCCGACAGCGACACCAGGAAGCCGATGAAGAGGATGACCACCGGAATCCTCAGGGCCCGGGAGAGCAGCCAGCGATAGCCGCTGTTCATCTTCTCGAAGAGCGGCTCGGTCATGCGCTGGATCCGGCCGTGGGCGGGAACCATCAGCTTCGAGCACAGCATCGGGGTGAGCGTGCGCGCCACGACGCCGGAGAAGAAGATCGCGGCGGCGAGCGTGATGCCGAATTCGCGGAACAGCTTGCCGGTGTTGCCGGTCATGAAGGCGAGCGGCACGAACACGGCCATCAGCGTCGCCGTGGTGGCGATCACCGCGAAGCCGATCTCGCGCGCGCCGTCGAAGGAAGCGAGCAGCGGCGGCTGGCCTTCCTCGATGCGCCGGTGCACGTTCTCGATCTCCACGATCGCGTCGTCCACCACGATGCCGATGGCGAGCACGATGGCGAGCAGCGTCAGCACGTTGATGGACGCATTGAAGAAAGCCATGACCATGAAGGCCGCGATGATGGAGACTGGGATCGCCACCATGGCCACGATGGTGGAGCGCCAGTCGCGCAGGAAGATCAGGATCACCAGAATCACGAGAGCCACGCCTTCGAGCAGCGTCTTGAGCACGCCGTTGATGGAGGCGCGGATGAACTGGCTCTCGTCATAGGCGATGTCCGCCGTCGTGCCGGGCGGCAGGGAGCTCTTCAGCTCCTCCAGTTCCTTGCGCACGCCGTCGACGACCGACAGCGTGTTCGCCGTCGACTGGCGCACGACGCCGAGGCCGATGGCGGTCTCGCCCGACTGGTAGAACTCGAAGCGCGTGTCCTCCGGCCCCACCTCGACCTGGGCCACCTCGCCGAGCCGGACCAGATAGCCGCTCTTGTTGGTGACGATCACCTGGGCGAACTGCTCGGGCGTGGCGAGGCGGGAATCGGTCTTGATGGTGAACTCGCGCTGGCTGGACTCGATCCGCCCGCCGGGCAGCTCCACGTTCTGGCGCTTGATCGCCGTCTCCAGGTCCTGGACCGTGAGCCCGCGGGCAGCCAGAGCCGGCCGGTCGACCCAGACCCGCATGGCATAGCGCCGCTCGCCGCTCAGGTAGACGTTGGCCACGCCCGGCACGGTGGAGAGGCGGTCCACATAGACGCGCTTGAGGAAGTCGCTGAGTTCGAGCGCATCGAGGGTGGTGGAGCTCACACCGATCCACATGATGGCCGAGGCGTTCGCGTCGACCTTGCGCACCACAGGCGTGTCGGCGCCGTCCGGCAGCCGCCCGGTCACGCGGGACACGGCGTCGCGCACGTCCGACGTGGCGGCTTCCGGCTCGCGGGAAACCTCGAACTCGATGGAAACCGAGGAGCGGTCGTTCTGGCTCTGCGACGTGATCTGGCGAATGCCTTCGATGCCCGCGACCGCACCCTCGATGATCTCCGTCACGCGGCTCTCGATCACTTCGTTCGAGGCGCCGCGATAGACCGTGGAGACCGACACGACCGGGCGGTCGGTCTGCGGGTATTCGCGAACCGGCAGGTTCATGAGCGCGGCAAGCCCGCCCACGATCAGCAGGAGGCTCACCACGACGGCGAAGACGGGGCGGCGGATGAAGAGGTCTGAAACCTGCATGGCTCTGTTCGATCCAGCTTAAGCAAGAACGGATTGCAATCCGCGACGCGACTCTCCTTCCCCTTGCGGGGAGGAGTTGGAGGTGGGGGTGTCAGCGCTGTCCTGGTCCAGTCCAGAGCTCACACCCCCACCCCGGCGGCTGTCGCAGCCACCCCTCCCCACAAGGGGGAGGGAAAAGACGGAGTGCCGGAAGGGCACGTTATTTCCGCTCGGCGGCTTGTGCGCTGCCGATGGCCTGCGGGACGTTCAGTGAGGAGCGGGAGGGCTGCTCCCGGGTCGCCGCCGGAATCGGGGCGGCCGGTGCGCCGGAGCCCGAGGAGCCGACCGGGCGGGCGATGACCTCGGCACCGGGGCGCACGCGCTGGACGCCCAGGACCACGATGGTCTCGCCCGGCTTCAGCCCGTCCACCACCTCGACCTTGCCGCCCTGGCGCTGGCCGATGGTGATGACCCGGCGCTCCACCTTGTTGTCCTTCACCGGATAGACGATGTGGCGCAGGCCCTCGCTGACGATGGCCTCCTCCGGCACCACGACCGCGTCGTCCTTGGTCGAAACCTCGAGGGCGACCGACAGGAACATGCCGGGCTTCAGGGCCTCGTCCGGGTTGTCGAACTCGGCCGTCAGGCGCGCCGTGCGGGTCGTCTGGTCGACGCGGGGATCGATGGTCGCAACGCTGCCCTTGAAGGTGCGGCCCTTATAGGCCGCGGAGGTGGCGTTGACCGTCTGGCCGGGGTTGAGGCGGCCCAGGAGGTTCTCCGGCACGGCGAAGTCGAGGCGCACCCTGGACAGGTCGTCCAGGGAGGTGATGCGGGTGCCAGGGGCCACATAGGCGCCGAGCGAGACCGAGCGGGTGCCGACGCGGCCGGCGAAGGGGGCCCGGATGGTCAGGTCCTCGAGCCTGGCCTCGGCCGCCTTGCGCTGGGCGCGGGCGGACGCGATGGAGCCTTCGAGGGATTTCATCTGGGCCGTCAGATCGTCCACCTGGGCGCCGGTTCCGGCGCCGGTGCGGTTGAGCGCCTGGGCGCGGTCGAGCTTGATCGCGACTTCGTTCCTGAGGGCCTCGGCGCGGTTCGCCTCGGCGATGGCCTGCTCGATCTCGGCGCGCCGCTCGGCGGCGTCGAACTGGACCAGCAGGTCCCCGGCCTTGACCTTCTGGCCCTCGCTGAAGCCGATCTCGCCGACAATGCCTGCCACCTTGGCGGTCACGATGATCGATTCATAGGCACGGACCGTGCCGACCGATTCCCGCACCTCGACGATGCGGCCCGTCCTGACCGTGTCCACGTCGACGGTCGCCGGCCCGGCGGGGCCGCGCCCGCGCCCGCCCTGGGCCGCCTGCTGCCCTGCGGGTTGGCTCACATACGTGCCGATCACGGGGATCTTGGCCAGATGGCCGCCTTGATAGGCGTACCAGCCGCCAATGCCTGCCGCCCCCAGCATGGCAATGACAGCGAGTTGACCGGACACACGCATGCTCGCTCCTTACCCAGTATTCGGCCTTTTCGGCTTTTGCTCGTCTTTGTCGGAAGCTGTCCTAGCACAATATATGCCAAGAGCCCTGAACATAACGCAGCAAACACGATGTTTTGTATTACGATTTCGTAATAAGAACACCTACCGACGACGGATGCCTTGACCGTCGCCCGCGCCTCCGTCATACCGGTCGGCGGGACACCTCTCCCCACCGAGAGGCGCCCATCTGTAAGGATGGATGACATGACAGAGCTGCCTGCCGCGCGCCCGCGCGCGCCTTTCTTTTCGTCCGGCCCCTGCGCGAAGCGCCCCGGATGGTCCTTAGCAAACCTGAAGACCGACAGCCTCGGCCGCTCGCACCGCGCGAAGCTCGGCAAGGCGCGCCTGAAGCTCGC
Source organism: Pseudomonadota bacterium (assembly GCA_023386155.1). GTDB lineage: Bacteria > Pseudomonadota > Alphaproteobacteria > Rhizobiales > Beijerinckiaceae > Microvirga. The sequence goes on from JAEWKH010000044.1 coordinate 22,364, forward strand.
CATCGACCTCACCCGCGAGGTGCTCGAGGTGCCGGCCGATTACCGCATCGGCATCGTGCCCGCCTCCGACACCGGCGCCGTCGAGATGGTGCTGTGGTCGATGCTGGGCGCCCGTCCCGTCGACATGCTGGCCTGGGAAAGTTTTGGCGAGGGCTGGGTCACGGACGTGGTGAAGCAGCTCAAGCTTGCCGACGCCCGCGTCATCAACGCACCCTACGGCGAGCTTCCCGATCTGTCTCAGGTCGATACCAAGACCCGCGACGTGGTCTTCACCTGGAACGGCACCACCTCGGGCGTGCGCGTGCCGAACGCCGACTGGATCGCGGCCGACCGCGAGGGCCTGACCATCTGCGACGCCACCTCGGCAGCCTTCGCGCAGAAGCTCGACTTCTCCAAGCTCGATGTGGTCACCTTCTCCTGGCAGAAGGTGCTCGGCGGCGAGGCGGCCCACGGCATGCTTATCCTGTCGCCCCGCGCGGTGGAGCGTCTCGAGAGCTACAAGCCCGCCTGGCCGCTCCCGAAGATCTTCCGCATGACCAAGGGCGGCAAGCTGATCGAGGGCATCTTCCAGGGCGAGACCATCAACACGCCGTCCATGCTGGCCGTCGAGGACTACATCGACGCGCTCGAATGGGCGAAGTCCATCGGCGGGCTGAACGCGCTTCTCGCCAAGGCCGACGCCAACGCGAAGGTCATCCATGACTGGGTCGCCAGGACCTCGTGGATCGCCAACCTCGCCAAGGTTCCGGCCACCGCGTCCAACACCAGCGTCTGTCTGGTCGTCGCCGATCCGGACGTGGTCGCCAAGGGCCCCGAGGCCGTCGCGCAGGTCGCTAAGGGCATCGTCTCCGCCCTCGAGAAGGAGGGCGTGGCCCTCGACATCGGCGCCTATCGCGATGCGCCCCCCGGCCTGCGCATCTGGTGCGGCGCGACCGTCGAGCAATCCGATCTCGAAGCCCTGGCGCCCTGGCTCGACTGGGCCTTCGCACAGGAAAAGGCGAAGCTCGCGAAAGCGGCGTAGCGCTCTTTACCCTCTCCCCTTCAGCGGGAGAGGGTGGTCGGCGCAGGCCGACCGGGAGAGGGGCCGTGCAAAGGCACCCCCTCCCACTGCCACGCAACAATTCTTCCCCTCTCCCGACCTCGCTCCGCGAGGCCACCCTCTCCCGCAGAGGGGAGAGGGATTTCAGAGGTGCACCATGCCCGCTCCCCGCGTTCTCATTTCCGACGCTCTCTCTCCCGCCGCCGTGCAGATCTTCAAGGATCGCGGCATCGAGGTCGATTTCCAGCCGGACCTCGGCAAGGACAAGGACAAGCTCGCCGCCGTGATCGGCGAGTATGACGGCCTGGCCATCCGGTCCGCCACGAAAGTCACGGCGAAGATCCTCGAACAGGCGAGGAACCTGAAGGTGATCGGCCGCGCCGGCATCGGCGTTGACAATGTCGAGATTCCCGCCGCCACGGCGAAGGGCGTCATCGTCATGAACACGCCCTTCGGCAATTCCATCACCACCGCCGAGCACGCCATCGCCATGATGTTCGCGCTCGCGCGCCAGATCCCGCAGGCCGATGCGTCGACGCAAGCCGGCAAGTGGGAGAAGAACCGCTTCATGGGCGTCGAGCTGACGGCCAAGGTGCTCGGCGTGATCGGCTGCGGCAATATCGGGTCCATCGTGGCCGACCGCGCCATCGGCCTGCGCATGAAGGTGATCGCCTACGATCCGTTCCTGTCGCCGGAGCGCGCTATCGAACTCGGCGTCGAGAAGGTGGAGCTGGACGACCTGCTGCGCCGCGCCGACGTCATCACCCTGCACGTGCCCCTGACGGAGAAGACGAAGAACGTTCTCTCGGCCGAGAACATCGCCAAGACCAAGAAGGGCGTGCGCATCGTCAACTGCGCCCGCGGCGGCCTCGTGGACGAGGTGGCCCTGCGCGCGGCCCTCGATTCCGGCCATGTGGCGGGCGCGGCCTTCGACGTGTTCGTCGAGGAGCCGGCGACGTCGAACCCGCTCTTCGGCCATCCCAACGTGGTCTGCACGCCGCATCTCGGCGCCGCCACGACGGAGGCCCAGGAGAACGTGGCCCTACAGGTGGCCGAGCAGATGTCGGATTACCTGCTCCACGGCGCGATCCAGAACGCCGTGAACTTCCCGTCGATCACCGCCGAGGAAGCGCCGCGCCTGAAGCCCTTCGTGGCGCTCGCCGACAAGCTCGGCTCCTTCCTCGGCCAGCTCACGGAAGCCTCGATCAAGGGCATCCGCATCGAGTACGAGGGCGCCGTGGCGGAGATGAACACCCGCGCGCTCACCTCGGCGGCCGTGACGGGCGTGCTGCGCCCCTTCCTGCAGGACATCAACATGGTGTCGGCCCCCGTCGTGGCGCGCGAGCGCGGCATCACGGTCGAGGAGGTCAAGCGCGAGAGCGCGGCCCGCGACTACGAGAGCTTCATCCGCATCGTCGTGGATGCCGAGGACATGGCCCGCCATGCGGGCGGAACCGTGTTCCAGGACGGCAAGCCGCGCGTGACCGAGATCCGCGACATCATGGTCGACGCGGAATTCGCGCCGAACATGATCTACGTCCGCAACGACGACAAGCCCGGCTTCATCGGCCGCTTCGGCACCCTGCTCGGCGAGTCCGGGGTGAACGTCGCGACCTTCGCGCTGGGCCGCGACAAGCCGGGCGGCGACGCCATCTGCTTCGTGTCGGTGGACGAGCCGGTGTCCGATGAACTCCTGCGCAGGATCGAGGAGATCCCGCAGGTCAAGCGCGCCCGCGCGGTGCGGTTCTAGAGCATCGGACCCAAAAGTGGTTTCCACTTTTGGGATTGAATCCGATGCTCCTCTCTTTGGAGAGCGCATCGTTGATTGCGAAAAACCGGGTCCACTTTTCCGGACGATGCGCTAGAGCATCTTCCGGCGAAGTGGCCACCGGTTCGCCGAACAGGAAGATGCAAAGAAAAAGAGCTTGAGGATCGCATCATGTCACCGTTCCCGTCGCAACGCTTCGTCCTGACGCTCGCCTGCGCGAACCGTCCCGGTATCGTGGCCGCCGTGGCGGGGCATCTGTCGGATGCGGGCCTCAACATTCTCGACGCGCAGCAATACGACGACACGCAGACGGATCGCTTCTTCATGCGTGTCGTGTTCAATCCCGTGGCCGGCGAGAGCGACATCGAAGCGCTCAAGGGCGGCTTCGCGCCGCTCGCCGAACGCCTCGGCATGACATGGGCGATGAGCGACCAGGGCAGGAAGCAGCGCGTCATGCTGCTGGTCTCGAAATTCGACCACTGCCTCGCGGATCTTCTCTACCGCTGGCGCATCGGCGAACTCGATTTCGAGCCCGTCGGCGTCATCGCCAATCACCCGGCCGAAACCTATAGCCATGTGGATCTGGGCAGCGTTCCGTTCCACTGCCTCCCCGTCACGAAGGAGACGAAGCTCGAGCAGGAGGCCCAGGTCTGGGAGATCATCCGCGACTCGAAGGCCGATCTCGTGGTGCTCGCGCGCTACATGCAGGTTCTGTCGGACGGGCTCGCGGCGAAGCTCGCGGGGCGCTGCATCAACATCCACCACTCGTTCCTTCCGAGCTTCAAGGGCGCCAGGCCCTACCACCAGGCCCATGCCCGCGGCGTGAAGCTCATCGGCGCGACTGCGCATTACGTGACATCCGACCTCGACGAAGGCCCGATCATCGCCCAGGACGTGGAGTCGATCACCCATCGCGATTCCGCCGAGGACCTCGTGCGCAAGGGCCGCGACATCGAGCGCCGCGTGCTGGCACGCGCCGTGCGCTACCACCTGGAGGATCGCATCCTGCTCAACGGCCGCAAGACGGTGGTGTTCGCGGATTAGCGCTCGATCAACCCATCCACCACGTCATCACCTCCCCGGATCTGTTCCGTGGATCAGTGCCGATGATCCCGCCTTCTATATGCTCTCACCTCATCCTGAGGAGCAGCCGTGAGGCAGCGTCTCGAAGGAGGATCCAGAGCGCACTGAAACATCCTTCGAGGCGGTCGCCGCGCGACCCTTCAGGATGAGGGCAGAGGGAGACTAAAGCATCGGACCCAAAAGTGGACTTGCACTTTTGGGATTCATCCGATGCTTCTTCTCTTGGCTGGCGCATCGGATGGACCGGAAAAACCGGATCCACTTTTCCGTCCGATGCGCTAAGCGGGATGTGAAGACCGGATGTCCGCAACAAGTGCGGGCATGACGGGTAGAGGAGCGCTTCTACCGCCGCCGCTCCGCCAGCCAGATGCCGCCGAGCACCAGCGCCAGGCCGATCGCGTGATACAGGGCGAAGGGCTCGCCGAGCAGGACCACCGCGAGCAGGGCGCCGAAGACCGGCACGAGGTTGACGAAGAGGCCCGCCCGCGCCGGGCCGATCAGCTCGACGCCGCGGATGAAGAAGATCTGCGAGAGCAGCGAGGGCAGGAGCGCCACATAGAGCAGGATGAGCCAGCCGTTCGGCGTCGGAAACTGCGCCGTGCCCTGGATCATCTCCATTCCGACGAGCGGCAGGGAGCTCACAAACGCGACGATGGCCATGGCGGAGAAGAAGACGAGGCCCGGCATGTCCGGGCGGTAGCGCAGCCCCAGCGTATAGACCGAATAGAACACGCAGGCGATCAGCATCCACACGTCGCCGATATTGATCGCCAGCGTCTTCAGGATCTCCCAATCGGCCTTGACCGATACCGTGATCACGCCGACCAGCGTTACGATCATGCCGAGGATCTGGAGCGGGATCACCCGGGCGCGGAAGACAACGATCATGCCGATGAGCACGAAGACCGGGATCGAGCCCTGGAAGATGGTGAGGTTGACCGCGCTCGTGTGATGGGCGGCAGCGTAGAACAGCGCGTTGAAGGCCGTGAAGCCGAACACGCCCATGACGAGCGTGAAGAACCACCGGGCCCTGAACTTCGGCCACTCGGCCACGAGCTGGCGCCCGACGAGCGGCAGCAGGATCGCCACGACGACGACCCAGCGCAGGCAGGTGAGCACCATGGGCGAGACCTCGCCGATGGCGAGCCGGCCCGCGATGCCGTTGCCCGCCCACATGAGGGTGGTGAGGACCAGCAGCAGGTAGGCCTGCCCCCAAAGGCCTTGCCAGAGCGATTGCAGGAATTTCATTGGAGGTCCGACCTTATTGCGCTTGCCGCCGTGTGCCGTTCGGCTAAACCGGCACGACGATAAGCGGGTGACAGGCATGGCCTTACGGTTTCTGGTGATTGAGGGCAATACGCGGGGCGCAAGGCAGGCCCACAGGGACGCCTATGGACGAACCCTCTCGGAATCCTATGCGGAGGTGATCCAGGGAATCGAACCGGATTCCGTCTGCGACATCGCGTTCCCGACGGACGAAGGCGCGAACCTGCCGGATGCCGCAGGGCTGGAATCCTATGACGGCATCGTGCTGACGGGCTCGCACCTCAACATCTACGACCGCACGCCGGACATCCTGCGCCAGGTCGACCTGATGCGGGCCGTCTACGCGTCCCGCGCGCCGTCCTTCGGCTCCTGCTGGGGCCTGCAGGTGGCGGCCGTCGCGGCGGACGGGGACGTGCGGCCGAACCCGCTCGGCCGTGAGGTCGGCATCGCCCGCAGGATCGCGGCCACCGAGGCGGGGCGCGGCCATCCCCTGCTCGACGGGCGCCCGGCAGCTTTCGACGCGCCCGCCATCCATCTCGACATGGTGACGGCCCTGCCGGGCGACTGCACGATTTTGGCGAGCAATGCCGTCTCGCCGGTCCAGGCCGCGGAGATCCGCCAGGACGGCGGCGTGTTCTGGGGCGTGCAGTATCACCCCGAGTTCTCCTTGAGCGAGCTCTCCGCCATCCTGAGCCGCCGGACCGACATGCTCGTGCGGGAGGGCTTCTGCCGGACGGCCGACGAGGCCATCGCCTATACGCAGGACCTGACCGCCCTCGACGAGGACCCGTCCCGCTTCGACCTCGCCTGGCGCCACGGCATCGACGCCGAGGTGCTCGACCCCGGTCGCCGCACCCGCGAGATCCGCAACTTCATCGAGCATCGCGTGAAGACGGGAAAGAGCACGCGCGGACGGGCCTGAGGCGGCGCTCACTCCACCGCCGTCGTTGCATCGCCATTGCCATGGCCCGCTTCCCGCTCGAACAGCGCGCGGCGTCTTCCGGGTGGCAGAGGGGCGGGATACAGTGATGGACTGGATCAATGTGGTGCCGCGGCTGCAACCGTTTCACCTCTCCCCACAGGAGAGGTGAGGCGGCGGCACTGTCGCGCCTGGTTCTCGGAAGCTTACTCACCTCTCCACGTCATGGCCTCCCGGACGCGATCCGGGGATCAGGGCCGGCCATCCCGATGGGAAGGGCGCACCGCCACTCCCTCTCCCGGGCGGGAGAGGGCCGGGGTGAGGGCAGGCTGGTGCCGGAGAGGATGGTGTCCGTTCCGCCCCGCAGGCTTCACCTGAGAGTCCAGCTCATCCTTCGCTTCAAGGCGCAGGCGTCTTTCCCTCCCCCTTGTGGGGAGGGGTGGCTGCGAAGCAGACGGGGTGGGGGTGTAAGCGCCACGCTGGTCCAGTCCAGCGCCGACACCCCCACCTCCAGCTCCTCCCCACAAGGGGGAGGAGAGCTTCTCGGCCCGCCTCGGGACAATGTTCTCATTTTGTTCTTGACAGGCAGGACAAGCTCGGCTATATCATTGCCCATCCCCGCCCGACGAGGGACGCGCTTCGCGAGGCGTCACAAGTGTCGGGGCAGGGAGCGGGCCTGCCGGTCGGCGTACGCAGCCGGCCGGGCAGGAGGCCCTTGGCAGCCTTGTGCGGGTCCAAGTTTAAACGCCTAAAAATCCCGCGTGCGAGGCGCCCTCCGGCTCTCTCACTTACCATACCCATCGAGCCGGATGCTCCTCGCACCTCCCCTCGACCCTTCAAGCCCGGCGCCGGATCGGCCCCGGGAACGAAGACCCATGCCTTGTCCCGACATTTCATTCCCGATCCTTGATTTTTGAGAGATTTCCGCATGAAGCGTTTCCACCCCATCCTGTCCGAGCTCCCCGATTGCGACGACACCCTGCGCCGCCTCTCCGACGTGCTGCAGATACCGCTCACCTGCCGCAAGAGTCGCTGCCGGCGCACGGGCCAGTGCCAGGGCGGCTTCGGGCCGCCGTGTTATCTGGAGTACCGCGAGGACTTCGTGAAAGGCGTGCGCGAGCAGATGCAGGAATACCGGGAGTTCTGGCACGGGCGGTACCGGGCCATCAGGGCGGAGGAGCGGCGTGACGAATGAACCGCCCCTCCCGCTCCCGGGCCTGTTCCGGAAATCACGCCGGGCGCCGGCCGCAACGACGGCCGGTTGACCGGCCTCTTATCGGAACGGCGGCTCGTCGAAGCTGCGCAGCTTGCGCGAATGCAGGGAGGACCGCTGGCCCTTCAGGATGTCGAGCGCCGCGAGGCCGATCATGAGATGCTCGCTCACCGCGCGCTCGTAGAAGGCATTGGCCGCGCCCGGCAGCTTGATCTCGCCGTGCAGCGGCTTGTCCGAGACGCAGAGCAGCGTGCCGTAGGGAACCCGCAGGCGGTAGCCCTGAGCCGCGATGGTGCCGCTCTCCATGTCCACCGCGATGGCGCGGGACAGGTTGATCTGCCGCCGTTCCTGGCTCCAGCGCAGTTCCCAGTTGCGGTCGTCGTAGGTCACGACCGTGCCGGTGCGCAGGCGCCGCTTCAGTTCGTCGCCGCGCTCGCCCGTGACTTGAACCGCCGCGTCCTGCAGGGCAACCTGGATCTCGGCCAGGGCCGGGAGCGGGATTTCCGGCGGCACGGCTCCGTCGAGGATGTGATCGCGCCGGAGATAGCCGTGGGCCAGCACGTAATCGCCGATGGATTGCGACTGGCGCAAGCCCCCGCAATGCCCGACCATCAGCCAGCAATGGGGCCGCAGCACCGCCAGGTGATCGGTGATGTTCTTCGCGTTCGCCGGGCCGACGCCGATATTGACGAGCGTCACTCCGTGCCCGTCCTTGCGCATGAGGTGATAGGCCGGCATCTGGAACCGGTGCCAGGGCGTGGAGCCGATCAGCTCCTCGACGGCGGCCTCGTCCAGCCCCCGCTCGATGGTGACGCCGCCCGGCAGCACGAGCCTCGTATAGGCCCCCTCCTCCTTCGCCAGCTCCTTCACGGCCCAGCGGATGAACTGGTCCACGTAGCGGTGATAGTTGGTGAGCAGGATCCAGGGCTGGACGCAGCGCCAGTCGCTGCCGGTGTAATGCACGAGGCGGCGGAGCGAATAATCCACCCGCGCTGCATCGAAGAGCGCCAGCGGCCGGGGCTCGTTCTCGTGGAAAACCCATGTGCCGTCGGCGATCTCGTCGCCCACCTTGGCGAGGAGCGGTGTCGGAAAATGCTGGGCGAGCTCGGACGCCGAATGGGCGCCGCGGCCCAGCTCGTCGCCGCGCTCGAACACGTAAGGATAGGGAATTTCCTGGTCGCTGACGCCGACCTCGATGGTCGCGCCGTAATCGCGCACGAGATAGTTCAGCTGCTCCAGCAGGTAGTTCCGGAAGAACCCCGGCTGCGTGATCGTGGTGGCATAGACGCCCGGCCCCTGGAACTTGGCATAGGCGCGCTGCTTGACCGGCGGCACGGAGGTCGACCGGTAGTCGAGGCGCAGCTCCGGATAGCGGAAGCGGGACCGCTCGAAGGGCGTGGGCGCCGTGCCGGTGGAAAAGAAATGCTCCAGCGCCTGGCGCTGCGCCTCGATGGCGCTGTCGTGGAGCGCAACGAGCCGCTCGACGGCTTCCTCAGGCGTGGCAACGGATTGGAAGGTGGAGATGTGATCGGCTGGCACGTGGACTCTCTTCTTATGTCTCGTGCCTCAAGGGTCATACACTGTTTTAGGGCGGAACCCAACCGGGATGATGGCTCAGAACGGGATCGGCTCGCCCTGCCAATCGAAGAAGCCACCCGTATCGCCCATATCCAGCCGGTCGATGAGCCTTACAAGGCCTGCCGCACTGTCCTGCACGGAGATGTCCGCTCCCGAGCCCCCCATAGCCGTCTGGACCCAGCCGGGATGAACCGAAATGGCAACGATTCCTTCCGGCTGAAGATCGGTCGCAAGCCCCTGAACCACCTTGTTCACGGCCGCCTTGGAGGCGCGATAGGCGATCCGGTCGGACTTGGCGTAGGACAGGGAGCCCATGCGGCTGGAGATCGTGACGATCTTCGCGGCCCTGGCGCGCCTCAGGTGAGGCAGGAAGGCCTGGACGATCCGCAAGGGACCGAGAGTATTGATGCGAAGAGTATCGAGGAAGCCCTCGAAATCCATATCGAGGGTCGACTGTCGCTGCGGACCAATGATGCCTGCATTGTTGACGAGAACGTCGACAGGCTCGTCGATCTGCTTTGCCGCCTCGTTGATCGAGGCTCCATCACGAACATCCAACGCGAGCAATGTGAGCTGCCCGCTCGCAACGGGCTCGCTCCATTCGGGCAGCGTCTGATCGAGGCTGCGAAGGGTACCGATGACCCGCTCGCCCCGATGCAGAAGGACGCAGGCGAGCTCACGCCCGATCCCGCGCCCGATGCCTGTGATGAGATAGGTCCCCACGGTGAAGGACTACCGCGAGAACTTCTTGTACTTGATCCGGTGCGGGATCGTGGAATCCGTGCCGAGGCGGCGCTTCTTGTCCTCCTCGTAATCGGCGAAGTTGCCCTCGAACCATTCCACGTGGCTGTCGCCTTCGAAAGCGAGGATGTGGGTGGCGATCCGGTCGAGGAACCAGCGGTCGTGCGAGATGATGACGGCGCAGCCGGCATAATCCTCGAGCGCCTCTTCGAGCGCCCGCAGGGTGTCCACGTCGAGGTCGTTGGTCGGCTCGTCGAGGAGCAGGACGTTCGAGCCCGACTTCAGGATCTTGGCGAGGTGCACGCGGTTGCGCTCGCCGCCCGAGAGCACGCCGACCTTCTTCTGCTGGTCGGAGCCCTTGAAGTTGAAGGCCGAGCAATAGGCGCGGGCGTTGATCTCGCGCTTGCCGAGATAGAGGATCTCGTTGCCGCCCGAGATCTCCTCGTAGAGGGTCTTGTTGGCATCGAGGGAATCGCGGCTCTGGTCCACATAGCCGAGCTTGACGCTCTCACCGATTTTGATGGTGCCCTCGTCCGGCTGCTCCTGGCCGGTGATCATGCGGAAAAGCGTGGTCTTGCCTGCGCCGTTCGGGCCGATGACGCCGACGATGCCGCCCGGCGGCAGCTTGAAGGACAGGCCGTCGATGAGGAGCTTGTCGTCGAACGCCTTCTTGAGGTTGTCGAACTCGATGACGTTGGTACCGAGGCGCTCCGCGATCGGGATGATGATCTGGGCGGTCGTCGGCCCCTTCTCGTTGGCCTTCGCCACGAGGTCCTCATAGCGCTGGATACGGGCCTTCGACTTGGCCTGGCGGGCCTTCGGCGAGGCCGACACCCACTCGCGCTCGCGCTCGATGGTGCGCTGGCGGCTCTCCTCCTCGCGGCCTTCCTGCGCGAGGCGCTTCTGCTTCTGCTCGAGCCAGGACGAGTAATTGCCCTCGTAGGGAATGCCGCGGCCGCGGTCGAGCTCGAGGATCCAGCCGGTCACGTTGTCGAGGAAGTAGCGGTCGTGGGTGACGATCAGGATGGCGCCCGGATAATTGCGCAGGTGCCCTTCGAGCCAGGCGGTCGTCTCGGCGTCGAGATGGTTGGTCGGCTCGTCGAGGAGGAGCAGCTCGGGCTGCTCCAGGAGCAGCTTGCACAGGGCCACGCGGCGGCGCTCGCCGCCCGAGAGCTTGTCCACGGACCAGTCGTCCGGTGGGCAGCGCAGGGCGTCCATGGCCTGATCGACCTGGGAATCGAGATCCCACAGGCCCTTGGCCTCGATCTCGTCCTGGAGGCGGGTCATCTCGTCCGCCGTCTCCTCGGAGTAGTTCATGGCGAGCTCGTTGTAGCGGTCGAGGATCGCCTTCTTGGCGGCCACGCCCTCCATGACGTTCTCGCGGACGTTCTTCGAAGGATCGAGCTGGGGCTCCTGCGGCAGGTAGCCGACGCGGGCGCCCTCGGCGACCCAGGCCTCGCCGGTCCAGTCCGTATCGGTCCCGGCCATGATGCGCAGAAGGGTCGACTTACCGGCGCCGTTGACGCCGAGCACGCCGATCTTGGCGTCGGGATAGAAGGAGAGATGGATATTGTCCAAGACCTTCTTGCCGCCCGAATAGGTCTTGGAGAGGCCGCGCATGTGGTAGATGAACTGACGGGACACGGAAAAAGCCCTACTGATCGAGATGTGAATGGAGTTGGCCGTCAGTTAGCAGGGGCGGCCGACCGGGGCAAGGCGGACGGATGTCGCCGGGCCCTGCCCTTCCCCATTCTCCCCGTCCCGGCCGGGCCTGCCCCAGGCGCCCTGTCCCTAAAGCCCGAAAGGATAGGTCTCGGGCATCCCCTGCCCGTGGGCATGGGTCAGGGGCGTCACCGCCCGGGTCTCCTCGAACCAGACGAAGGCGTCGAACTGCTCGGCCAGAACGGCCTCGAAATAATGGCTGTAGAGCTCCGTCTCCGGGCGGTAGACCACGCCGATGGCCCGCTCCAGGCGGGGCCGGGAGAGAACCTCGGTCAGCTCGGCCTGGCCGTTCTCGCGCCAGTCGGTCAGGAAGCAGGGCAGGCCCGTATCCCGGAAGATGCGCTCGTGGCTGTCGGGACGCGCGGGCCGCACGGCCTTGACCTGCATCGGCTCGTCCCAGTCGTCCGCGGCCGCCACCGTGCCCCGGTCCGTCCCGAAGCCGATCAGCACGGCCTCGCCGCGATAGGCCTTCCGGCAAAGCTCGCCGAGGTTGAACTCGCCCTGCCAGCCCATGGCCGTGGCGGCAGCGTTGCCGATATGGGAATTGTGCGCCCAGACGACCGCCTTGGCATTGTCGCGCCGGGCGAGCAGGCTCTGCAGGGTCTCGAACATGTGCCGGTCGCGCAGGTTCCAGGATTCCGTCGCGCCCTCGTACATGATCCGGTAGTAATGCTCGGCCGCATGAGCGATCTTGGCGTTCTGCACGGCGTCGAAGAATTCCTCGCCGCCATTGGCCTCGAGATAGTCCATGCGCTTGTCGAGGATATCCTGGAGCTGGCGCAGCAACGCCTCGTCGCAGGGCTTCTTCTGCCCGCTCAGAACGGCGCGGCCGTAACGGGCCGGGTCCGACTGCCAGGGGCTGAGGCAGCCATAGCGTCCCCTCGCCTCCCGGGCCTCCTCCGGATCGACCTTGTCGAGGTAGTCCAGGACGGAGCGGATCGACGCGTTCAGGCTATAGACATCGAGGCCGCGGAACTCGGCCCGGTCGTCCTCGGCCCGCTCCCTGTTGCGCTCGCGCATCCAATTGATGAAGTCGTAGACCTCCTCGTTGCGCCACATCCAGGTGGGAAATCGTTGGAAGGCGGTATCATCGTCATCGGCAACATGGCGGTGGCGCACATAGGCATCGATGCGCGCCGCGTCCGGCCAGTCGGCTTCGACGGCGACGATGGAAAAGCCATGCTGTTCGATCAGGCGCTTCGTGATGGCGGCACGGGCGCGGTAGAACTCCGAGGTGCCGTGCGTGGCCTCGCCCAGGAGCACCACCTTGGCGTCGGCAAAGCGGTCGAACAGGGCGCCGAAGGCATCCTCGTCGGCGATCGGCGGCAAGGCTTCCCCATGCTCGCGCACGAGATCGACCGCCTCCTTGATGGAGGCGTCGTTCTCGCTCTGCTTCCACGACAACCGGGCCATGAGGTTCACTCCGCAAGGCCGGCACCCCGCGTGCCGGCTCGACCGGTGAACGATGGCAGGACTCCGCTTGTTCCGGGCGATGGAGCTGCTGGGAGCCTGAAACCGGAACGCCCCGGGCCGATAGCCCCGGCCGCAATCTCTCGCTGGCGCCAGTCCCTACGCGGTTCTCGCCATGATCGACGCGTAGGCCTCCTCGGCGGCGACGACGGTCGCCATCTGCACCGTATGCGCGAAGCGGAAGGCCTCGCCGTAGATCGTCTCGTCCGGGAACTCCGTGATGAGGGTCAGGGGCGAGGGATGACGCTCGTCCGCGGTGATCAGGCAGGGCACATCGTTGATGATCTCGTAGGACGTTCCGCCGGAATGAATCGAGCAGATCTCGATCTGGCGGCGGTTGAACTCGGCGAGGCCCGGAACGGCCGACAGGCCCGTCGTCACGGCTTCGACCAGGGTCCTCGCCGGCTCGGCCCAGGCGGGGTGATGCCTCATGATCAGGAAGAAGCCCTTCGGGATCGTCCAGAGCTCGAAGCCGCGCGGCAGGTAGCCGGTGAGCGGCCTCGTCCATTCATGGGCCGGATAGCCGTGGAGGTTCAGGTGCAGCTGGGCGCCCGACATCTCCAGGGCCCGGTTGCGCGCGCCGATCTCGTAGAGAGGTTCGCTCCGGCCATATTCCAGGTCGTTGCCGAGCGAGGTATAGCGCGCGGCATGGTGCATGTGGCGCGGATTGCCCTCGCACAGGCGCCCGTGCAGCGCGTAGCCGTCCGGATTCTCGACCGGGATATAGGCGATGTTGGCCTCGGGATTGGCCAGGAGCCGGCGCACGGCCCTCAATGTTCCCACGGGAGCGGATGTCTCGTTGGGGTGCTGGCCGCTCGTGACCAGAACCGCCGGACGGGAGCCGGCCCGGTAAACGCCGCGCACGGGCCGCCCCTCCCGGGAGCTTCCTTCGAAGGTTACGCCGGGAAGCGCTGCGAGCTCCCGGTAGATCTGCGCAAGTCCAGGCGCCGCATCCGCCACCTCGATGTCCTGCTCCGGCTTTGCCGGATCCTCCGGTGCCCCGAAGGAACGAAGCGTCACGCGCACATGCGCATCGCCCTCGCCGGCGCGGATATCGGGCACGATCTGGCCCGGCTGCACGCTGCGGTCCTCCGGCGGACGGCCCGACCTGCGCTTGAAGAACTCGAGCACCGAGAAGTAGAAATCCTCGTGCAGCGCCTCGCGGGTGCTCATGACCTCGTCGCCGTAATCGAGCGGCCGTTCGATGCCGGGCATCGTCACGTCGATGGCGAGCATCTCCGCATAGGGTTCCGCCTCGGGCCAGTCATGGGCTGCAATGGCCGTCATGACCGCGTGGAAGACCTGCTCGAGCTCGGTTTCGAGCGGATCGTCGAGATCCGGCGCTCCATCCGGGCGCCCGGTCACCTTCAGCCAGCCGGTCGGCGTCAGATCGACCTGATCGAGATGGTTGGCGCGCAGGCGGTTCGGCGCGAAGACCGCATGCTCCGCCACGCGCCCGTCCTGGTACTCCAGCGTGACGCGGTAGGTCAGGTCCGCGGCGCCGGGCTCGAAGACCGTCTCGACGCCGTCGAGGAGGGCAGCCAGAGGATAGGCCTCGGAGAGGAAGCGCAGGCGATCCGCCTCCTCGTGCACCGGGTAGCGCACGATGACGCGCTTCAGGCCGGCGGCATCGATCTCTTCGAGAAAGACATGGACGAGCGGCTTGTAGGCGCTGCGCAGTCGCGCCCGGACGCCCACTTCCGACAGCACCGCTTCCGCCGCCCGCCGCGCCGCTTCGTCCTCGAACAGCCAGGCCTCGAGCGTCATGCCGCGATAGGCGTTGCCGGCCCAGTCGCGCAGGAGGACGTCGAGAGTCCGCGGGATCCGCTCGTCGAGCAAAGTGATCATCGTGATGTCTGTCCTGTCGGATCGAGAATGTCGCGCAGCCAGTCGCCCAGGAGGTTCAGGCCGAGCACGGTGAACATGATGGCAAGCCCCGGAAACACGCTGACCCACCAGGCCGTCTGCAGATAGGTGCGCCCGTCGGCCAGCATGCCGCCCCAGCTCGGGATGAGCGGATCGACGCCGAGGCCGAGGAACGTGAGGCTGCTTTCGAGAAGGATGTTGTTGGCCACGTTGAGCGTCATCAAGATGACGATGGGGCCGAGCACATTGGGCAGGATATGGGTGAAGATGATGCGGCCGTTGCCGACCCCGATGGCGCGTGCCGAGAGGATGAACTCCCGATCCCGCAGCGCCAGCACGGAGCCGCGCACGAGGCGCGCATATTGCACCCACTGGGCGACGATCATGAAGAAGATGATCTTGTCGACGCCGGTGCCGAGAATGGCAAGGAACATGATGGCGAGCAGGATGAAGGGCAGCGCCAGCTGGATATCGGCGAACCGCATGAGCAGGATTTCCGCGATGCCGCGATAGTACCCGGCGACGAGGCCGACGACCGTTCCGACGACGACCGCTCCCATCACCGAGAGAATGCCGACCGTGAGCGAGATCCTGCCGCCGACGATCACGCGTGCCAGCACGTCACGGCCGAGGGGATCGGTCCCGAGGGGATGGGCGAGATCCTGGAACGGCGGCGTGAGGCGGGCCATGAGGTCCATGCTCTCG
Source organism: Pseudomonadota bacterium (assembly GCA_023386155.1). Lineage (GTDB taxonomy): Bacteria > Pseudomonadota > Alphaproteobacteria > Rhizobiales > Beijerinckiaceae > Microvirga. Next base: position 37,734 of record JAEWKH010000044.1, read on the forward strand.
CCGCCATCGGGGAAAAGGAAGCCGGAGAACAGCACGGCGAGCCCCATGCCTGCGGTGAGCAGGAGGCCGAGAACGAGTTCGAGAGAGCGAAAGTGCCGGCGCGCCGACGACACAGCCTGAGCGGCAGCCATGGCCCTACTCCGTCCGGATGCGCGGATCGATCAGCCCGTAGGCGATGTCGACCAGGAGGTTGATGAGAACGATGAAGAGCGCGAGAACCGTGATGGTGCCTTGAAGCACCGGGTAGTCGCGGTTCGAGATGGCATCGAAGGCGAGCGTTCCCATGCCGGGCCAGTTGAAAACCCGCTCGATGATGACGATGCCGCCGATGAGGCCGCCGAACTGCAGGCCGATATAGGTGACGAGCGGAATGGCCGAGTTGCGCAGGGCATGCTTGTAGAGAACCACGCGATCGCGCAGGCCTTTCGAGCGCGCCACCATGATGTATTGCTGCGAGAGCGTCTCCAGCATCGAGGTGCGCACAAGGCGAACATTCGTGGCGGTGAGGATGATCGCCATGGTGAGCGCTGGCATGACGAAGCTTTCCGGCCCCTCCATCCCGCTCGGCGGCAGCAGGCCGAGTACGATGGAGAACAGCAGCACCATCATGATGGCGAGCCAGAAGTTCGGGAAGGAGAGGCCCACCAGCGACAGGATGCGGATGAGCTGATCCGGCCAGCGTCCCCGGTTCACCGCCGCATAGACACCCAGCGGCACCGACAGGACGATGGAGGCAAGAAGCGATGCGAAGGCCAGCAGGAGCGTGGCCGGCAAGGCATTGGCGATGAGCAGGGAAACGGGGGTGCCGCCCATGAAGCTCTTGCCGAAATCCCCCCTCACCATGCCTTCGAGAAAGCTGAGGTACTGGACGTAGAACGGGCGCTCGAGCCCGAGCGCCTGCCGGATGTTCTGAAGATCCTGCTCGGTGACGTTGCCGCCACCCATCAGCATGATCGCGGGATCCCCGGACAATCTGATCGCGAAAGAGACGATCAGGGTCACTGCGAGAACCACGAAAACGGCCTGCAACAATCGTTTGAGGATGAAGCCCGCCATCCGGTGGTCCTTCCTGCGCCTGGAAAAACGGCCCCGCTCGCGCGGGGCCTTGCTCATGTTATGGCCCCTGGACACGCGCCGCACGGGCGATGCCCAAGGCCGTTATCACTCCACCGTCGTTTCGGTGAAGCGGAAGCGACGATCCGCCGGAGCATCGAAATTCTTCACCCGCTTGTTCACGCCGTAGAGCGTGTTCTGATTGTAGAGCGGGATCTCGAGCGCCTGATCGGCCACGTAACGGGCGATCTCCTGCAGGACCTTCTCGCGTTCCTTCACGTCGTACATCGTGCGCTGCTTCTCGAGCAGGGCATTCAGCTTGGGATCGTTGTCGTACGGGTTCCACTTCTCGCCCGAGTGATACATCAGGTAAGCGGTGTTGTCGTAGTCGAAGGTCCAGCCGCCCCAGGATTGATGCCAGGCTTCGCCGGTCTTGCCGTTCGGAATGATGTCGTTGAGCAGAACCGGCGGCTCATGAGGCTGGAGCGAGGGCTTGAGGCCCAGCGCCTGGAGGAAGCCGGCGGCGGCCTGCGCCACCTCGCGGAAGGTGGCATCGTTGCCGCGGAAGTCGATCCGCACCGGCGCGCCGGCCGGGACCTTCGCCTGTTGCAGCATCTGCTTCGCCTTGGCGAGATCGAAGGGCAGCGGCTTCAGGCTCGGATCGTATCCGAAGGACAGATCGGCCTGGAAGCTTGCAATCGGCTTTGCGTGGCCAAGCAGGACCGCCTTGATGATGGCATCGCGATCGATGCCCATGATCAGCGCCTTGCGGACATTCACGTCCTTCGTGATGCCTTCCTTGGTGTTGAGACGCAGCGAGACGACGGTCGGGCCCGTGATGCTCATCAGGGTCAGGTCAGGGCTCTTCTCGACCGTCGGAGCAAGTCCGAACGGGATGAGCGTCGCAACGTCGATACGGCCGGACTGAAGCTCGGCCACCTGCGTATTCGCCTCGGAGATGAAGCGGGTCACGACCTTGTCGAGCTTCGGAGCCCCGCCCCAGTGCTCGGGGAAGGCCTCCAGCGTCAGACTGACCTTCGGTTTGTATTCGACGAACTTGAACGGGCCCGTTCCGACCGGATTCATGTTGAAATGGGCGTCGCCCTTTTCCTGAAGGTACTTCGGCGGAACGATCATCGCGCCGTAGCCAGCAAGCTTGGTGAGCAGCACCGGGTCGGGCTGCTTCATGATGAAGTCGACCGTATTGTCGTCCACGACCTCGACACGATCGATCGAAGTGTAGTTCGACTGCTGCGGTCCCTTCCGGCCCTCCTCGCCAAGCAGGCGGTCGAAGGTGAACTTCACGGCTGCGGCATTGAAGGGCTCGCCGTTGTGGAACTTCACGTTCTCGCGCAGCTTGAAGCGGATGCGGCCATTGTCGTCGAGGAACTCCCACGACGTCGCGAGGCCGGGCTTGAGCTTCATGTCGGCGCCGCGGGCCGTCAGGCCGTCGAAGATGTTGTTGGCCGCGGAGGACCAGTCGACCAGGAAGGTGTCGATCGGATCCCAGCTGCCGGGATCGATGGCAACGGCCGTGGTCAACGTGCCGGCGGCCTGGGCGCCTGACGCCATCAGAGGCGCCAGGGCGACGGCGGCCGACAGGCCGAGCGCTTTCATGGTGATCGGGAACTTCATGTCTTGTCTCCTATGGAAAACCGTATCTCACGCAGCTCCGCGGAGCTGATCGGACTCGATCGCGACCCAATGCCCCGGCTCGACCTCGCGCATGCGGTGAATGGCCGGCTCCTGCCCAACGGGGCGCACGGGGCTCGGAATCTCGCCCTCGATCCGCGTCTTGGCCCTCTCCCGCTGCGGGTCTGCAATCGGCACCGCCGAGAGCAGCTTGCGGGTGTAGGAATGCTGCGGGTTCTCGAAGATCGCCTGGCGCGAGCCGAGCTCGACGATCTGGCCGAGATACATCACGGCGACGCGATGGCTGATCTTCTCCACCACCGCCATGTCGTGGGTGATGAAGAGGTAGGACAGCCGCCTCTTCTCCTGCAGCTCCATGAGCAGATTGACGATCTGAGCCTGGATCGACACGTCGAGCGCGGACACGGATTCATCCGCGATCACGAGCCTCGGGTTGCTCGCGAGCGCCCGTGCGATGCAGATGCGCTGGCGCTGGCCGCCCGAGAACTCGTGCGGGTAGCGCCTGGCATGCTGCGATTGCAGGCCGACCTGCTCCAGCAATTCGTGCACGCGCCGCTCGCGCGCCTTGCGGTCATCGATCAGGCCATGGACGATGATCGGCTCGGCGATGCTGTAGCCCACCGTATGACGGGGATCGAGCGAGGCGAAGGGATCCTGGAAGATGTACTGGATCTCCTGCCGCAGACGCCGCCGCTCGCCCTGGCTCATGGCCGCCATGTCGCGTCCATCGAAGCGCACCGTGCCGCCCGTGGGCTCGACGAGCTGCTGCAGCGTGCGCCCGATGGTGGACTTCCCGCTGCCGGATTCGCCCACCAGCGCCAGGGTCTCGCCGGGATAGATGTCGAAGCTCACCTCCTCCACCGCATGGACGCGGTGGGTGACCCGGCCGAAGAAGGTCTTGCCCACGTCGAAGCGTGTGGTGAGCTTTTCCACCTGGAGAATGGGCTTGGAGTAATCGGCCGTGTTCTGCTCGTGGGTGCCGCCGACGGGCCTGGCCACGCCGCCATCCATGACCATTACGGGCGTGCGCTTCGGCAGCGGCTGCCCCTTGAGGCTGCCCAGCCGCGGCACGGCGGAAAGCAGCGCTTTGGTATAGGGATGCTGGGGCGCGGCGAAGATGTCGCGCACCGGCGCCTGCTCCACCTTCTCGCCCTTCCACATCACCACCACGTCGTCGGCCATTTCGGCCACCACGCCCATGTCGTGGGTGATGAAGATGACGGCAGTGCCCATCTCGGCCTGCAGGTCGCGGATGATGTTGAGGATCTGCGCCTGGATCGTCACGTCGAGCGCCGTCGTCGGCTCGTCGGCGATGAGAAGCTTCGGATTGCAGGCGAGCGCCATGGCGATCATCACGCGCTGACGCATGCCGCCGGAAAGCTGGTGCGGATAGCGGTCGAGCAGCTTGTCCGCATCGGGAAGACGCACCTTCTGCAGCAGCTCCTTCGCCCGCAGCCGCGCATCGCGGCCGCTCAGGCCCTGGTGCAGGATCAGGGTCTCGGAAATCTGGTTGCCGATGGTGAAGACCGGATTGAGCGATGTCATTGGCTCCTGGAAGATCATCGCGATGTCGTTGCCGCGGATCTCCCTGAGCTTGCTGTCGGACGCCTGGACGAGATCGACCGCCTCATTGCCGTCAGGGCGAAACAGCACCTCCCCTCCGACGATGCGCCCGCCCGTGTAGTCGGTGAGGCGCATGATCGCCAGGGAGGTGACGGATTTTCCCGATCCCGACTCGCCCACGACGGCCAGGGTCTTGCCCGGTCGCACATCGAAGCTGACGTTCTTGACGGCCTTGAAGGCTCCGTCTCCCGTGCCGAATTCCACCGACAGGGAGCGAACCGACAGGAGAGCCTGGTCCAGTGACCGATGATTGGCTGTGTCCGACATCCATCCACGCTCTTGCGAGGTCACCGGCCCCGCGGGACGCCAGGCCAGTACCTCTTTGATACCTGTCCTCCATCACAGCTACAGGGCCGATACGTCAAGCGCTGTTTGCGTCGGATCAGGCAAACGCCGGGATCATAGATCCGGCTCGTCAGGAAACGCCAGATCCTTGTTACTGGGTAACCCATTCCCCTGCGCGCATGAGCGGCTCGGCCCTGCCGTCCTGTGTAACGCCATCCACGTCTATCTGATTGGAGCCGATCATCCAGTCGATATGGATCAGGCTCTTGTTGGAGCCACGGGAGGCGAGTTCCTCTTCGCTCATCGTACCGCCGCCCCGGATGCACTTGCTGTAGGCCTGGCCGAGGGCGATGTGGCTGGAGGCATTCTCGTCGAACAGGGTGTTGAAGAAGAGGAGCCCGCTCTGGGAGATCGGCGACGAGTACGGCACGAGGGCCACTTCGCCGAGACGGCGCGCGCCCTCGTCGGTGTCGAGCACCTTGTTCAGCACGGCCTCGCCGGTCCGGGCCTTGCTCTCGACGATGCGTCCGCCCTCGAACCGGACCTGGATGTCCTGGATGAGGGTGCCGTTATAGGAGAGCGGCTTGGTGCTGGTCACGATGCCATCCACCCGGTCCTTGTGCGGCGTGGTGAAGACCTCCTCGGTCGGAATATTGGCGTTACAGACGATGCCGTTCTTCGCCGTTGTCGAACCGCCGTTCCATTCGTGCCCGTCCGCCAGGCCGACGCGCAGATCCGTTCCGGGGCCGCGGAAATGGAGCGCGGCATAGTTCTTCCCGTTGAGCATGCGCGTGCGCGCCTGGAGGCTTGCATTGTGCTGCTCCCAGGCGGCGATCGGGTCGGGCGTATCGACGCGGGAGGCCGAGAAGATGGCCTGCCAGAGCTTGGCGACGGCCACCTCCTCCGGATCGTCCGGAAACACGGTTCTGGCCCAGGCCGGTGTCGCGGCGGACACGATGGTCCAGTTGATGTCAAAGCCCGCGATCATGTTGAGCGCCGGCATATAGGCCTTTGAGCGGGCCCGGTTGGCACGCGAGACCTTCTCCGGATCCTCCTTGGCGAGCAGGGACGGATCCTCGCCGACGATGGCGAGCCGCGCCGCGCCGTTCCTGTAGGCGGCCGCCATGCCCTCGTAGAGCCAGGCCGGGGCGGTGTCGAACCCCTCGTTGCGCCCGTGGCGGAAGCGCATGAGCGTGCTCTCCTCGTCGGAGAAGATCGTGGTGACGAGGGAGGCCCCGGCGCTGTAGGCGTGTTCCGTGATGCGCCGCACGAGGGCGATGGCATCGACCGGAGCGGTCAGGACCAGTTCCTGCCCGGGCTTGAGCCCCAGCCCGACCCGGACGGCGACTTCCGCCAACCGGTCGAGAAGCCTGGCATGGGACGTGGGATCGGCCGGGTTCCGGAATTGCTCGTTCATGGTCTTGGGCTCTCGAAGCGGGAAAAAGGTGGCTGGAGAGGCTACACGGCTCTGCCGGCCGCGCAACCTCGACGGGCGAAAAACTCACGGATGCGGCGGCTTGGCCGCGCCGAGCGCCTCCGGGTCGAAGGCGATGCTCTTGATGATGGCATGGACCGGGAGGCCCGGCCTCAGGCCAAGCTCGCCCACCGATTTCCGGGTCACCCGCGCGACGATGCTGTCTCCGCCGCAATCGAGTTGCACGTCCACGCTCGCCCCTTCGGCGCCCTCGATAGAGGAAATATGTCCCGGCAAGACGTTCAAGGCGCTCATGCCGACGGGCTTCTCCAGGGACAGAATGATGTCGCGGGCCCGCAGACGCACGCGCAGTTCCGCGCCGACCGGGCAGTCGAGCCGAGGCACCGTCAGCGTTCCGGCTTTCGCCTGCAGGACGGTCAGGCCGAAGGAATCCTCATGACGCAGGATGCGAGCGTCGAGCAGTGCGCCCGCCTCTGCGAGGCCGGCCTGCGTGAAGAGATTGGTGTGCCGGAGGACATCGGATGCCGGCCCCGCCGCCGTCACCGCCCCCTCGGAGAGAACGACGACGGATGTCGCCAGGCGGGCAATCTCGGCCACCGAATGGCTGACAAGAACGATGGGCACCCCGCCGTCGTCGCGCAACCGCTCGATATAGGGATAGATCTCGGCCTTCCTCGCTTCGTCGAGGGAGGCCAGGGGCTCGTCCATCAGCAGCAATCGCGGATCCGCCAGGAGCGCCCGCCCGATGGCGACCCGCTGCTTCTCGCCGCCCGACAGGGTCGTGGGCCATCGATCCAGCAGATGGGCGACGCCGAGAAGATCGACGACACGCTCGAAGCTCGCCCTCCTGTCCCGCCTCGGCGTGAACCAGCGCCCGAAGAGCAGGTTCTGGCGCACGTCGAGATGCGGGAAGAGGCGCCCCTCCTGAAAGACGTAACCGATCCGCCTCCTGTGCTTTGGCACGAAAACGCTCTTCTTCGTGTCGACGAGCACCTGCCCCTGCACGGCGATCCTGCCGTGATCGGGCCGGACGAGGCCGCCGATCGCGTTCACGACCGTCGTCTTGCCGGAGCCGGATGGCCCGAACAGCGCAGTCAGCTTTCCATCCGACTGAAAGCGCGCATGAAGGCCGAAGGCGCCTTGCACATGCCGGATGTCGACGTCGAGGATCATCACGCGTGAATCCGGGAGCGGGCACGGCGCGCCAGCCATTCGGAGAGCCAGAGCGCGGCGATGGAAATGGCGATGGAGACGAGCGTCAGCCGCATGGCGCCGCCCTCGCCTCCCGGCACCTGCGTGTAGGCATAGATGGCGGTCGGGATGGTCTGCGTTTCGCCCGGGATGTTGGACACGAAGGTGATCGTCGCGCCGAACTCGCCCATCGCCTTCGCGAAGGACAGCACCATCCCGGCGATGATGCCGGGCAGGATGAGCGGCAGCGTCACCACGGCGAAAACCCAGACGGGACGCGCGCCCAACGTCCCGGCGGCGTCTTCTAGCTTGCGGTCGACCGCCGCGATGGAGAGGCGGATGGCGCGCACCAGCAGGGGAAAACCCATGATGGCGCAGGCGAGCGCCGCGCCTGTCCAGCGGAAGGACAGCACGATGCCGAAATGCTCGGCGAGGAACGAGCCGATGGGCCCGCGCCGCCCGAAGCCGATGAGCAGAAACCAGCCGACGACGACCGGCGGCATGACAAGCGGCAGATGAACGAGAACATCGAGCGCCTGCCGGCCCCAGAAGCGGCCGCGCTCCAGAAGCAGCGCGATGGCGATGCCAGGCACGAGGCTCGCCGTCATCGCCACGAAGGCGACCTTCAGGCTGAGGCGAACCGCCGTCCATTCCTCCGGAGAAAGCCAATCCGTCACGAGACCGGGCTCACCTTTCCGGCCCGTGCGAAGCCCGCAAGGCGCAGTCCGACCCGCACCATCATGAAGCCTTGCGCCGGTTGCATTGTCCTGTTCCTCATGACGAGCCCCGCCTTCGTCGGGCGCATCCTAGCGCATCATGCGGAAAAGTGGATCCGGTTTTCGCTGACGCGGCCCTCCGGGTCCGCACCAACGATGCGCTCTTCAAAGAGTGGAGCATCGGACCTGGACGAGCCTTCAAGCTGGACGAGCCTTCAAGCCGGTCGCCGTCGCGGCGACGGTTTCTTCACCATGGACCGGACGAGCCGATAGCCGAGCAGCACAGCCACGATGGCCGCATAGACGAGCGGCTCGGGCGGCCAGGACTTCACCACGAGGAGGAAGTGCAGCGCCGCGCCGATGGCCGCCAGATAGACCAGACGGTGCAGCTTCGCCCAGGCCTGCCCGCCCATGCGCCGGATCGCGGCATTGTTGGAGGTCACGGCGAGGGGCACGAGGATGACGAAGGTCGCCATGCCGATGGTGATGTACGGCCTCTTCACGATATCGGCCATGATGGCCGCTCCATCGAGCCCCTGGTCGAGCACGAGATAGGTGAGGAGATGCAGGACCGCGTAATAGAACGCGAGCAATCCCAGGGCCCGGCGATAGCGCAGCAGGTTGACGCTGAAAAGCTGGCGCAGGGGCGTGACCGTCAGGGTGGCGATAAGAAAGCGCAGGGCCCAGAGGCCGAGTCCCTGCTCCAGGTACCGCATCGGATCGGCCCCGAGCTGATCGGTAATACCGGCATAGAACAGCCAGAAAGCCGGGATGAAGCCGACGATGTAGACGGCGATCTTCGGCACCTGGGGCAGCTCAAAGCTTTTCCTGCCGGCCTGAACGGAGGCTCGTCCCGCCATCAGTAGAACTTCCGGAGGTCCATGCCGGTATAAAGGCTCGCCACCTGGTCCGCATAGCCGTTGAACATCAGCGTCGGACGGCGCTTCACGAACAGCCCGCCCTCCCCGATGCGCCGCTCGGTCGCCTGGCTCCAGCGCGGATGGTCCACGCTCGGGTTCACGTTGGCATAGAAGCCGTATTCGTTGGCCGCCTGCTTGTTCCAGGACGTTTCGGGCTGCTTGTCGACGAAGCTGATGCGGGTGATCGACTTGATGCCCTTGAAGCCGTATTTCCACGGTACCACGAGGCGGATCGGCGCGCCGTTCTGGTTCGGCAGGGTCTCGCCATAAAGGCCGACCGCCAGGATCGTAAGCGGGTTCATGGCCTCGTCCAGGCGCAGCCCCTCCACATAGGGCCATTCGAGCACCGGAAGGAAGGAATCCACGCCCGGCATCTCGTCCGGCCGGTAGGCGGTCTCGAAGGCCACGTATTTCGCGCTTCCAAGGGGCTCCACGCGCTTGATCAGGTCCGCCAGGGGAAAGCCGACCCAGGGAATGACCATGGACCAGCCCTCGACGCAGCGCATCCGGTAGATGCGCTCCTCCAGGGCCGACGACTTGATGAGATCCTCGACGGCGAACTCGGCGGGCTTGCCCACCATGCCGTCGACCTTGACCGTCCAGGGCGAGGTCTTGAGTCTGCCGGCCTTGGCGGCTGGATCCTCCTTGCCGGTCCCGAACTCGTAATAATTGTTATAGCTCGTGACGTCCTCACGGCTCGTCTTCTTCTCGTCCGTGGAAAACGGGCTCTTGGCGGCGGTCAAAGGCGCGGCTTCCAGACCTCTCGGCAGGGCCGCGGCCAAGGCCAGCCCGGCCGCGCCGACCATCCATTGGCGGCGGTTGAAATAGACTTCCCGAGGCGTGATCTCGGACGGCGGGATATCGGCAGGACGGCGGATCAGCACGGCATCACCTCGTTTGAAACCCATTGTGAATGGGTACACCCGAGAACGCCAGAGGTGCTCTCACGTTTCCGTTACAAGCTTTCCTTCAAGGCCTTATGGCCTGAACGAACCTCCGCGTGATCTCGCGCGGATTGGTGATCGCGGTGCCGACGACCACCGCGTGGGCTCCGCGGCGGAAGGCTTCCGCGACGAATTCCGGCGTATCGAAGCGCCCCTCCGCCACGATGGGCAC
>JAEWKH010000163.1 GCA_023386155.1 Pseudomonadota bacterium
CCTATTCCACCGATCAATGTGTCGGCGCCGATTCCTCCATCAAGGACGTCATCGCCAGCTCCTCCGCTCAGGCTGTTGTTGCCATCATTTCCCGTGATGTGGTTGTTGAGTTCATTGCCGATTCCGGTTGTGGCGCCGTCAATCAGGGTCAGATCCTCGACATTCGTGCCAAGCGAGAGATCGACGGAAGAGATGATCGTGTCTACGCCCTCTCCCGCATTTTCTATGACGAGGTCACCCTGATTGTCGACCGTATAAGAATCGTTGCCGATCCCGCCAATCAAGGTGTCAGCACCGAACCCTCCATCCAGAATGTTATGGCCCTCGTTGCCGGTGATTCGATTAGCGAGACTGTTGCCGGCGCCGAATAGATCGTCAGCTCCAGTTAGAATCAAATGCTCGACATTGTCACCCAAGGCATAGCTGAGGGACGAATAAACCGTATCAACGCCTCCTCCGGCCTGCTCGGCCACAATGTCCCCCCCGTCATCGACATAATAGGTGTCGGAACCAAGCCCCCCAACCAATGTGTCGGCACCCTTCCCACCATTGAGAATGTTGTCGATGTCGTTACCAACGATGAGATTGGCGCCGCCGTTGCCGGTTCCGCTCGATGCGCCACCCATCAATACCAGATTTTCGAGCCCGTTCAGGTCCGGGAAGTAACGATCAACTAAGGAATAGCTGACAGAAGCGTAGACCGTATCATTACCTTGATCGACATATTCAATAACCCAATCTGAAACGTCATCGACATAATAGGAATCATCGCCTCGGCCACCACTCATTGCATCGCCGCCCCCCAAGCCGCCATCAAGCTTGTTATCGCCATCGTTGCCATGCAGTGAATTCGCCCATTCATTACCGATCGCATCGATATCGTCGGCGCCGGTTAAATAAAGAATCTCCACAAAATCCGATAATGTATAAGTAACAGAGGAGTAGATTGCCTCTACACCCTCACCGTATTTGGCAATGACAACATCATCGACATTATCGACATAAAAAGTGTCGGCACCTCCACCTCCGTACATCGTATCGGCGCCGACGCCACCATCGATAGTATCCCGGCCCTTACCTCCTGCGATGTAGTTGTTTAGACCGTTTCCGAGAACTGCAAAAGCAACAACGCTATTATAGGATTTAATATTTTCGACGTTTTCCGATAATATATATGAACGTGTTACGCCATTGGAAAGATAAATGGTGTCAATACCCTCTCCAGCGTTCTCGATAATTACATCGGGTGCTCGGTCATTTGAGGAATCCCGCATATAATAGATATCGTCCCCGAGTCCGCCAATCATCGTATCGACACCGGTCAGGCCGTCTATGATATCGTCGCCGTCAGTGCCTGTTAGAAGATCGTCGCCCGTGGTCCCGGTGATTGTGGACATTAAGCTGTTTGATTGAAGACTTGGCCGAAGAACGAGTGGAGCAGTCTCCTCCACACCCCGCTCACGGCCGCTTGAGGTCCCGGCTGCATTAGTCTGAATGATTGGACCGAGCAGCGCATTGTGGATGAGACGCGTGTCGTCTAGATCGGGAAGCCAGGCCGCTCTCGTTTGGGCAGGCTTTAAATCAAATTCCGGCCGCTCAAGATGGAACCAATCCTGCTCCACGCGCGGGAGACCGATTTTGGCTGAAATCTTGACACCCATCCCCAACTCCCATGTCCGCAATTCGCGTCTTGTGCGCTCATGGAATCTGTGACAAAGCGTCTCAGGTTGATACTCTATGAATGGGGAGTAACGCTCACTTTCTGCAACTAGCAGGTGCCGTCCTGCTCTCTGCGATTGTTGGGCTGATGTGAATGTCGCCCCATTGGGATGGCCAACCGATATTTCGCGACGTCCAGAGTTACCCGAGACTCTTGCATGAATCCTCGCGGAGATTGTCCTAGTCTACTCCGCCGCCATCACCCGATAGCTCGCCGGATCGTAGTTGAGGACCGGAGCGAGCCAGCGCTCGACCTCCGCGACGCTCATGTCCTTGCGCGCCGCGTAATCCTCGACCTGATCGCGCTCGACCTTGGCGACGCCGAAATAATAGGCGTCCGGATGGGACAGGTAGAGGCCCGACACGGATGAGCCCGGCCACATGGCGTAGGACTCGGTGAGAGCGACGCCGATGCGGCGCTCCGCTTCGAGCAGGCTGAACAGGGTCGCCTTCTCCGTATGGTCGGGCTGGGCCGGGTAGCCGGGCGCCGGGCGGATGCCCTGGTATTCCTCGCCGATCAATCCCTCATTGGTGAGGTTCTCGTCCGCCGCATAGCCCCAGAACTCCTTGCGCACGCGCTCGTGCATGCGCTCGGCGAAGGCTTCCGCGATGCGGTCCGCGAGCGCCTTCACCATGATCGAGCGGTAATCGTCGTTCGCGCGCTCGAAGCGCTCCGCGATGCGCACCTCCTCGATGCCGGAGGTCACCACGAAGGCGCCGATCCAGTCGGGCTTTCCGCTCTCGACGGGAGCGACGAAATCGGACAGGCAGAGATTGGGCTTGCCGTCGCGCTTCGAGAGCTGCTGGCGCAGGCCATGGAAGGTCGCGAGCGGCTCCGAGCGGCTCTCGCCCGTGTAGAGACGAATGTCGTCGCCCACCGCATTGGCCGGCCAGAAGCCGATCACCGCCTTGGGGTTGAACCAGCGCTCGTCCACGAGCTGCCTGAGCATGCCCTGTGCATCCTCCCAGAGCTGGCGCGCGGCCTCGCCCTGCTTCTCGTCCTCGAGGATCGCCGGGAAGCGGCCCTTCAGCTCCCAGGTCTGGAAGAACGGCGTCCAGTCGATATAGGGCACGAGCTCGCCCACGTCGTAGCTGCGGAACACGCGGGCGCCGGTGAAGGTGGGCTTCGGCGGCTGGTAGGACGCCCAGTCGAGGGCGAGCCTGCTGGCACGCGCCTTCTCGATGGACAGGCGCTGCTTGTCGGCCTCGGAGCGGGCATGGGCGTCGGCCACCTTGCGGTACTCGGAGCGCAGCGTCTCCACGTAGCCGTCCTTCATCTCGGGCGACAGCAGCGAGGACACGATGCCGACGGCGCGGCTCGCATCCGTCACGTAGACGGCCTGGCCCTTGTTGTAGTTCGGGTGGATCTTCACCGCCGTGTGGACGCGGCTGGTGGTGGCGCCGCCGATGAGGAGCGGAATGTCGAAGCCTTCGCGCTCCATTTCGCTCGCCACGTTCACCATCTCGTCGAGGGATGGCGTGATGAGACCGGAGAGCCCGATCACGTCCACCTTCTCCTTGCGGGCCGTCTCCAGGATCTTCTGGGCCGGCACCATGACGCCGAGATCGATGACCTCGTAGTTGTTGCAGGCGAGCACCACGCCGACGATGTTCTTGCCGATATCGTGCACGTCGCCCTTCACGGTTGCCATCAGCACCTTGCCGGCGGCGGAGCGCTCGATCACGCCCGAAGCCTCCTTCTCGGCCTCCATGAACGGCATGAGATAGGCCACCGCCTGCTTCATCACGCGGGCGGACTTCACCACCTGCGGCAGGAACATCTTGCCGGCGCCGAAGAGATCGCCCACCACGTTCATGCCCGCCATGAGCGGGCCTTCTATCACGTGAAGCGGACGCTCGGCGGTCTGGCGGGCCTCTTCCGTGTCCTGCTCGATGAACTCGGTAATGCCGTTGACGAGGGCGTGCTCGATGCGCTTCTCGACGGGCCAGGAGCGCCATTCGAGATCGGAAGCCTTCACGGTGCCCGAGCCGTCGCCCTTGAAGCGGGGGGCCGCTTCCAGCAGGCGCTCCGTCGCGTCGGGCCGGCGATTGAGCACCACATCCTCGCAGAGCTCGCGCAGCTCCGGATCGATCTCGTCATAGACGGCGAGCTGGCCGGCATTCACGATGCCCATGTCCATGCCGACCCTGATGGCATGGAAGAGAAACACGGAGTGCATGGCCTCGCGCACCGGCTCGTTGCCGCGGAACGAGAACGAGAGGTTCGACACGCCACCCGAGATGTGGGCATGCGGCAGCGTCTCGCGGATGATCCGCGTCGCCTCGATGAAGGCGACGCCATAGCCGTTGTGCTCCTCGATGCCGGTGGCGACCGCGAACACGTTCGGATCGAAGATGATGTCCTCCGGCGGGAAGCCGACCTGCTCGGTCAGGATCCTGTAGGCGCGCGTGCAGATCTCGACCTTGCGCTCCAGCGTGTCGGCCTGGCCCTGCTCGTCGAAGGCCATGACGACCACGGCGGCCCCGTAGGAGCGGCAGATCCTCGCCTGCTCGATGAAGGCCTCCACGCCCTCCTTCATGGAGATCGAGTTCACGATGGCCTTGCCCTGGATGCATTTGAGGCCGGCCTCGATCACGTGGAACTTGGAGGAATCCACCATCACGGGCACGCGGGCGATATCGGGCTCGGCCGCAACGAGGTTGAGGAACTCGACCATGGCCTTCTCGGAATCGAGCAGGCCCTCGTCCATGTTGACGTCTATGATCTGCGCGCCGTTCGCCACCTGATCGCGCGCCACGTCGAGGGCGGCGGCATAATCGTTGTTGGTGATCAGCTTGCGGAACTTGGCGGAGCCCGTCACGTTCGTGCGCTCGCCCACGTTCACGAACGTGATGTCGGAGGTGAGGATGAAGGGCTCGAGGCCCGACAGGCGCATGAGCGGCTGCACCTCCGGCACCGAACGCGGCGCCTTGCCCGCCACGGCCTCCGCGATGGCGCGGATGTGGTCCGGCGTCGTGCCGCAGCAGCCGCCGACCACGTTGACGAGGCCCGCATCGGCGAATTCCGCCAGCATGCCGGCCGTCGCCTCGGGGCGCTCGTCGTAGAGGCCGAATTCGTTGGGCAGGCCCGCATTCGGATAGGCACAGACCAGCGTGTCGGCGACCTTGCCGATTTCCTGGATGTGCGCGCGCATCTCGCGGGCGCCGAGCGCGCAGTTGAGGCCGATGGAGAAAGGCTCCGCGTGCCGCACCGAGTGCCAGAAGGCGGTCGGCGTCTGGCCCGACAACGTGCGGCCGGAAAGGTCCGTGATCGTTCCCGAGATCATGACCGGCAGCTTCACCTGCCTCTCGGCGAAGACCTGGTGCGTGGCGACGATGGCCGCCTTGGCATTGAGCGTGTCGAAGATCGTCTCGATGAGGATGAGCTCGGCGCCGCCGTCGATCAGCCCCCGCACCTGCTCGGCATAAGCGTCGCGCACCTGATCGAAGGTCACTGCGCGATAGCCCGGGTTGTTCACGTCCGGAGAGATCGAGAGCGTGCGGTTCGTCGGCCCGATGGCGCCGGCGACGAAGCGGCGGCGACCGTCTTCCTTCTCGGCAATGAGCGCGGCCTCGCGGGCAAGTCGGGAGCCCTCGAAGTTCAGCTCGTAGACGATCTCCTCCATGCCGTAATCGGCCTGGGCGATGGAGGTGCCGGAGAAGGTGTTGGTCTCGACGATGTCCGCGCCCGCGCGGAAGTAGTCCAGATGCACGCGGCGCACCGCATCGGGCTGCGTGAGGATCAGCAGGTCGTTGTTGCCCTTGACGTCCTGCTTCCAGTCCTTGAAGCGCTCACCCCGGAAATCCTCTTCCGAGAAGCGCGAGCGCTGCAGCTCCGTTCCCATCGCGCCGTCGAGCACGAGAATCCGCCGGGAGGCGGCTTCGCGGAGCGCCTTGATCACATCAGCGCCATTGGCGGGTCGAGGAATATACGCGGTCATTCGAGTGGTTCTCTTGTCATCGCGGCCGGTTTCACGCCGACCGGCGATGCTGGTTCGAAAGTGTCAAACGTGAATGCCCGGCATCGCCGGGCATCATGAAATTCAAGCAGCCGCTCGCACGGTCTGGTCGCGCAGGCCGAGCAGATGGCAGATGGCATAGACCAGATCGGCGCGGTTCATGGTGTAGAAGTGGAATTCATTCACGCCGCGGTCGACGAGATCGATCACCTGCTCGGCCGCCACGGCGGCGGCGACGAGCTTGCGAGTCTCCACATCGTTCTCCAGCCCCTCGAACCGGGCGGCGAGCCAGTCGGGCACGCTCGCGCCGGTCTTCGATGCGAAATTCGCCGTCTGCTTGAAGTTCTGCACGGGCACGATGCCGGGCACGATGGGGATGTCGATGCCACGCGCGCGAACGCGGTCGAGATAGCGGAAGTAATGGTCGTTGTCGAAGAAGAACTGGGTGATGGCGCGGTCAGCGCCGCAATCGACCTTCGCCTTGAGCACGTCGATATCGGCATCGAGCGACGCGGCCTCGGGATGCTTTTCCGGATAGGCCGAGACGGAGACCTCGAAATCGCCGATGGCCTTGATGCCGGCCACGAGATCGCAGGTCTGCTGGTAGCCGCCCGCATGCGGAACGTAAGCCGTGCCGATGCCGGAGGCCGGATCGCCGCGCAGGGCCACGATGTGGCGCACGCCCGCATCCCAGTAGGAGCGCACGACGTCGTTCACCTCGTCCTTCGTGGCCGCGACGCAGGTGAGATGCGCGGCGGGCTTGAGATGGGTCTCCTGCACGAGGCGCGAGACCGTGGCGTGGGTGCGCTCGCGGGTGGAGCCGCCGGCCCCGTAGGTCACGGAGACGAATTGCGGATGGAGCGGCGCGAGGCGCTGGATCGAGGCCCAGAGGGTCGCTTCCATCTCCGGCGTCTTCGGCGGGAAGAACTCGAAGGACACCTTGATCGGCGCGGAGACCTGCCGGCTGGGGCGAAGGGTGAGCGGTGACATCAGGCGACCTCTCTGTCGGGTTCGTTCACGGGCCAATCCGTCACCACACGGCGGTCCTGGCCAAGCCAAAGGGACACGGTCAATTGCTCGTCGCCCTTTTTCGGCGGAGCGATCTCACGATTGAGGGTGCAGTCGAGCCCCGCCTCGTCGAGCCAGCCGGCGACCTGGGCGGGGGCAAAGCCGAGGCGGCGATGAGCCTGAGCCTCGCGCAGGAACTCGAGGTTATGGGGTGCGAAATCGACCACGAGGATGCGCCCGCCCGGCGCCACGAGGCGCGCGGCTTCGCGGATCGCCCGGGCCGGGTCGTCGAGGTAGTGCAGCACCTGGTGGATGATGACGAGATCGAAGGTGTTGCGCGGGAACGGAGGCGCATAGATGTCGCCCTGGCGCAGTTCGATGCCCCTCAAGCCCGCCTTTTCCAGATTGGCCCGCGCGACGGACAGCATGGCGTGGCTGGCATCGAGCCCGACCGTGCGGCTGGCGCGCGGCGCCAGCAATTGCAGCATGCGGCCGGTGCCTGTGCCGAGATCGACGAGGTTGCGGATCCGGGCCGATCCCAAGGCGTCCAGCACCGCCGCCTCGACCACCGCTTCGGGAGCATGCAGGGAGCGGATCCGGTCCCAGTCCGGCGCCAGGCGAGAGAAGAAGGCCTGGGCGGCCTGGGAGCGCTGCGCCCGCACGGCCTCGAGGCGCGTGCGGTCCTCCAGGAGCTGCGGGTCGGACCGGTCGAGGCTGTCCAGGGTCGGGCGGATGATGCGAAGGGCCACGCCCCGGTCGGTGAGCCGGAAGAAGGCCCAGGCCCCCTCCCGGTGCCGCTCCACGAGTCCGGCCTCGACGAGAAGCTTCAGGTGGCGGGAAATGCGCGGCTGGGACTGTCCGAGGATGTCCGTGAGGTCGGAAACGGAAAGCTCTCCCTCCGTCAGCAGGGCCAGGATCCGCAGGCGCGTTTCCTCGGCGGCGGCCCGCAGGACATCCAGGGTCAGATCCAGCGATGGAGACGGGGTGTCGGGCACGGCCAAATATCGCTCTTACATATAAAGATATATTTATATCTATTTTGGATTGAGGGCAAGCGAAGCTTTGGCATCGGGGGCCATATCCTTATCGCTCCCTTTGCACCTCCGGGCCGGAACCCGGCTGGCGGAATTCCCGACGGGAACGGCACTCCTCGGCCGTGCGTGAGGGAGGGTCTCCCTGCCCCGCTGTGATGCGGGGATCGGAGCCGGCCATCCCGATGGGAAGAGCGCACCGCCACTCCCTCTCCCGGGCGGGAGAGGGCCGGGGTGAGGGCAGGCCGGTGCCGATGAGGATGGTGTCCGTTCCGCCCCGCAGGCCTCATCCTTCGGTGCGGAGCGCAGGCGTCTTTCCCTCCCCCTTGTGGGGAGGGCCAGGGTGGGGGTGTAAGCGCCACGCTGGTCCAGTTTGGTGCTCACACCCCCACCTCCACCTCCTCCCCACAAGGGGGAGGAGAGCTTCCGGTGAGCCTGCGCGTAATGTTCTCACTTTGTTCTTGACAGGCAGGACAAGCTCGGCTATATCATTGCCCATCCCCGCCCGACGAGGGACGCGCTTCGCGAGGCGTCACAAGTGTCGGGGCAGGGAGCGGGCCTGCCGGTCGGC
>JAEWKH010000168.1 GCA_023386155.1 Pseudomonadota bacterium
ATCGAGATCGAGAGCTCCTCGGTGGCGGCCGCCACCGTCTGCACGTTGGCCGAGGTCTGCTGCGCGGCCGACGAGACGGTGACCAGCTGACCGGCGGACTGCTCGACCCCTGCCGACATCGAGCCTGCCGTGGCCTCCATCTCGGTGGCGGCCGAGGACAAGCCATGAGTCAGGGCCGAGACATTGGCCTCGAAGCGCTTGGTGAGCTGGTCGAGTGCCTCCGCGCGGCGCATCTTGGCGTCCGCCTCGATGGCCGCGGCCTCATCCGATGCCTTCTTCGCGATCAGTGCATCCTTGAAAACTTCCATCGCGGTTGCCATCGAGCCGACCTCGTCCCGACGACCGATTCCCGGAATGGCGATGTTCAGATTGTTCGACGCGAGGCTGTTCATTGCCTCGGTCATCAGCCGGATGGGGCGAGCAATTGCTTGGCTCAACGATAAACCTGCTGCGATCGCGATACCGACGAGAGCCGCCATTCCAATGAGCGCCGTGATCATCGATGAAGAATGCGCCTGTTGCGACTCCCGCGCACGTTCGCTTAGGAGAGCACGCTCCGCCTGATCGATCTCTCGTGCTTTCTGGCGGATCCCATCCATAGATGTCTTGCCAGCGCCGCTCGCCTCCAGCGCGCGCGCTTGTTCGCGGGTACCGGCATTCGCCATCAGTGAGATCTCTTTCTCAGCGACATCCGTACGCCAGGACTGAGCAAAGCGGTCGAGTTCTGCCAGACGCGCCTGTTGCTGCGGGTTGTCGGAGGTCAGCGCCTTGATCTCATTGAATTCACGGCTGTAGCTGTCGATGCCGTTCTTGTAGGGCTCAAGGAATTTCGGATCGGCCGCGACGAGGTAGCCTCGAATGCCTGTCTCCTGGTCGACCATGGCGGCCGTGACGCCGTTCAGCTTCTCAAGAACAAGGTAGGTATGGCTCGTCCACTTTTCCGTATCACGGATGACACTCAGGTTACGGTAATTCAACATAGTTGTTGCACCCGAAATCAAGATGATCAACAGAAATGCAAAAAGAAGTTTCTTTCCAATAGATAAGTTATTTATGATGTTCATCGCTGCGCCCCGCTTTACTCTCTCGACCCAATGTTGTGTTGATTGTGGGGAGGGCTCCCTGCTTGAAAGCTGACCCTTCCATGGCTCATCCGCATTACGTGGGACGTTCTTGCTCACGATGCACCTGATGGGACCAGGCTTTTTATAGCCGCTCTAATTTGTGCAGCGCACTACGGGAAAATACTTAGTACGGCTAAATTATTATTTAAAATGGTCGGATATTTTTGCCAAATATTAGTAATATGTTAAATTTTTACTTTTGATTAAAGAATTACTTCAAACTTTTTTATCCTACAGATCGCGACATAGACGATTGGTTGTGGGCTATTGAAACAGCCCATGGCCCGTTGACGACCTCCCCGCATCGTCGCGGTAGTCACACGCCTTTGCAACGCGCCTGAAACAGGCGATCACGAGCTATCACCCAGAGCTTGCGCGAGGCTGAGAGAGAGTGTGTCCTTAGAGGCCTTTACTCACTTACGACGATGGCGAGCCGCACCTATCCGAAATGCTTTATTCTTCCGGGCCTCCGATACCTCGCATGATCAGCGAGGGGGTCCTTCCCTCCTTCGGCCTGAAAGTCATAATCCCAACTCCGATCCAGGTTTGCCCCTACGGATCGCACCTGAGCGCCTTCCGACGGAAGGCGCTTCTTTTTTGGGCTATACAGCAACGGATAAAACCGGATCCACGTTTCGCACGATGCGCCAGGGGTTCGCCTCGCGGGGCCGGTGGCTCCAAGACCATTTTCACACCAGCTTCACTGCTTAAAAGAGCTTATTCCTCAGTCGCAGGATCGCAAGCATGAGCCATTGGATACCCGAGCGCCGATCAAGTCCGCGCCATCTCACTCAACTTCAGGGGCGGATCGCGGGTCAGGCTGCTCAGGAGCCGATCGAGTGCACGATTTGGGACCTGTCGGAAGCCGGGGTACGCCTTGTCGTGACCCCGCCTGCCGATGTTCCGCTGGAGTTCGAGCTTCGCATTCCGTCGGAAGACGCGAGAGCGTGGGTCCGGCTGGTATGGACCACCGGAACGCATTACGGGGCAAGGTTCATGGATTAGGGGATCGTGCGGCCCCGAACGACGCGCTATCGCTTGAAGATCGGGTGCTCCACCCGGTCGCCGGCCTTGATCCCGAGCCTGGCCGCCGTGCCGGCATTCAGCTCCAGAACCGAGAGAACAGGTTCGCCGGAGGAGATGGTGCGGGTTGAGAGGGGTTCGGTATTGGCCGCGATCCGGGCAATCGTTCCATCGGGGCGAATGAACAGCATGTCGAGGGGCAGATAGGTATTCTGCATCCACATGGACACGGGCTCGACCCTGCCGAAATCGAACAGCATGCCCTGATCGGCCGGCATGGTCCGGCGGAACATGAGCCCCTGGGCGCGGTCCGCGTCGTTGCGGGCGACCTCGACCTTGAAGGTCTGCCGCTGTCCACCCTGCGTCGTGATGGACAGGGTCTCTAATGCCTGAGCATAAACCGCACCGGCGAAGAGGACGAGAAAGCTCAGGGCCGGGAAAGCCGGCCGAATACGCGACAGCACGGGCTGGCTCATCAATGGGAGTGCGGCAGGGCCATGTCGGCCAGACGGACCTCGGCGGCCATGAGGCCCTTGGAGCCGTCGCCGAAACGGACGAAGACCCGTTCTCCCGGCTTCAACTCGGCAATGCCGTATCGGCGCAGGGTTTCCATATGGACGAAGATGTCCGGCTTGCCCTCCCCCTGTGTCAGGAAGCCGAAGCCGCGCAGCCGGTTGAACCATTTCACGACCGCCGGCTCCAGGCCGCTGGTCGGCACGACCTGGACATGGGTCCTGGGCAGAGGCAGCTCGGAGGGATGCAGCGCGGTGGATTCGTCCAGCGAGAGGATGCGGAAGGCCTGCAGGCCGCGCGGACGCTGAACCGCCTCGACGACGATCCGGGCGCCTTCGTTGGCGGCCTGGTAGCCGTCCCGGCGCAGGCACGTCACATGGAGCAGAACATCGGGCATGCCGTTGTCGGGCACGATGAATCCGAACCCCTTGGCGACATCGAACCACTTGATGCGGCCGCTGACCTGGACGAGCTCGAGAGCGCCCTCCTCCGAGGTCGGCTGTGCGACCTCGCGGCGGCCCTGATCTAATGAGGAATTCTCCTCGCGGAGACTGAAAGAATTGGAGCCGTAATCGCCAGTCATGAAATTACCCAAACTCGAATCATGAACCCGATTCTTAATAAGAGGATAACATCGTCTTGAATCAGGGGAAGCCGGAAACGCGCATCGGCGGGCGATGAAATTTTCGGCACACTCATGCTCTTGAATTTACGACACAAATACTGAGAAGACCGAACCGATTTCGGCCCGGATTACCAGATCGGCAGCCTCATCCAGGGGGGTCGGCTCCCGATTGACGATCACGAGCCGGGCCCCGTTTTCCTTGGCGAAGGCCGGAAAGGCCGCTGCCGGATAGACGACCAGCGATGAGCCCGCGACCAGAAAAAGGTCGCAGGATGCCGTCAGCCTCTGCGCCCGGCGCATGGCGTCCTCGGGCATGGCTTGCCCGAACTAGATCGTGGCCGATTTGAGGATCCCCCGCAGGTCCGGCAATCCGGCGGCTCGCCAGTGGAGTCGAAGCATTGCCTTACCCACTCCAGCTCATGGCGCCGGCCACAGGTCAGGCACTTGGCATAGGTGCCGTTGCCGTGCAGCTCGATGACCTGATCCGCTGTGAGGCCCGATGCCTGATGAAGCCCATCGGTGTTCTGCGTAATGACGGCCGGCATGCGACCGGAAGCGACGAGGGACGCGAAGCCGAGATGACCCAGGCTGGGCCTTGCGCCCCGATGAAGGTCATCCATGGCGAATTTCCGCCGCCAAGCCTCCCGGCGGGCCTCCGCGCTCTGGAGGAAGAGTTCGAAGGGAAGCGGCTTGTGGCGCGTCCAGGGGCTGCCGGGCGAGCGGAAATCGGGGATGCCGCTCTCCGTCGAGATCCCGGCTCCGGTGAAGCCCGCAACGATGCGAGCATCTTGAATCATGTCCCGTAATGTGGCGATTGACGTGTCGGGGCTCTCTGTCATGTCACTCACATAAGGTTTGCGAACCGGGAGGGAACGCCTTCAGCCATGAGGCCCATGATTTGACAGCCATCTCCGCGCAAGCACGAACCGCCGCATCCCAGCGATGGGACGCCATCGATGTCGCCCGCGGCACTGCGATCGCCGCGATGATCGTCTATCATTTCAGCTGGGACCTGAGCTTCCTGCAACTGATTGGGACGAACATCCTCCAGGTCCCGGCCTGGCGCTGGTTCGCGCGGGGAATCGCGGGCTCGTTTCTGGCCCTTGCCGGTTTCGGCCTGGTGCTGGCCCATGCCCAGGGATTCCGGCCGATGTCGTTCCTGAGGCGTCTCGCGCAGGTCGGCGGCGCAGCCCTGGCCGTGACCCTCGTGACCTATTTTGCCTTTCCCGGAAGCTACATCTTCTTCGGCATCCTTCACTGCATTGCCGTCTCGAGCGTGCTGGCCCTGCCCTTCCTGCGACTGCCTCCGGCCCTGACCTTGGTTGCGGCCGCATTCTGCCTGATCGCCCCCTGGCTCTTCACGAGCCCCGCCCTCGATGCGCCCTGGCTCGACTGGCTCGGCCTCGGCGCGACCGACCCGGTGACGAACGACTACGTGCCGGTCTTTCCCTGGTTCGGCCTCGTCCTCATCGGCGTGGCGGCCGGAAAACTGCTGCTCCCACGGCAGGAGGCGCTCGGCCTTGCGCGCTGGCGCGCCGACACCCGGTTCTCCAGGGCATTGATATGGGCCGGGCGCAAGAGCCTGCCGATCTATCTGACCCACCAGGTCGTCCTTCTCGGCCTCCTCTACGGCATCGCCCAGATCGCAGGCCCGAATCCCTCGGCGGCCTGCCAGAGGGTGTGCCTGATGCAGAACGGCGATCCGGCCCTGTGCCCCTCCGTCTGCTCCTGCATCGTGCAGCAGGTCCCCGAGCGGGATCTCTGGCAGAGGATCCTCGCCAACAAGGCCGTCGACGAGGACGACCGGCGGATCTCACGAGCGGCGCAGCAATGCATGCGCCAGAATCCGCCGTCGTAGGGAGATCCATCATTCCCCTGCGCCGTATTCAGCCTCGCGCCATTGACGGATACGCCGGCTAAACCACGTTCAGCCGGGCCTCCTTCGAGGTCCGCTCGGCCCTCGCCTCGGCCAGCAGGCAGAGGAGCTCGAACGCGATGGAAGCTCCTACCAGGGCGGTGCCGCCGGACTGGTCGAGCGGCGGCGAGACCTCGACCATGTCGGCGCCCACGAGGTTGAGGTGCCGGAAGCCGCGCACGAGCTGGAGCGCCTCGCGGCTCGTGAAGCCGCCGATTTCCGGCGTGCCGGTGCCCGGCGCGAAGGCCGGATCGATGGAATCGATGTCGAACGTGAAATAGGTCGGCTCCCCGCCGACGATGCGGCGAGCCTCGGCGATCGCATAGGGAACGCCCTTCTCCGCCACCTCTTCCATATCGATGATGCGGATGCCCTGGCCGAGCGCCCAGTCGCGCTCGTCGGCGGAATACATGTGCCCCCGGATGCCGATCTGCACCATGCGCTTCGGGTCGAGCACGCCGTCCTCGATGGCGCGGCGGAACGGAGTGCCGTGCGTGAGCTTCTGCCCGCCGAAATAGGTGTCGCCCGTGTCGCTGTGCGCATCGATGTGGATCATGCCCATGGGTCCGCTCTTCGCGGCGAGCGCGCGCAGGATCGGGTACGAGACGATGTGATCGCCGCCGATGGAAAGGGGCGTCACGCCGCCCTGGTGGAGATAGGATATCTCGGCCTCGATGCGGCGAAGCGTATCCTGCACGTCGATGGGATTGACGGGGACGTCGCCCACATCGGCGCAGGCGCAGAGGTCGTAGGGGGCGACCATGGTCCCGTAATTGACGAGACGCATGAGCGACGAGGCCTCACGCACCTGGCGCGGCCCGAGGCGGGTTCCGGGGCGGTTCGTCGTGGCCCCGTCGAAGGGAATGCCCAGGATGGCGATATCGATCTCGCCCGGCGCCTGCACGGGAGCGAGATAGGGCAGCCGCATGAAGGTCGAGATGCCGGCAAAGCGCGGCACCACCATTCCGGACAAGGGCTGATAAGCCTCCAGGCGCTGTTCGCGCGTCGCGGCTTGCTGCGTCTTCTTCAGGTTCTGTGCCATGGCTCGTCGTCCCCGAGCATCAATGAACCGCACGGGCGAAAACCCGCTCGATCCGCTCCATCCCCCAGTCGACCTCGTCCCGGGTGATGGTGAGAGGCGGCGCAAAGCGCAGCACCGTGCCGTGCGTATCCTTCGAGAGAATGCCGTTCTCGAGCAGCGCGTCGCAGACCGCGCGGGCGGAGACCACGTTCGGATCCACCTCCACGCCGACCCACAGGCCCTTCCCGCGCACGTCCTTCACGATGTTGCTGCGCATGGCGCGCAGGCGATCCTGGAGATAGGCTCCCATCTCCGCGCTGCGCTCGACGAGATGCTCCTCCTCGATCACGGTAAGCGCCTCGAGGCCGATCCGGGCCGCCAGGGGATTGCCCCCGAAGGTCGAGCCGTGGGATCCGGGGTTGAAGACGCTCATGACCTCGCGCGTGCCCACGAAGGCCGAGACCGGATAGACCCCGCCGCCCAGCGCCTTGCCCAGGATCAGGCCGTCCGGCCTGATGCCCTCGTGCTGATGGGCGAACCAGCGGCCCGTGCGGCCGAGACCCGACTGAACCTCGTCGAGGATCAAAAGAACGTTGTGCCTGTCGCAGATGGCGCGCAGCTCCTTCAGGTAGCCCTCCGGCGGCACCACGATGCCCGCCTCGCCCTGGATCGGCTCGATCAGGACCGCGCAGGTGTTGCCGGTGATCGCCTTCTCAACCGCCCCCGCATCCCCGAACGGCACGAGCTTGAAGCCGCCGGAAAAGGGACCGAAGCCCTCCCGATAGTCCTCATCCGACGAGAAGCCGACGATGGTGGTCGTGCGGCCATGGAAATTGTTGTTCGCGACGATGATTTCCGCCTGGTCCCTGGCGATCTTCTTCCTCGCATAACCCCATCGCCGGGCGGCCTTGATGGCTGTCTCGACGGCCTCTGCGCCGGTATTCATCGGCAGCGCCATGTCGAGGCCCGAGACGTGGACGAGGCGCTCCAGGAAGGGGCCGAGGAGTTCCGTGTGATAGGCTCTGCTGGTGACCGCGAGCTTCGCGGCCTGCTCGGCCATCGCCTTCAGGATGCGCGGATGCCCGTGCCCGAGGCTGACGGCCGAATAGGCGCTCATCATGTCGAGGTAGCGCCGGCCCTCCGTATCGGTGGCCCAGACGCCCTTCGCTTCCCTCAGGACGACAGGCAAGGGATCGTAATTGGCGGCGGCGACTGTCCGTTCGAGAGCGATGTAATCCATGGGTCTCCTCCATGGACAAGCTTACGGGCGGCATGCTCCGGTTGAGGCTGAATTCCCGCTTGGCCACAGCCGTTTCTGTCGCCACCTCCCGCGCACGCGCTCAATCCCCGTCGTTGGCCACCGGGTATCCCTCGAAATCCTTGAGGGTCTTCAGCACGAACGTCGTGTGGATACGGCCGATTCCGAACCCGGAATCCGCCAGATAGGCTTCCGTTAGGGCTTCGTAGGCAGCAAGCGTGGGAGCGACGATCCGGGCGGTATAATCGTATTCCCCATTCACCACCTGGAGCTCGACGACAGCAGGATTGGCTGTCAGAGCGCGCTCCAGCCGCTGGCGCGTGCCGGTCGAGGGATCGCGCATGCTGATCCCCGCCATCGCGATGATGTCATGACCGAGTGCGGCGGGTTCGATCAGGGCCGTGTACCCGCGGATCACCCCCTTTTGCTCCAGGCGCCTGACCCGCTCGAGGCAGGGGCGAGCCGAAAGCCCCACCCGCTCCGACAGGGCCTGATACGTGATGCGGCCATTGTCGCGCAGGGCGTCGAGGATCAGGAGATCGATCCGATCCAGGTTAGGCTTTGCGCTGCGGCTCAAGAGCTTCGAAGGCGGCTTCATGGTTCGACTCGGGCAGGACGGCTGGCTGGTCCGGTGGCGGTTGCAAAGCCTCTATCCTACGAGGCACGAAACCTGCAATTCCACATTCGAGACGAGCGGAGCGGTTCGTGTCAAAACCAGAGATTGACGAAATTTCATAGCTACAACCAAAAACAACTTTTGTCATATTCCGTTGCGTATAATAGTATATCATTCTATAACTATGCACAGTTTTATATCGTTTCACTGTTGAACCGACATCACCCGCGGATATGACTTTACGTCATTTATAGGGGGGCAAAACCAGTGTGCTTGCTTTCGGAGACCGATGTTGCCGAGCCCATCATCGCGCTTTGCCGCTCGCTCGGGGAAAACGGCAAGGCCTCTATCACCCTGGACATGTCGCTGACGCGCTCGCTCGACTTCGATTCCATGAAGCTCATGCAGTTCTTCGCCGGGGTCGAGGCGCTGCACCCGGGCATCGGACTTGAGGAATGGTTCATCGAGCACAGCACGGACGGGCGGGACACCCTGCGCAGCGCGATTTCCTACCTGATGCGCTTTCATGCGCCTCAGGGGGCAAAAGGTTGAAACCGGCATCCACCCTTGCCAACTAACAGCGGCGCCATGGGCGAGGCCTGCTCACGCGGCTGCGAATGTGACCGGATTGGAGGTGCGGACGTGCTGAGGGATTATCTGACCGATCTACCTCTGATCGCCATTCTGCGGGGCCTGGAGCCAAACAATGCCGAGGCTGTCGGCCTGAGGCTCGTCGAGGCGGGCTTCCGGATCATCGAAGTCCCGCTGAACTCGCCGGACCCTTTCCGCAGCATCGAGATCCTCGCGAAGACGATGCCGAGCAACGTCCTGGTCGGCGCCGGAACCGTCCTCGGCCCGGACCAAGTCATCGGCGTCCACGACGTGGGCGGCAAGCTCATCGTCATGCCGCATGCGGATCTCGACGTCATTCGGGCGGCCAAGAAGAACCGCCTCGTCTGTACCCCTGGCGTCGCGACCCCGACCGAGGCTTTTTCAGCCCTGAAGGCCGGCGCCGATGCGATCAAGATCTTCCCGGCCGAAGCCGTTCCCCCCACTGTCATGAAGGCCTGGCGGGCCGTGCTGCCCAAGGACACCCTCGTCCTGCCCGTAGGCGGCATCACGCCGGACACCATGAAGCCTTATGTCGATGCAGGCGCCAACGGATTCGGCCTCGGCTCGGCCCTCTTCACGCCCGGCATGTCGGTCGAGGATATCGGACGCAGAGCCCAGGATTTCGCGCAAGCGTGGCGAAATCTGAAGGCTGCCTGAGAGCCTGTTTCATCGAGGATCGACCTGAGCAGGAACCCCTGGAGGAGAAAGCCGTTCTCACGGGAGCAAACTTGTTCAGGGAGTTCACGATGAAGAAAACGGTACTGCTTCTTGCGGCCTCGCTTCTCAGCACAGCGGCCTTCGCTCAGGACACCACCACGACCATCAAGAAGGAAGAGGGCATTCTCGGCAGCCAGACGACCATCGAGCGCAAGACGGAGCCGAGCACGACCTCCTCCACCTCCGTGACGACCACCAGCAAGCCGCTCGGCTGCACCACGGAGACCAAGCAGAAGACGGATGAATTCGGCGACACGACGACCCAGAAGAAGACCGAGTGCTGATCACGCTCCAGCAGTCTTCGAGCGGGGCCCGGCTTCACGCCGGGCCTTTCTTTTGGAACCTTTAGAGCAAAGTTCGACGCGAAACCGGGCCCACTTTTTCGCACGATGCTCCGCTCTTTGGAGAGCGCATCGTTGAGTGCGAAAAACCGCGTCCACTTTTTCGCACGATGCGCTAGCGCCTTCGGCCGCCCTGCCCGCCTCGGAAAAACGGGACCGTCAGAAGACGCCGCCCGGTCTCGTCGGTAATCTCGAGCTCGATATTGCCCGCGTCGGCCAGCTCGTCCCGCAATTCCTCGACCGTAGCCAAGGCCTCCGCCCGGGCTGCCTCGAGATCGGGAAGCTCGATTCCTTCATCGTCTTCATCGACGTCGTAACCGTCACGGATGTTGAAGAAGTAGCGGGGCATGGGACTTCAGCTTCGAATGGATGTTTGGCGAAAGAACGTCCCTGCGGACGGCAGGTTCATCCGGCGCCTGCCCCCTCCATATACATGTATTTTCCAGAAAAGATGACGTCTGTCGAATCTGCCACCAGCGCATGCGAAGCGATACGCCCCTCAAAGATTGGACAGTCAGGCGGGCCCGCACGGCAACGCTAGAGCTGTTTCCACTGGCGTGGAATCAGCTCTCTTCTTTGACGGGCCGCATTTTTTGGCGGCGAACCGGATCCACTTCGCCGAAAAATGCTTTAGCGCATCGTGCAAAAAAGTGGACCCGGTTTTTTGCGTCCAATGATGCGCCGCCGGAGGAAAAGAGAATCGGGCTCAGCTGAAATGCAAGCCGGCCGCGGTGTGGCTGACATGTTACAGGAAAAAGAAAAGGCAGCGATGCTGCCCGTTTGCGCTTGCCGCATTTTGCGGCAGAAAGTACTTTATTGCGATGCAGCAGAGTGATTGGCGTCACTGGCTGCTCGCCCTTTCAGGGCGTTTCCTCCCTAGACTTCGGGCCGCCTTTGTGCGGCCCTTTTTCTTGTCGAGGGAGGTTATTCGCGGGCCTGAAGCTGGGCAAGCGGGATTCTGCATCGTCACCTTAGATCAAAAGTATAGGGTTGCCGCGAACCATTCGCGCGGCACCGTCGCATCGTGCAAGAAGCGGACCCGCCATTTCGCGAAGAACGACGCGCCCTCGTCTTCCGGATGCCAAGACGCATCCAATGACAGGCGTCAGTCGTCCCACCAATCCCTGGGGCCCTGCTTGCAGCGATACCCGACGAAGCAGGCGGGCGATTCCAGGCTCGGAACATATGCAGCCTGGGCATATTCCGTCACATCGCAGAAGGTCTGGTCGCGGACGAAGCGGTCATAGGTGAAGCCGCCGGTTTCCAGCACGATGGCGCCCCTCTTCAACACGAGTTGCCGGCTTGCTCCGCAGGGCATGTCCACCGTCGAGGGGCGGGCCTGAGCCTGTGCACTGGCAGCCGCCAAGGAGATGGCCAAGGCGATTACAACCTTATCCATTGTCGTCTCCCGTCATGAGACGGCCATTCTGCCACCAAAAGAGCTGGAATTCGAGTTGGCGCGCCGACGATATCAAAGGTCGGGACCGAATGGCCCTGTCGCCGATTCACGTGTGGGGGATCTGCCGGATGTGGAGGTTTCGAACCTCCGTGCCATTGATTTCAATGGCGCGCCCTACGGGACTCGAACCCGTGTTTTTGCCGTGAAAGGGCAACGTCCTAGACCGCTAGACGAAGGGCGCATGTTCGGGGCGGTGCCGCCGAAGTGGGCGAACCTATAGATGGGTTCGTGATCCATCGCAAGCACCAGATTTCAATTAATCAGGCCGTGCCGCATCCATGATCCGGACCTCGACCTTTTCGTTGCCGCCCCAGCGGTCGATGGAAAGAGTCCCCGCCACGTGAACCGGATTTCCGATGGCCTGGGACAGGGCAATGCCGAGCGGCTGGCCGGCGGCCCGGAAGGCGATCCCGCCGATCACGCTCCCGTCGCCGCCGCGAAGCCTCACGCGCATATGGCCGCCGCTGCCGACCTCCCTGGCCTCGACAAGGCGATGCTGCGGGAAGACGAAGACCGGTTCCGGCTGGCCCTGGCCGAACGGCCCTGCCCGCTCCAGAGCCGTCACGACCACAGGCTGGGCGCCAGCGGCCGTCAGGGTCGCGTCGATGGCGAAGTTGTCCCGGAGGCGCATGGTGCTCACCGGCTCGGTAAGCTTTTCCGTGACGAAAGCGAGGAAGCCCTCCAGATCGGCGGCCTGGATCGTCACGCCGGCCGCCATGGTGTGGCCGCCGCCCTTGATGGCAAGGCCGGATTCGACCGCGGCTCGTACCGCTGACCCGAGGTCAACGCCCGGAACGGAACGGCCCGAGCCGGTCGCCGTGCCGTCCGGATTGAGGGTGAAGGCGAAGGCCGGCCGGCGGAACCGCTCCTTCGTGCGGGCGGAGATCAGGCCGACGACGCCCGGATGCCACTCGGGCGAGGCTGTGACGATGACGGGCAGATCCGGCACGCGCTCCAGCGCCATCATCGCCTGTGCCTCGGCTTCGGCGACCGCCACGACCTCGATGGCCTGACGTTCGCGGTTGAGCCGGTCGAGTTCGGTGGCGAGACGCCCGGCCTGCACGGGATCCTCGGTCAGCAGGAGGCGCGAGCCCAAAGCCGCGTCGCCGATGCGCCCGCCCGCATTGATGCGCGGCCCGACGAGATAGCCGAGGTGCCAGCTCTCCGGCGCTCCGGCGAGGCCCGCCGTATCGAGAAGCGCTGCCAGCCCCACCCGGCGGCGGCTCTTCATGATGGCGAGGCCCTGGCGTACGAAGGCTCGGTTGAGGCCGACGAGAGGCACCACGTCGGCAACGGTCGCCAGCGCGACGAGATCGAGGCTGCCCATCAGGTCCGGCTCGGTTCGCCCCTGGAAGAAGCCACGGGAGCGAAGCGTCCGGTTGAGGGCGACGAGGAACAGGAAGACCACGCCGGCCGCGCAGAGATGGCCGAGGCCCGACAGGTCGTCCTGCCGGTTCGGGTTCACGACCGCGAGCGCCTCCGGCAGCTGCTCCGGCGCCTGGTGATGGTCGAGAACGACGGGGTCGAGGCCAAGGCCTCGGGCCTCGGCGAGAGGCTCGATGCTGGCGGTCCCGCAATCGACCGTGACGAGGATGTCGGCCCCCTGCTCCTTCAGGGCCCGAATGGCGTCCACGTTCGGGCCATAGCCTTCCGTGATCCGGTCCGGGATATGAATGGCGTAGTCCAGGCCGCAGGCGCGCAGGTACTCGGCGAGAAGCGCCGCGCTGCAGGCCCCGTCCACATCGTAATCCCCGAAGATCGCCACCTTCTCGTTGCGCAGCACCGCATCGGCGAGCCGGGAGGCCGCAGCTTCCATATCGGTGAGCACATGCGGGTCGGGCATGAGGTCCCGCAGGCGCGGGTTCAGGAAGCCCTCGGTCTCGTGAATTCCGACGCCGCGTCCCGCCAGGACGCGGGACAGCACATCCGGAAGGCCATGGGTCTGGGCGATGGCGAGCGCAATCGTCGCCTGGGCCGCATCGCAGCGCTCGACCCAGGTGCGCCCGAGGGCGGAATTGGTGACGCCCAGAAAGGGCTTGGGCAGCAGAAGAGGAGATGATTCGGTCACGCCGGGATTCTTACCTGCGAATTGTGGTCAAAGCATCCTGGCAAAGTACCCCAGCCGGTTCACGGCCCTCTCGATACCGTGAAGCGCCACGCCATCCTCATGGCGATCATCGGAACAGGGCCGGTGATGGCGTTGCGGGGAAGAAGAGTCACCCGAACAGATGCTTGTACTGGATGAAGCCGCTGCGGGCCGCCACCTTGTCGTAGAGCGCCTGGGCCGTCGTATTGGTCTCGTGCGTCAGCCAATAGACCCGGCTGGCCCCGGCGGTTTTCGCCTTCTCGTACACGGCCTCGATCAGGGCTCGCGCCACGCCCCGCCCCCTCGCCTCCTCGACCGTGAACAGATCCTGCAGATAGCAGTAATCGCCTATGGTCCAGGTGGAGCGGTGATAGAGGTAATGCACGATGCCGACGACCCTGCCGTCGAGCACGGCAGCGAGCCCGAACATGGGCTCGGCGGGATCGAGGAGCCGTCTCCAGGTCGTTTCCGTGACCTCGGGCGGCAAGGACGATTTGTAGAAGGTCAGGTAGCCCTGCCAGAGAGGCTCCCAGGCTTTCCGGTCATCCGTGGTGAAGGGGCGAATCTGGATCATGTATTTTCCCACTCCTGTCCGGCCCGCATCATCCCACAGACTCCCTCCGCCATGCTGACCTTGTGTCGGGTATCCACGCCTTTTGCCCCCGCTTGAAACGCAAATGGCCGGGGCGAGCCCGGCCATGACGCAATGTGGATCGTTGTTCGTTCCAAAAACCTAGTCCAGGTGGAACTTCGACAACTCCCGATGCTCGCCGTAGATGCGCCGCACGGTGCCGGTGGCGGAACGGTAGACCACGGTCTCGGTCGTGATCACTTCCTTGCCGAAATGAACCCCTCTGGTGAGTGCGCTGTCGGTCACGCCGGTCGCGGCCACGATCACGTCGCCGCGGGCAAGGTCTGTCATGTCGTATTTCTTGTTGGGGTCGGTGACGCCCATCTGGAAGGCGCGGGAGCGCTTCTCCTCGGTGTCGAGGATCAGGCGGGCCTGCATCTGGCCGCCGATGCAGCGCAGCGCGCCGGCCGCAAGCACGCCCTCGGGCGCGGCGCCGATGCCAAGATAGATGTCGATGCCCGTTTCCGCGGGCTTGGTCGTGAAGATCACGCCGGCCACGTCGCCGTCTGAGATCAGGCGGACGCCGGCACCGGTCTTGCGGATCGCCGCGATGAGGTCCGCATGGCGCGGCCGATCGAGCACGAGGGCGGTGAGTTCATTCACCTTCACGCCCTTGGCCTTGGCGAGGTTGTTGAGGTTCTCTTCCGGGGAGGCGTCGAGATCGACGACGCCCGCGGGATAGCCGGGGCCGACAGCGATCTTGTGCATGTAGACGTCGGGAGCCGCCAGCAGGGTTCCGGCCTCGGCCATGGCCATGACGGCGATGGAGCCCGGCATGTCCTTGGCGCAGAGCGTCGTGCCCTCCAGGGGATCGACGGCGATATCGACCTTCGGGCCCTGCTTGTTGCCGACCTTCTCTCCGATGAAGAGCATGGGCGCCTCGTCGCGCTCGCCTTCGCCGATCACGACCGTGCCGTCGATGGGGAGCTTGTTCAGCTCACGACGCATGGCGTCCACGGCGGCCTGGTCGGCGGCCTTCTCATTGCCGCGACCGCGCAGCCTGGCGGAGGCGACCGCCGCACGCTCGGTGACGCGGACGAGCTCCAGGGTCAGGATGCGCTCGATGATTTGGCCCGGTTGGACGGTAATGCCTTGCGACATGGACTTGTCGTCTCCCTTTTGTGATCATGTGAGGCCTGAAGGCCCGACGTTCGGTTACTCGCGTTCGATGCGGATGACTTGGGGCGGCTCGGCGATAAGACCATCCCCCGAGATTTTTTCCAGAGCCGAGCGGATCGCCGCCTCGGTGGCCGCATAGGTGATGAGCACCAGCGAGACCGGCGCACCCGAACGTCCGTGCGGATCCTTGGTCGCGGCGATCTCCGAGCGCTTCTGCAGGATGCTCTCCAGCGAGATGTCGGCCTCGGCCATGCGCGTCGCGACGCCTGCGGCCACGCCCGGTCGGTCATGGACCGTCAGCCGGACGTAATAGCCGCCCTCGTGGCGCTGCATCGGCGCGCGCGGCGCCTTCTCCAGCCGATCCGTCGGAGAGCCGAAGAGCGGCTGCACGGCCCCGGTGGCGACATCGGCGATATCGGCCACGACCGCGGAGGCCGTGGCATCGCCGCCCGCGCCCGGCCCGATGAGCGTCAGCTCCCTTACGGCATCGGCGTCGATGGTCACGGCATTGGTCACGCCCATGACCTGGGCGATGGATGAGGTCCGGGGCACCATGGTCGGGTGCACGCGCTGCTCGATCCCGGTCTTGGTACGCTCGGCGACGCCCAGGAGCTTGATGCGGAAGCCCAGCTCCTTGGCCATGGCGAGGTCGAGCGGCGTGATGGAGGAGATGCCCTCCACATAGATCGCGTCCGCGTCGATCTCGGTGCCGAAGGCAAGGCTGGTGAGAATCGCGAGCTTGTGGGCCGTGTCGAAGCCTTCCACGTCGAAGGTCGGATCGGCTTCCGCATAGCCGAGACGCTGCGCGTCCTTCAGGCATTCCTGGAAGGTCAGACCCTCCAGCTCCATCCGGGACAGGATATAGTTGCAGGTGCCGTTGAGGATGCCGTAAAGGCGCGAGATGCGGTTGGCCGGCAGGGCCTCGCGCAGGGTCTTGATGATCGGGATGCCGCCGGCGACCGAGGCCTCGAAGGCCAGGGACACGCCCTTTTCTTCCGCCAGCTTGGCGAGTTCGAGGCCGTGCTTGGCCAGAAGCGCCTTGTTGGCCGTCACCACGTGCTTGCCGAGCGACAGGCCCGTGCGCACCGTGTCGAGGGCCGCCCCGTCGGCACCGCCGACCAGCTCGACCACGCAATCCACATCGGCCGAGCGCGCAAGCTCCACGGGGTCGTCGAACCACGTGAAACGGGAGAGGTCGAAGCCCCGATCCTTGGTCCTGTCGCGGGCCGAGACGGCCACGACTTCGACCGGCCGCCCGCCGCGTTGGGCGACAGCCTCGTTCTGGCGGTCGAGAATGCGAATGACCGATGCGCCGACGGTGCCGAGGCCGGCGATGCCGACCCGAAGGGGACGTGTCACGAACAACAGCTCCTTAAGAATGTCGGGCTGCTTTTACGACCGCCAAGATGTCCTGTCCATGCGGATGCGAAATCCTCGGCGTGGCCCCTCTCCTCCCCGAGGAGAATCAGCCCCGCCGGACCAGGGGAACCACGTTGTGGAGCGTCTGGTCCGCGCTGTCGAAGAACTTGCGGATGTTGCGCGCCGCCTGGCGGATGCGCTGCTCGTTTTCCACAAGGGCGATGCGGACGTAATCGTCCCCATGCTCGCCGAAGCCGATGCCGGGCGCCACCGCCACGTCGGCCTTCTCCACCAGGAGCTTGGAGAATTCGAGGCTCCCCATGGACCGGAACTTTTCAGGAATCTGCACCCAGGCGAACATGGACGCGGTGGGCACGGGCACCTGCCAGCCGGCCTTGGCGAAGGACTCGACCATCACGTCGCGGCGGCGCTTGTAGGTGGCGCGCATCTCGCGGATGCAGTCGTCCGGTCCGTTCAGGGCCGCGGTAGCCGCCACCTGGACCGGCGTGAAGGCGCCGTAATCCAGATAGGACTTCACCCGGGCGAGAGCCGCCAGCAACCGCTCGTTGCCGACCGCGAAGCCGATGCGCCAGCCGGCCATGGAGAAGGTCTTCGACATGGAGGTGAATTCCACCGACACGTCGACCGCGCCGGGCACCTGCAGGATCGAGGGCGGCGGGTTCGATTCGTCGAAATAGACCTCCGAATAGGCCAGATCCGACAGCAGAATCAGCTCGTGCTTCTTCGCGAAGGCCACGAGATCCCGGTAGAAGTCGAGGGAGGCCACATAGGCGGTCGGGTTCGACGGATAGCAGACCACGAGCGCCACGGGCTTGGGAATCGAATGGGCGACGGCCCGCTCGGCTGCGACGAAGAAGTCGGGGGTCGGCTCGGCCGGCACCGAGCGGATGACGCCACCCGCCATCAGGAAGCCGAAGGCGTGGATCGGATAGCTCGGGTTGGGCACCAGGATCACGTCGCCCGGCTCGGTGATGGCCTGGGCCATGTTGGCGAAGCCCTCCTTGGAGCCGAGGGTTGCCACCACCTGGGTATCGGGGTTGAGCTTCACGCCGAAGCGGCGCTCGTAATAGCCGGCCTGGGCGCGACGCAGGCCCGAAATGCCCTTGGAGGCCGAGTAGCGGTCGGTGCGCGGCTTGCCGACGGTCTCGACGAGCTTGTCGATGACGTGCTGGGGAGCCTGGAGGTCCGGATTGCCCATCCCGAGGTCGATGATGTCGGCGCCGTTGGCCCGGGCGGCGGCCTTGATGCGGTTGACCTGCTCGAAGACGTAAGGCGGGAGGCGCTTAATCCGGTAGAAGTCGGGCATGGGTCTCGTCCTTGGGCGGAATCACGGGATTCCGGTATAGATTTTAAGGCGTTCTCTTGGAATTCGTCTTCTGCCGCGTCTGCTGCGACGTGTTGGCCGGAAGCCTGACCGGCTCAGGGGGCGGCGTCTTGCCGAGCTCGGCTGCCGCTGCGCCCGCAGCCTCGTTCCGGGCCCGCAGGGCGTCGAGCTCCGCCTCGGCCGCCTTGACCTCGTCGGCCGTGCGCGCCGGCGTCGGGCGCGCCGGAACCTGGGCGCCGATTGGCATGTATTCCAGGTTGGCCGGGCGGGACTGGGCGACGAAATCAGGTGCCGGCGCCACCTGCGGACCGGCCCCGACCGCCGCCGTCACATCCCGGACGGGATTGAAACTGCCGTTGCAGCCGGCAAGGACGCCGGCGGCCAGAATCCCCATGGACATGGCCGAGATGCGACGGATCGGAAAGGGCTTCGTACGCATTGTGATACCTAAGATCTGTAACATGACTCTGGCATATCGAACGGCTCGCACGATGCGCACGACATGAACGGAGCGTCGAATGGGTCCCTAAAGTGGAATCCACTTTTGGGCCCGATGCTCTAAGATGTCGGAAATGCAGCCCGCGAGCAATGCTGCTGCGATAGAGGGAGATCGCCTTATGGACAAGCCATACGGTGAAGAGAAGACTCAAAGCCCGGTTCCGGACTTCGAGGAACTCTCCCGCAACGTGGCCCGCTTCATCGAGGGAGCCGGAAAGGCTGCAGCCGCCTACCTCAAGCCCGTCCAGGAAGGCCAGCCTCCCGAGGTCGCGGGCGATGCCTCGGAAGCCGTCAGGTCCCTCAGCCGCGTGGCCGAAGCCTGGATGAGCGATCCGCAAAAGAGCCTCGAAGCGCAGTCCCGTCTCGGGGCCCAGTTCCTGTCCCTCTGGGCCTCGACCCTGAAGCGCGCCCAGGGCGAGCTCGCCGAGCCGGTGGCCGAGCCGGAACCCAAGGACAATCGCTTCAAGGACCCGGAATGGTCCGAGAATCCGATCTTCGACTTCCTGAAGCAGGCCTATCTCATCTCCTCCCGCTGGGCGGAGGACCTCGTCGACGATGCGGAGGGCCTCGACGAGCGCACGCGGCACAAGGCGCAGTTCTACCTCAAGCAGATCTCCAGCGCGCTCTCGCCCTCGAACTTTCTCCTGACGAACCCGGAGCTGATCCGCGAAACCCTCAAGGAGAGCGGCGCCAATCTCGTGCGCGGCATGACCATGCTGGCCGAGGACATCGCGGCGGGTGGCGGCGAGCTGAAGATCCGCCAGTCGGACACGAGCCGGTTCAAGGTCGGGGTGAACATCGCCACCACGCCGGGCAAGGTGATCTTCCGCAACGACCTCATCGAGCTGATCCAATACGCGCCGGCGACGGACAAGGTGCTCAAGCGGCCGCTTCTGATCGTGCCGCCCTGGATCAACAAGTTCTACATCCTCGACCTCAATCCCGAGAAAAGCTTCATCCGATGGGCGGTTTCGCAGGGCCTGACGGTCTTCTGCATCTCCTGGGTCAACCCGGCCGAGCAGCATGCCGAGAAGGGCTTCGAGCACTACATGGTCGACGGCATCTTCGCCGCGCTCGAGGCCATCGAGCAGGCGACCGGCGAGAAGAAGGTGACGGCCATCGGCTATTGCGTCGGCGGCACGCTGCTCGCCACCACCCTCGCCTATATGGCGGCCACACGCGACAAGCGGATCGACAGCGCCACCTTCTTCACCGCGCAGGTGGATTTCACCCATGCGGGCGACCTGAAGATCTTCGCCGGCGAGGAGGAGGTCCGCAGCCTCGAGGCCGCCATGAAGAAGCGCGGCTATCTCGAAGGCTCGCGCATGGCCAATGCCTTCAACATGCTGCGGCCCAACGATCTGATCTGGCCCTACGTGGTCAACGTCTACATGAAGGGCCAATCCCCCTTCCCGTTCGATCTGCTCTACTGGAATGCGGATTCGACCCGCATGCCGGCGGCGAACCACGCCTTCTACCTGCGCAACTGCTACCTCGAGAACAAGCTCGCCAGGGGCGAGATGGAGCTGGCCGGCGTGAAGCTCGACCTGAAGAAGGTGAAGGTTCCGATCTTCAACCTTGCGACCAAGGAAGATCACATCGCCCCTGCCCACTCCGTATTCGTCGGCTCGAAGATCTTCGGCGGCCCGGTCGACTACGTGCTCGCAGGATCAGGGCACATCGCGGGAGTGGTCAATTCTCCCGCCAAGCCGAAGTACCAGTTCTGGACCGGCGGCCCCGCGGAGGGGGACCTGGAGGACTGGATGAAGCAGGCGAAGGAAACCCCCGGATCCTGGTGGCCCTACTGGTTTGAGTGGATCAAGGCCCAGGCGCCCCGAATGGTGCGGGCGCGGGAGCCCGGAAGCGGCAAGCTGGAGCCGCTCTGCGATGCGCCGGGAACCTACGTTCTGGAGAAGTCCTGAGCCCTGGGATTCTCGGCCATCGCCGAGCAGAAAAGGCCGGCAGATCCTGCCGGCCTTTTCCCTGTCTGTTCATGAGAACTCAGTACTTGCGGACGATGGGAGCCGGGATGGCGACCTTCGGGTCGTCCCAGCGGTAGCGAATAGCCGCCGAGACGATGTCGACCGTTGCATCGACATCCGCCAGGAAGGGCAGCCCCTCGAAATCCTGCTGTCCGGCAACGATGCGGATATCGCCTTCCTTCGCGAAGATATGCGTGTAGGCGACATCGAACGACAGCTTGTCGTTCCACTGATAGGTCGCACCGATCGACGCCCAGATACGGTCGCTGTCGGGCAGACGGGTGGAACGGACGCGCGTGTCGATCGGCGATTGCTCGTAGGCCAGGCCGGCGCGCAGGGTGAGCTGGTCGTTCAGCCTGTAGTCGAAGCCGAGAGAGTAGAAATAGCCGTCGTCGTAGTTGAGCGGGATATCCGTGACGACGACGCCACCGGGCCCGACCACGAGCGGGGTCCCGAGAACGCTCCAGTTCGTCCATTCGAAACCGGCATGCACGGTCAAGGCGGGGGTGAAGGCGTGCGAAATGCCGATCGTGACCTGATCCGGGGTGGTCAGGTCGGCGGTGATCGGAACCCGCGCGGGGATGGGAGCCAGAACGCCAGCCGGAGCGGTGACCGTTCCGTCGAGCTCATGGTCGATCCGCGAACGGTAGCCGATGCCGATCGTGGTGCCGGCGAAGGGCGTGATGGTGACACCGGCCGTGAAGCCGAAGCCGATATCGTCGCCGTCGAGGATGACGCTCGAAGCACCGGGCGCGATGCCGGCGGCGCGCTTGAGACGGATATCGAAATACTGCAGAGACGGACCGGCCGCGACCGACAGCCAGTCATTGACCTTCACGCCGAGCACAGGGTTCACGTTCACCGAG
This sequence comes from Pseudomonadota bacterium, assembly GCA_023386155.1. Taxonomy (GTDB): domain Bacteria; phylum Pseudomonadota; class Alphaproteobacteria; order Rhizobiales; family Beijerinckiaceae; genus Microvirga. Next base: position 21,111 of record JAEWKH010000168.1, read on the forward strand.
AAGATCCTGGACGAACGCGAATAGAGCTGGCCCGACCAGGTTTCGCGCGGGTCCGTCACGAGGCCGTAGGGCGAGGTGGCCGACAGACCGACCCAGAACATGTCGTTGAGCTGGTAGGAATAGTAGCTGGACGCGAGGATCGCATCCTGGCCGATGTCGCCCGAGCCGCCGAGGGCGAAGGTCGGGACTGAGGGCAGCGGGTTGATGTCGACCCGCGGAATGACCAGGGAGACATGGCTCTCGCTCCAGAAGCCCGGCATCATCGTGATGACGGCCGGGTTCCAGAACATGGAGGACAGGTAGCCGGAGCCCGACGCCGCGCCGGCGAAGGAATACCCCTGCGCCGTGGCGCTCTGCTCACGAAGGGCGAACGCACCGGCCTGCGCACTGCCCTGAGCGGCGATGAGGGCTGCCAGGGAAACCGCGGCGAGCGACAAAGAACGAGAGAGACGGCCCATGGAGTTTTCCTACCCTTAGGTAATTCTTGTGCGGGAGAGTCCCGCGATGAGTGGAGTGTGCCAACGCTTAAATTTGGCTGCAATCCTTTCCTGAGCGCCACGCAAGGCATTAATAAGTTCTAACTTCTGGGAAGAAGTACTAGTTATTACTTGCGAATATTATGTTACTCTTGAGAACTGGAAAATTACGAGCAGACAGTTTATATGTAAACCAATGTATTGGCGGCCCTGATCTTGAAATCCGATACCTCGGACGGATGAGTGGAAATCCCGCACTTTGTGCGCTCTCGTGGCAAAACGGCAACATATTTGCGTCTAGAAAGTGCATTGTGGCAGGGCACATTCGTGTCAATTATGCATGTGCCGTAACGAGAGGAGCACTTGATGAAGCTGGTGAGATTTGGGGATGCCGGACGGGAGAAGCCGGGCCTGGTCGATTCGAATGGGCAGGTCCGCGACCTCTCGGGTCTCGTGCCCGACATCACGGGAGCAACCCTGTCGCCGGAAGCCCTGGACCGCATCCGGAAGACCGACCCCAGCACCCTTCCGGCCGTGCCCGCCGGCCAGCGCCTGGGCGCCTGCGTCGGGCAGGTGCGCAACTTCATCGCCATCGGTTTGAACTACGCCGATCACGCGGCCGAGACGGGTGCCGCCATTCCGGCAGAGCCGATCGTCTTCAACAAGGCCCCGTCCTGCATCGTCGGGCCCAACGACGACGTCGTCATTCCGCGCGGGTCCCAGAAGACCGACTGGGAGGTGGAACTCGCCATCGTAATCGGCAAGCGGGCCACTTATGTCGGAGCCAACGAGGCGCTCGACTTCATCGCGGGCTATTGCGTCTGCAACGACGTCTCGGAGCGCGAGTACCAGCTGGAGCGCGGCGGCACCTGGACCAAGGGCAAGGGCTGCCCCACCTTCGGCCCGCTCGGCCCCTGGCTCGTTACCAAGGACGAGATCCCCGATGTGCAGAACCTCTCCATGTGGCTCGACGTGAACGGCGAGCGCGTGCAGAACGGCTCAACGAAGACGATGATCTTCAACGTGGCGCAGATCGTCTCCTACCTCTCGCACTTCATGATCCTGGAGCCTGGCGACGTGATCACCACCGGCACCCCGCCCGGCGTCGGCATGGGCATGAAGCCGCAGCGTTTCCTCAAGGCCGGCGATGTGGTGTCGCTCGGGATCGAAGGCCTCGGCGAACAGCGCCAGCGCTTCGTCGCCTTCGATGGGCCGACGCTCGACACCGGCAAGAGCTGGAAGGGGCACTGATCACCCCTTGGGCGTCATGGCCGGCCCATGCCGGCCATGAGGTTCAGGAGTGTCATTTCCAGCCTGCGGCGTTGGATGACAGATCTCAGATCAACCCCAGCATCAGCTGAATGTTCTGCACAGCTGCACCCGATGCACCTTTGCCGAGATTATCGAGCCTCGCCACCAGGACGGCATGGTTGTAGCTATCGTGCTTGAACACAAAGAGCTCCAGCCGGTCCGTGTCGTTCAGCGCCTCGGGCTCGAGCCGCTCGATCTTCTTGCCGTCCCGGATCGTCGGCACGACGCTGACGAGGCCGCCGGCCTGATAATGCTTCAGGAGCGCCGCCTCGAGATCCCCGGCCTTCGGCTTGCCCGGCAGCAGGTCGAGGTGAAGCGGCACGCTCACCAGCATGCCCTGCCGGAAATTGCCCACGGACGGAATGAAGATCGGCCGCCGGGTCAGGCCGGTATATTTCTGCAGCTCGGGCACGTGCTTGTGCTCGAAGCCGAGGCCATAGAGCTCGAAAGCCGGAGCCGTGCCGGCCTCGTAGGCCTCGATCATCGAGCGCCCGCCTCCGCTGTAGCCGCTGACGGCGTTCACGCTGATCGGATAATCGGTCGGGATCAGGCCCGCATCGACCAACGGCCGGATGAGCGCGATGGCGCCGGTCGGATAGCAGCCCGGATTGGCGACCCGCTCCGCCTTGGCGACCGCCTCGCGCTGGGCCGGATCGAACTCGGCGAAGCCATAGGCCCAGCCGGGAGCGACCCGGTGCGCCGTGCTCGCGTCGAGGATACGGGGCTTCCGGCCGCTCAGGCCGTCGACGAGACCAACCGTTTCCCTTGCAGCGTCGTCATGCAGGCAGAGCACCACGAGATCGACCTCGGCCAGAATCTCGCGCTTGGCCGCCGGATCCTTGCGCCGCTCTGGGTCGATGCTCCGGATCGCAACGCCGGGCACGTCCTTGAGGCGCTCGCGGATGCCGAGGCCCGTCGTGCCGGCCTCGCCGTCGATGAAGACCGTCCTGGTCTTAACGCCGAGTTCAGCTGGGTTCTGGGTCATGGTCGTCATGGTCGATCCGTTCCACCTGTGGCCGCCTGTTCCTAGGCAAAGCCGATAGCGCCAATATGGTTCTGGGAAAAACAAAAAAGCCGCGCATTGGCGCGGCTTGCGGTCGGGCCTGTCAGACAGCCGTCATCGCACGCGCGCCGGGGCGGCGGTCATTCGGCGTCGGATGATGAAGAGGCTCCGGTTCATGCGGCTTTTATGAGGTCGAAGGCCCGCCCTGTCAACAAGCCAGGCTGTGGCGACAAACAGAAAGGGCGGCCCGAGGACCGCCCTTTCGAAACTGCTGGCTTGGAAACGCTTAGCGCTTCGAGAACTGGAAGCTGCGGCGGGCTTTCTTCTTGCCGTACTTCTTACGCTCGACGACGCGCGGATCGCGGGTCAGGAAGCCTTCCTTCTTGAGCGGGCCGCGAAGCTCCGGCTCGTAGTAGGTCAGCGCCTTGGCGAGGCCGTGACGGACCGCACCGGCCTGGCCGGAGAGACCGCCGCCATCAACGTTGACGGTGATGTCGTACTGGCCTTCGCGCTGGGCGATCTGGAGCGGCTGCGCCAGGATCATGCGGAGCACGGGGCGGGCGAAGTAGACCTCGACCGAACGGCCGTTGATCACGATCTTGCCGGAGCCGGGCTTGATCCACACGCGGGCGACGGCGTCCTTGCGCTTGCCGGTGGCATAGGCGCGGCCGAGCGAGTCGAGCTTCTGGACGTGCTTCGGAGCTTCCGGAGCGGCCGTCTGGGCGTTCTGGCCCAGATCGGCGAGAGACTGAAGGGTCGCCATGGATTAAGCCCTCACGTTCTTGCTGTTGAGGGCCGCGACGTCCAGGACCTCCGGTTGCTGAGCGGTATGCGGATGCTCAGCGCCGCCATAGACGCGCAGGTTGCCCATGATCTGACGGAAAAGCGGGCCGCGGGGGAGCATGCGCTCCACAGCCTTCTCGACCACGCGCTCAGGGAAGCGGCCGTCGAGAATGAACTTGGCGGTGCGCTCCTTGATGCCGCCCGGATAACCGGTGTGGTGATAGTACACCTTCTGCTCGCGCTTGCGGCCGGTGAACACCACCTTGTCGGCGTTGATGACGATGACGTTGTCGCCGCAGTCGACGTGGGGCGTGTAGCTGGGCTTATGCTTACCGCGCAGGCGCATAGCCACGACCGAAGCGAGACGGCCCACAACGAGGCCCTTCGCGTCGATCAAAACCCACTTCTTCTCGACCTCGGCGGGCTTCAGCGAAGTCGTAGTCTTCATTGCGCTGTATCCCGTTGAAGAGCCATGCGGCTCAGGTTCTGAAAAACGACAAACCGCCGCGAGATGCGGCGGCGAGTGACGGCTGTTTAGGGGCAAAGACCCTGGAAGTCAACAGCATTCTTGCTCACCAAAGCTCCACAAAACCCTTATAAAACAATGCTTAGGATAGATGGGGTATTTTTATACCACATATAAGGTATCAAATTACCACAAGAGTTTGGGTTCTCTTGGAACACCGGCTATGCTTTCCTGCAAAGCACGGCATTTGCTCTGCTCGGAGAGGCTCCCGATGACCGACGACCTGATCTTCTTCACGAATCCCATGTCCCGAGGCCGCATCGTCCGGTGGATGCTGGAGGAAACGGGCTGCGCCTATCGGACGGAGGTTCTCGGCTTCGGCCCGGACATGAAGTCGCCGGGCTACCTGGCCGTCAATCCCATGGGGAAGGTGCCAGCCATCCTTCACAAGGGGAAGATCGTCACCGAGGCGGCCGCGGTCTGCGCCTATCTGGCCGACGCCTTTCCCGAAGCCGGCCTCGCGCCACCGCTTCAGGATCGGGCCGCCTATTACCGCTGGATGTTCTTTGCCGCGGGCCCGGTGGAGGCGGCCCTGAGCAACAAGGCCTTCGGCTTCGAGGTCCCGACCGACCGGCAACGGTCCATCGGGTATGGCAGCATCGAACATGTCGTCGACGCCCTGGACTATGCCGTCGCCCAGTCCGAATACATCGCGGGCGACCGGTTCACGGCGGCGGATGTCTATGTCGGCTCGCAGATCGGCTGGGGCATGATGTTCGGCACCCTGGAGAAGCGGCCTGCCTTCGAGGCCTATTGGCAACGCATCAGCTCGCGTCCCGCCGCCGTCCGGGCGCGGGAGATCGACGACGCCCTCGTGCCTCCGAAGCCCTGACGGGAAGCAGCCTACCGCCGCTCCGGGATCGAATAGGTCCCGGTCGCATGGCAGACCATGTCGGGGCTGCCCTCGGAATAGATCGACACGTCACCGACGGCGAGGCGCTTGCCGAGTTTCATCAGGCGGCAATCGGCGATCAGCGCCCGCGGCTCGGGCTTCCTCAGAAAATTGAAGTTGAGGCTCGTGGTGACCGCGAGCGCCACGGGGCCGATATGGGCGAGAATCGCCGCATAGAGGGCAAGATCCGCCAGCGCCATCATGGCCGGTCCCGAGATGGTGCCGCCGGGACGCAGGTGCCGATCGTGGTATTCCATCCGCATCCGGGCCGAGAGCGGCCCGACCTCGTCCACGAAATAGGTGCGGCCTCCCAGATGGATCTGCGGGAATTCCCTGTCGAGGAACGCCGTCAGCTCGTCCCTGGTCATGATCGGTTGGTGCGAAGCCATGCGTCAAATGCTCATTGAACTGCCCTGCCCTATCCCATACGTTCCAGCCATGAACCACGACAATTATCCGAACGATTACATTCGCGGCATCCTCAACAGCGTGAAGACCATCGCGCTCGTGGGCGCCTCGCAGAATCCCGCGCGCCCGAGCTGGATCGTCACCAAGTACCTGCTGGAGCGGGGCTATGACGTGATCCCGATCAATCCGGGCCTGGCCGGCGGCGAGCTTCTCGGCAAAAAGGTTTACGCCTCCCTCAAGGACGTGCCCATGCCCATCGACATGGTCGAGATCTTCCGCAACTCGGAAGCCGCCGGTCCGATCACGGACGAGGCGCTCACCCTCGACCCGCTGCCCAAGGTCCTCTGGATGCAGCTTTCCGTCCGCAACGACGAAGCCGCCGCGAAGGCCGAGGCGAAGGGACTGAAGGTCGTGATGGACCGCTGCCCGAAGATCGAGTTCGGCCGCCTCTCCGGCGAGATTTCCTGGCAGGGCGTGAACTCGCGGATACTGAGCTCCAAGAAGCCGGTTCTGTCCGGCAAGGGCTTTCAGAAGCTCAGCCTCAACCGGCCCTGAAGGGCCGCTGCCCGCGCCTGACTCGCTTCGACCGGCGGGGTGGTTCTCCCGGGCGGGAGAGCCGAAATACCGGTCGTCAGCGCTGACAGGGGCTCGGCGCCTGCACGTCCAGGCTCTTGAGGTCGCCCTTCAAGGCAAAATCCCCGTAATCGAGCTTCAGGGCACGGCTGATGCCGTTCTCGTAGAGTTCGAACGAGATCGTGTAGATGGGTGTGCGGTCGGCCTTGCCTTCCTCGAAATAGCTGATGGTCACCGGCCAGCGTGCGACCGTGGCGAGCTTCTCGCCCTGGGCGACATCCTCGAGGGAAGCAACAGCCGCGCCCGGCTCGATCCTGCGGCCGATCAGGCCCAGGGTGTCATAGACCTTGTCGCCCTTGTTGGAGCCGTCATAGACCCTCACGGACAGGGTGCTCTCTCCCCGGCGCCCGGCCTCGATCAGGCGCTTGAGGTGCTCGGTCGGGAAAACCGTCTCCCCCGGGGCCTCGAAGGACTTCCTCTTCGGTTGCTTGAGAGCGACGTTGAGGCTCCCCTGGGGCGTGAGCCTGGCGTCCCCATCGACCTCACCGTCCTTGATCACGCCCTGCCGTAACG
>JAEWKH010000028.1 GCA_023386155.1 Pseudomonadota bacterium
GTGTGGACGCCCCTCGTCGAGCGGCAGATCCCCGACACCATGAAGGCGCGCGGGTTGACCAAGGAGCAGGTGATCAACGACGTGCTCCTGGAGGCGCAGCCCACCAAGCAGTTCGTGACCGTCGATCAGGTGGCGGCGCTCGCCTTGTTCCTGTGCTCGGACGCGGCGAGCCAGATCTCGGGCGCCAATATGTCGATGGATGGCGGCTGGACGGCGAAGTGATCTTCAGGCTGTCATCGCGCCTCTAAGCGCCACTCTGAGGCTACAGAGCAAATCCGGGATCGAGCGCAGAATAAAGCGCGTGCTTCCCTCCCCCTTGTGGGGAGGGGTGGCTGCGAAGCAGCCGGGGTGGGGTGTCGGCGCCACTCCTTGAGAGGCTATCGCCGACACCCCCACCTCCAACTCCTCCCCACAAGGGGGAGGAGGGGTTCCTGCGCTACACCTATCAAACGATCTGGTTTCCTCTCGCGCGACGCCGGGGACGCACTTAACTCGCAAACGCATCCGTCGCTTCGATGAGATGATGCGTGATGCCTGGCTCGCTTACTGCGTGGCCCGCATCCGGCACCATGATGAACTTCGCTTCGGGCCAGGCCCTGTGCAGGTCCCAGGCCGTCTTAGCCGGTGTGGCGATGTCGTAGCGGCCCTGGATGATCACGCCCGGAATGTTTTTCAAGCGATGGGCGTTGCGGATGAGCTGTCCGTCCTCGAACCAGCCCTCGTTGACGAAATAGTGGTTCTCGATCCGCGCGAACGCGATGGCATAGTGCTCGTCGCCGAACTGGTCGCTGTATTCCTGGTTGTGCAGGAGCGTGATCGTCTCGCCCTCCCACAGGCTCCAGGCTCTTGCCGCTCTCGCCCGGACGGCGGGATCGGGATCGATCAGGCGCTTGCGGTAGGCCGCCATCAGGTCGCCGCGCTCCTCCTCCGGGATCGGGGCGAGAAAGCCCTCCCACTTGTCCGGGAAGATCCAGGAGGCGCCCTCCTGGTAGTACCAGAGCAGTTCCGGGCGACGTAACGTGAAGATCCCGCGCAGCACCAGCTCGGTCACGCGCTCCGGATGGGTTTCCGCATAGGCAAGCGCCAGCGTCGAGCCCCAGGAGCCGCCGAACACCATCCACTTGTCCACACCAATCATTTCGCGCAGGCGCTCGATGTCGGCCACGAGGTGCCAGGTGGTGTTGGCCTCCAGGCTCGCATAGGGAGTCGAGCGCCCGCAGCCACGCTGATCGAAGAGCAGGATGCGGTACTTGTCCGGATCGAACAGCCGGCGCTGGGTCGGCGTGCAGCCGCCGCCCGGGCCACCATGAAGGAAAACCACGGGTTTGCCCTGCGGGTTGCCGCACAATTCCCAATACACAGAATGGCCGTCCCCGACATCGAGCATGCCGTGATCGTAAGGTTCTATTTCGGGGTAGAAGGTGCGCATCGCGAAAGCTCCGTCAGGGGGAGCCTATCCATAGCCGGGCAGGGGAAACCTGTCAGCCGGTTCAGCAGCTTCGCGGGCCGGTTCCGGCCCCCCCTAGCGCGTCGTTCAACTGTCATATAGTTTTGCAACTGGGGAACAAGGGTAATAGCCCAACCACATCGGAGGACTAGAATGTTGACCAAACGCGCCAGCCTGAAGCTGGCTACGGCTCTCGCCGCCCTCATGGTCGTCGGCTCGGCGCAGGCCGCCGAGAAGCTGCGGCTCCTGACCTGGGCCGATTACGTTCCGAAAGACGTGATGGACCAGTTCACCAAGGAGACCGGCATCGAGGTCGAGGTGACCCTCTCGAACAACGAGGAGATGATCTCCAAGCTGCGCGCCACCCAGGGCGCGGGCTTCGACCTCGTCCAGCCGAGCCAGGACCGCATCGCCGGCCCGCAGACGGAATTCGGCATCTACAAGCCGCTCGATCTGTCCAAGATCAAGTCCGACCTCTTCATCGCCTCCATGCTGGAAGCGACCAAGAAGAACACCACCGTCGACGGCAAGGTCTACGGCGTTCCCCATATCTGGGGCACCGATGGTCTCATCGTGAACACCAAGGCGGCTCCGAAGGTCGCCGATTACAACGACCTCTGCGATCCGGCCCTGGCGGGCAAGACCAGCTTCCGCGCCAAGCGCCCGTCGCTGATCGCCTTCGCCTTCGCCAACGGCATGGACCCCTTCGCGGCCTACAAGGACCCGAAGGCCTATACGGCCATGATGGAGAAGGTCGGCGCCAAGCTCGCCGAGTGCAAGAAGAGCGTGAAGTTCTTCTGGGACGGCAAGGACCAGCTCCTCAACGCCATCCGGTCCGGCGAGGTCGTCGCCGCCATGGCCTGGGACACGGGCGGCTGGAAGCTCAACTCCGAGAATGCGGACATCAAGTTCATTGCGCCGAAATCGGGCGCGCTGGGCTGGATCGACACCTTCGCGATCCCGGCCAAAGGCCGCAACGACGATGCCGCCTACAAGTGGATCAACTTCAACATGAAGCCCGAGATTGCCGCGAAGGTCGCGGCCGCCGCGGGCAACTTCACGGCCTCGAACGGCGCCGACAAGCTCACGCAGGGCAAGCTGAAGGACCAGTTCGCCGAGAGCTTCCCGAAGGCCGCCATCGACAACATCAAGTGGTATCCGGCGGTGCCGGCCGGCATCGAGGAGATCGAGGGCAAGATCCTCGACCGCCTGAAGGCCGGTTCGTAAGAATCCAACCTGGTGTATCATCACCCCCGGCAGGCATCGGACCCAGAAGTGCAATGCACTTCTGGGATCCATCCGGTGCTCGCTCCTGAATAGCGCATCGACCGGGGCAGCCTTCTGACCCGGTCGATGCGCTTGCCGGGGGATGACTTTTTTTTGCGTGGCAGCGTCATGGCCTCTTCAACCGATCTCGACATCGTCAACATCACCAAGCGCTTCGGCAGCCATGCGGCCGTCGACGACGTGACGTTCAGCGTCGCTCCCGGCGAGTTCTTCTCGATTCTCGGCCCTTCCGGCTGCGGCAAGACCACCCTGATGCGCATGATCGCCGGCTTCGAGCATCCGACATCCGGCGACATCCGTATCCGCGGGCGGTCGATGATCGGCGTTGCGGCCAACAAGCGCCCCGTCAACATGGTGTTCCAGAGCCTCGCGCTCTTTCCCATGATGAGCGTGGGCGAGAACGTAGCCTATGGGCTCACCTGCCGCGGCATGCCCCGCGAGGACGCGGAGGAGCGCGCCAGCCGCATGCTGGAGCGCGTCGGGCTCAAGGGTTTCGGCGGCCGCCGCGTGACGGCCCTGTCCGGCGGCCAGCGGCAGCGCGTGGCGATTGCCCGCTGCCTCGTGCTCGAGCCCACGCTCGTGCTCCTCGACGAGCCGCTCGGCGCGCTCGATCTCAAGCTGCGCGAGCACATGAAGATCGAGCTGAAGCAGCTGCAGGGGACGTTCAACACCACCTTCGTGTACATCACGCACGACCAGTCCGAAGCTCTCGTCATGTCCGACCGCATCGCCGTGATGAACCAGGGCAAGTTCGAGCAGGTGGGAAGCCCGCGCGAGCTCTATCACAACCCGGCCACGCCTTTCGTCGCGAGCTTCGTCGGCGAGACGAACCGCTGGCAGGGGGAGGTCGTGTCCACGTCCGACGGGGCCGTTGCCCTGCAATTGCCCTCGGGAACGGTGACTCAGGGAAAGGGCCTTGTTCCTCAGAAATCCGCCGTCGCCTTCGTGCGGCCGGAATCGATCGCCCTGGCCCAGAACCAGCCCGCTTTGCGCGACCTCCCGAACCGCTTCGAGGGACGGGTTGCGGCCGTGCTGTTCGATGGCGCCAATTCGAGCCTGCTCATCGAGACGCTGGGCTTCGATCAGCCGGTCCGCGCCGTGCTGCCGCAGGCGGGGCCTCTGGCCGGCATCGAGGTCGGCGCGCCGATCCATGTGGGCTGGACGGCGGATGCCATGAAGGTCTTTGCCGCATGATGACGAAACAGGCGACCCGCCTCACGTTCTTCCTGCTGCTCGCTCCAGCGATCCTGTGGCTCGGGCTTCTCATCGTGCTGCCGCACGTGGAGATCCTCGTCCTCTCCTTCAGCGAGCGCGTGGCGCCGCGGGTCTATGCCTTCGGGGTCGGGAACTATCTCGAGTTCTTCACCGAGCCGCTCTACTGGCGCACCTTCGCGCGCACCGCCTTCATGTCGATCCTGGTGACGGCGCTGACGCTCGTGCTCGCCTTCCCCATCGCTCTCTACATCGCCCGCGTGGCGCAGGGGCGGCTCAAGGCCATGCTCCTTCTGCTCTGCCTGCTGCCGTTCTGGGTGTCGGAGCTGGTGCGCACGCTCGGCTGGATGATGCTGCTGCGCGAGACCGGAGTGCTCTCCTATCTGCTGCAGGCGACAGGCCTCACGGATCAGCGCGTGGAGTTTCTCTACAACGATGGCGCCGTGATCCTTGGCCTCGTCTATGGCGGCCTGCTGTTCATGATCGTCCCGCTCGCCAATGCGCTGGAGAGCCTGGAGCCGTCCGTCGTCGAGGCGGGCTTCGATCTCGGCGGAAGCCGCTGGACCGTGCTGCGCCGGATCGTCATTCCCCATGCGATGCCGGGCATCGTCGCGGGGTGCATCATCGTGTTCATGCTGACCGTCGGCAATTTCGCCACGCCCGTGCTGCTCGGGGGCAAGAACGGCCTGTGGTTCACCGAGCAGATCTACGCGCAGTTCATCACGCGCTTCAACTGGCCCCAGGGCGCGGCCTTCGGCATGCTGCTCCTGCTGCTTTCCTCCGCCATCGTGTGGCTGGGCCTGCGCCTGACGGGCCAGAGCCTCGGCACCACCTTGAAGCAGGCCTGACGCTCATGAACCGCCCGTCCCTCGCCTGGAAGCTCTACATCGCGGCGTTCTACCTGTTCCTGTTCGCGCCGCTCCTCGTCGTGGCGATCTTCGCCTTCAACGCGAGCCCGTTCCCGTCGCCGCCCTGGCGCGGCTTCACGCTCGAATGGTTCACCGGGTCGGGCGCCGTCTTCGGCAAGCCCGGCGTGCTGGCGGATCCGATCTGGCTCGACAGCATCGGCAACAGCTTCAAGGTCGCGATCCCGGTGGCGTTGCTGGCGGTGGTCCTCGGCACGGTCAATGCCTGGGTGTTGGAGCGGACCGAGTTTCGTGGCAAGACCTTCCTGGCCATGATGATGCTCTGGCCGCTGGTTATTCCCGGCGTGGTGCTCGGCATCTCGATCCTGGCCTTCTTCTCGCGCCTCGCGAACGGGCTCGAGGACTGGCTTCAGACCGATCTCGACTTCCTGCGCCCCGGCCTGCCGCTCGTGATCCTGGGACAGCTCTCCTTCATCCTGACCATCTCGACGCTCATCATCGCCGCGCGCCTGCGCAAGTTCGACCGGTCCTTGGAGGAGGCGGCCTTCGACCTGGGGGCCAGCCGCACGCGGGTGCTGCGCACGGTCACGCTGCCCTTCTTAAGTCCCGCGCTGATCGGCGCCGGGCTCGTGGCCCTGCTGATGTCGTTCGAGAACTTCAACACGACCCTGATGCTCGTCGGCTCCGATGCGCCGCTGCCGATCACCATGTACGGTCAGATGCGCGAGGGCGCGACACCGGCGATCAATGCGGTGAGCCTGATGCTGATGCTGGGCGTCGGCGGCATCGCGAGCATTTTCGCGCTCACGTCGAAGGCGGAGCGGTAACGCAAACTCCGCCCCTCACCTCATCCTGAGGAGGTCGCGAAGCGACCGTCTCGAAGGAGGATCCGGTGCGTGCTGGAATCTCCTTCGAGACGCAGACTTCGTCTGCTCCTCAGGATGAGGGTCGAGGACGATGAAGGGGCAATCACCGCCCCCAGGTGCGCTCCAGGACGTTCACCCAGTTCTCGTAGCAGAGCTTGCGCAGGGTCGCTTCGTCGTAGCCGTGGCGGCGCATGGCGTCGACGAGGCGGGGCAGGCCGCGCGCGTCGCCGATCTCGGCCGGGATCGTCGCGCCGTCGAAATCCGAGCCGAAGCCGACGCCGTCCACGCCCACATGCTCGATCAGGTGATCCATGTGCCGGATCATCTCCTCCAGCGGCGTGTCGTCGTTGCGCTGCCCGTCGGGGCGGATGAAGGAGGTGGCGAAGTTCACCCCGACCATGCCGCGGCTCTCGCGGATCGCGGCGAGCTGCTTGTCGGTGAGATTGCGCGAGTGCTGGCAGATCTCCCAGGCGTTCGAATGGGTGGCGACGAGCGGCGCGTCGGAGAGGCGCACCACGTCCCAGAAGCCCTTCTCGTTCAGGTGCGAGAGGTCGATCATGATCTTGAGCCGGTTGCAGGCGCGCACCAGCGCGAGGCCGCGATCCGTGAGTCCGGGGCCCGTGTCCGGCGTCGAGGGATAGCGGAACGGCACGCCGTGGCCGAAGATGTTGGGGCGGCTCCAGACCGGGCCGATGGAGCGCAATCCGCTCTCGTAGAGCACGTCGAGCATGTACAGGTCGGGATCGATCCCTTCCGCGCCCTCGATGTGCAGGATGGCCGCGAGCCGGCCGGCGTCCATGCACTGGCGGATGTCCGCGGCCGTGCGGCAGATCTTCACCTCGCCCTTGGATGCGCGCTCGATGCGGATGAGGAGCGAGGCCATGTGAACGGTGACCTGCTGGCTCGGAGCCAGCGGCAGGTGCGGGGGCAGGGGTACGTCGTAGCGCGACTGCGTCATCAGCGCGTCCACATCGACGCCGACGCTGTCGGACGGCACGTAGACGGCGAAGAACCCGCCGGCGAAGCCGCCTTCCTTCATGCGCGGCCAGTCGAGATGCCCGATATTGTCCCCTTCGAGAAAGGCCTGTTCCGGCTGGATCTTGCCGCGCATGAGGCGGAGAAGGACGTCGTTATGGCCATCGAAGACGGGCATGAGGTCAGAGCGGGACATGGATTCGTGCCAAACAGTTAGGATTTCGATTAAAGGGTCAGCCGACCATAGCCTGTGTCGGCTGTTTCGCATCTCTCGTAAAGCCCTGGCTCGCCTGGATCAGGGACTGGGTGTACTCGTTCGAGGCTGCGCCCGAGCGCAGGGCCGTGGAGGTGGTCTCCTCGACGGCCTCGCCGTGGCGCATGACCAGAAGACGCTCGCACAGATGGGCGACGACCGCGAGATCGTGGCTCACCAGGATATAGGTCAGCCCGAGCTTCCGGCGCAGGTCGTCGAGCAGGTTCAGGATCTCCGCCTGGACGGAGGCGTCGAGCGCCGAGGTCGGCTCGTCGAGCAGCAGAACCTTCGGGCGCAGGATCAGCGCGCGCGCGATGGCGATGCGCTGGCGCTGGCCGCCCGAGAGCTGGTGCGGATAGCGGAAGCGGAACGAGGGGCCGAGACCGACCTCGCGCAGGGCTTGGAGGATGCGCGCCTCCGCGTCCTTCTCGCCGTGAATGGCGAGCGGTTCGGACAACGTGCGGTCGACCGTGTGGCGCGGGTGGAGCGAGGCATAGGGGTCCTGGAAGACCATCTGCACCGTGCGGTAGAATTCCCTGCTGCGCGGCGTGGTGACTTCCTTGGAATCGACGAGGACGCGCCCGCCGGAGATCGGCGCGAGGCCGCAGATGGCGCGCAGCACCGTCGACTTGCCGGAGCCGGATTCGCCCACGAGCCCATAGGCCGCGCCGGGCTCCACGTGGAAGCTCACGTTCTTCACGGCATCGACCCTGAGACGGCCCGTGCCGTAGACGACTTGGAGATTCTGGATATCGAGCATCGGATCTTTCACCTGTCACTGCGCCCAGGCGGGATCGCGGTTCAGGGTGGGCAGCGGGCGAACGTCATTCGCGAGCGTCGGCAGGCAGCGCATCAGCCCCTGCGTGTAGGGATGCTTCGCCTCGCGCAGGTTCTTCGCCTCCAGCTCCTCGACCACGCGGCCGGCATACATCACCAGCACCCGGTCGCAGAACGAGGAGACGAGCTTCAGGTCGTGCGAGATGAAGATGAGCCCCATGCCGCGCTCCGTGACGAGCTCGTCGAGGATGCGCAGGACTTCCATCGACACGGTCACGTCGAGCGCCGAGGTCGGCTCGTCGGCGATGAGCAGGTCCGGATCGGTCACGAGCATCATGGCGATCATGGCCCGCTGTCCCATGCCGCCCGATACCTCGTGCGGGTAGAGCGAGAAGACCCGGGCCGGATCGCGCATCTTCACCGCTTCCAGCATGGCGAGGGACTTGTCGCGCGCTTCCGCGCGACCGGCCTTGGCATGGGCCTGGTAGGCCTCGATGATCTGCTCGCCGATGGTCATGACCGGGTTCAGCGAATATTTCGGGTCCTGCATCACCATGCTGATGCGCCCGCCGCGCAGGGTGCGCAGGGTGCGCTTCGAGGCGGTGAGCAGATCGATCCCGTCGAAGGCGAGGCGATTGGCCGTGACTTCGCCGGGGGGAGGGGTGAGGCCCAGGATTGCGCGGCCCGTCTGCGACTTGCCGGAGCCGGACTCGCCCACGATGCCGAGGCGCTCGCGGCCGAGCTGGAAGGACACGCCGCGCACCGCTTCCACGGTGCCGGTGCGCAGATGGAAGCGGACGCGCAGGTCGTCGACGTCGAGAAGCGGCTTGGTCATTTGGCTGCCTTCGGATCGAGAACGTCACGCAGGCCGTCGCCGAGCAGGTTGAAGCCGAGGCTCACCACGAAGATGGCCAGGCCCGGCATGGCGGCGACCCACCATTGATCGATGAGATAGTTGCGGCCGGTGGCAACCATCGCGCCCCATTCGGGCATCGGCGGCTGGGCACCGAGGCCGAGGAAGCCGAGGCCCGCCGCCGTCAGGATGATGCCCGCCATGTCGAGCGTCACACGCACGATGAGCGAGGAGACGCAGAGCGGCACCACATGGCCCAGGATGATGCGCGGCGTGGATGCGCCCTGCAGCTTCACGGCGGCGATGAAATCGCTGTTGCGGATCATCAGCGTCTCGGCACGCGCGATGCGGGCATAAGGCGGCCATGAGGTGATCGCGATGGCGATGATGGCGTTCTCGATGCCCGGCCCCAGGGCGGCCACGAAGGCCAGCGCCAGGACGAGGCGCGGGAAGGCGAGGAAGATGTCGGTCACCCGCATCAGGACCGTGTCGACCCAGCCGCCGAGATAGCCCGATACCGTGCCGACGAAGAGGCCGATGGGCGTTGCGATCAGCGCCACCAGGACGACGACGAAGAGCGTGATTCGCGAGCCGTAGACCACGCGGGAGAAGATGTCGCGCGCCTGATCGTCCGTGCCGAACCAGAAGGTTCCGCTCGGCGGCAGAAGGCGCTCGGTGCGCAGGTCCCCGCCGGCGACCGGCGAATAGGGCGCAATCACATCGGCGAAGATCGCCACCAGGATCAGCAGGATGACGATCCCGAGGCCGACGACTGCAAGCGGGTTCCGGGAGAAGGACCGCCAGCCGAGATAGAAGCGGCCGAGCCGCGCCTGCCAGCGGGAATGCGGCTCTGCGGAGAGCAGCCAGGCCCGAAGGCCCGCGGGTTGTTCAGCAAGAGGGGCGCCGGCCATCAGCGGGTCCTCGGGTCAAGCAAGCGGTAGAGCAGGTCGGAGACAAGGTTGAGCAGCACGAAGACGGTCCCGATTACGAGGGTTCCGCCGAGCACCGCGTTCATGTCCGCGTTCTGCAGGGAATTGGTGATGTACTGGCCAAGCCCCGGCCAGGCGAAGACCGTCTCGGTGAGCACGGAGCCTTCGAGCAGGTTGGCATAGGAGAGGGCGATCACCGTCACCAGGGGAACGGCCGCGTTGCGCAGGGCATGGCGCCAGATCACGCGCATCTCGGACAGCCCTTTCACGCGCGCCGCTATGACGTATTCCTGCGCCAGTTCGTTGAGCATGAAGGAGCGCGTCATGCGGCTGATATAGGCGAGCGAGAAATAGCCGAGCAGGCAGGCGGGCAGGATGATGTGCGAGACCGCATCCCAGAAGGCGTCCCACTGTCCCTGCATGGCGGTGTCGATCAGCACGATGCCCGTGACGGGCGTGTAGAGATAGGAATAGGTCACGTCGATGCGCCCTGGTCCCGCGACCCAGCCGAGCTTGGCGTAGAACAGCAGAAGGCCCATCAGGCCGAGCCAGAAGATCGGCACCGAATAGCCGACGAGGCCGATCACGCGCACGAACTGGTCGATGAGGGTGCCGCGCTTGACCGCGGCGAGGACGCCGAGCGGAATGCCCACGATGACGCCGATGAGCGTGCCGAGCGTCGCGAGTTCGAGCGTCGCCGGAAACGTGTTGGCGATATCCGTCATCACCGGGTTCGTGGTGAGGACGGAATTGCCGAAATCGCCGGTCGCGGCCTTCTTCACGTAGATGACGAACTGCTCGATCAGGGGCCGGTCGAGGCCGAGTTCCTGCCGGACGCGCTCGTAGACATGAGCCGGCGCCCGGTCGCCGACGACGGCGATGACAGGGTCGATGGGAACGACACGGCCAATGAAGAAGGTGACGGCGACGAGGCCGAGGAGGGTTGTCGCCAGGACGATGACGAACTGGGCGGCTTTCTTAAGGAAGGAGCGGAGGGCACCGACGTGCCCTCCGCCCCCGTTCACGACTGCTGAAACCATCGATATGTCAGTTCTTCTTCGCCTGTGACACGTCGTTGTCGCTGAAGGACGGACCGAGGACGAAGTCGTTCACGTTCTTGCGCACGGCAGCCACTTCGGTCTGCTGCAGGAAGATCACGAACGGACCATCGTCGAGAACCGCCTTCTGGAGTTCCTTGTACATCTGCGCGCGCTTCTCCGCATCGCGCTCCATCACGGCCGCACGGGTCTTGGCGGTCAGCGGGCCCGGATCCCAGGCATTGCGCCATGCAAGGGGCTTCGCCTTCGCATTGTCCGAGTTGTCGTCGTTGGCCGCGAAGGTGTCGGCGTTGGAGTTCGGGTCCTGATAATCCGAGCCCCAGTTGCCGATATAGATGTCGTGCTGGCGGGCGCGGTACTTGGTCAGGGCCTGCTTCGAATCCATCGGCAGGATCTCGAGCTTGATGCCGGCCTGCGCGAAGGTCGCCTGCATGGCCTGGGCGATGCCGGTGATCTCGGCGGTGGAGCGGGTGTCCATCGTGACCGAGAAGCCGTCCTTCAGGCCGGCCTTGGCGAGGAGTTCCTTCGCCTTGGCGACGTCGAGCTTGTAGGGGTTGCTGGTCTCGGCGCCGAGGAAGCCCTTGGGCAGGAAGTTCTGGTGAACGTCGCCCTTGCTCTTCATGATCGTGTCGGCGATCGCCTGGTAGTCCACGAGGTGCTTCAGGGCTTGACGGACCTCAGGCTTGGCCAGGTTCGGGTTCTTCTGGTTCAGGCCGAGATAATAGACCGTTCCCTTCGGGCCGCTCTGGATCTTGATGTCCGGGTTCTTGGAAACCGCGGCGATCTCTTCCGGGTTCAGGTTGCGGGCCACGTCGATATCGCCCTTCTCGAGCAGGAGGCGCTGGCTCGCGGTCTCCTTGATGTGGCGGAAGATCACGCGGGCGAGGGGAGTCTTCTTCTCGTAGTTCGGGTTGCGCTCGAGAACGAGAACCTCGTTGGCCTTCCAGTCGCGCATGATGTACGGGCCGGAGCCGGCATACTTGGTCTTCAGCCAGTTATAGCCCCAGTCGCCGTCCTTCTCGTTCTGGACGAGAAGCTTCTTGTCGACGATGGAGGCGACCGAGTTGCCGAGGCAGTAGAGAACCAGGGTCGGGGCGTAGGGCTTGTCGACCTCGAAGGTCAGCTCGAGCGGGCCGGTCTGCTTGACCTTGTCCTTCATATTGTCCTTCGTCAGGCCGAACTGGCCCAGGATGAAGGCCGGGGACTTGTCGAGGGCCACCGCGCGGTGGAGCGAATAGACCACGTCCTCGGCCGTGATCGGGTTGCCCGAGGCGAACTTCCTGTTCGGCTTGATCTTGAACGTGTAGGTCTTGCCGTCCGGGGAGATGGTCCAGGATTCCGCGACCTGGCCGGAGATCTTGGATACGTCCTTGATGTCGTAGGTGATCAGGCGCTCATAGGTGTTGCCGATGATCTCGGACGCGCTGAACTCGAACACCTCGGCGGGGTCGAGGGAGATGATGTCGTCGCTCTGCCAGGCCTGGACCAGGGTGTCCGGCGGCGTTGCCGCCTGCACGGCGGAAAACGAGGTCGCCATGGTGGCAACCATGGCTGCGGATAGGAGAAATTTCGGAAGTCGCTTCATGGCCATTCCCTTACAGCGCTGGGAGCGCTTGTTGTTGCGCCAACATGAATGCAAATCACACAAAAGCTGTCGAGTCCAGCAACTGGTTTTAAACTGGCAAACATTGCGCAGACTGCCCATTGGCAGGGCAAACGGCGATCCGGCTTGGCCTGGAGGGGCAAAGTGTGGCAAAGGCTCCCCCAACCCTCTTTCTGGATGAACGACAGTGTCTGAAGAAGCCAAGAAATCCGATGCCAACACCATGTGGGGCGGGCGCTTCTCGTCCTCGCCCAGCGCGCTCATGGAAGCCATCAACGCCTCCATCGGCTTCGACAGGCGACTGGCCTCCCAGGACATCCAGGGCTCCATCGCCCACAGCGCCATGCTGGCCAGGCAGGGTATCATCGCCGAGAGCGACCGGGACGCCATCCACCAGGGGCTCCAGCGGGTCCTGGGCGAGATCGAATCCGGCTCCTTCACCTTCTCCACGGCCCTCGAAGACATCCACATGAACGTGGAGAGCCGCCTGCGCGAGATCGTCGGCGATCCGGCGGCCCGCCTGCACACGGCCCGCAGCCGCAACGACCAGGTCGCCACCGACACCCGCCTCTGGGTGCGCGAGGCCCATGACCGGACGGACGAGCAGCTGACCATCCTGATCACGGCCCTCCTCGACAAGGCCGAGGCCCATGCCGCCACCGTGATGCCGGGCTTCACCCATCTCCAGAGCGCCCAGCCGGTGACCTTCGGGCATCACCTCATGGCCTATGTGGAGATGTTCGGCCGGGACCGGGGCCGCTTCCGCGATTCCCGCCGGCGCCTGAACGAGTGCCCGCTCGGCGCCGGGGCGCTCGCCGGGACGTCCTTCCCCATCGACCGGCACATGACCGCCAGGGCACTCGGCTTCGACGGGCCGACCCGGAATTCGCTGGACACGGTCTCGGACCGGGACAGCCTTCTGGAGTTCATGGCGGCGGCTTCCATCTGTGCCATGCATCTGTCACGTCTTGCGGAAGAAATTATCATCTGGATGTCAGCCCCGTTCGGCTTCGTGCGCCTGCCGGACCGCTGGACCACGGGCTCCAGCATGATGCCGCAGAAGCGCAATCCCGATGCCGCCGAGCTGGTGCGCGGCAAGAGCGGGCGGGTCGTGGGCTCGCTGGTCTCCCTGCTCACCGTCATGAAAGGCCTGCCGCTCGCCTATTCCAAGGATATGCAGGAGGACAAGGAACAGCTCTTCGATGCGGCCGACACCATCGAAATCGTGCTCGCCGCGACGACCGGCATGATCAAGGACCTGGAGCCCGTGCCGGAGCGCATGGCGGCCGTGGCCGGCGCCGGCTTCTCCACGGCGACCGATCTCGCCGATTGGCTCGTGCGCAGCCTCAATATCCCCTTCAGGGACGCCCACCACATCACGGGGCGGATCGTCTCGGAGGCGGAGAAGCGCGGCTGCACCCTGGAGGAGCTGCCTCTGGAGGTCATGCAGGCCGTCGAGCAGAGGATCCACAAGGGCATCTACGACGTGCTGAGCGTCGAGAACTCCGTCCGCTCCCGGACGAGCTTCGGCGGCACCTCCCCGGTCCGGGTGGCCGAGCAGGTCGCCTGGTGGCGCGAGCGGGTCTGATCCGTCCCGTTAACCCTCGATCCCAGGTTCCGCCAGGGCGACCCGGCAGGGTCTTGATAGGGCCGGTAGCCATAGCCATATTGCTGACAGCGGCTCCTCTCGGGGCCGCTTGAGCGCCGCATGAGCGGGCTCAAAACCAACCGAAGTGCCTCTAAACCTTGGGCTTCGAACATGTCGCGTCAGTCGCCCTTTGGGCATCCGTTCCTGTTAGGCTTCGATGAGATCGAGCAGGCGCTCGACCGTGTCGCCAAGGCGGCAGGAGACGGCTATCCGCCTTACAACATAGAGCGTCTGGCTCGCACCGAACACGCTCCCGAGCGCCTCCGCATCACCCTGGCCGTTGCCGGATTTACCCGGGACCAGCTGGAGGTGACCCTGGAGGAGAACCAGCTCGTCATCCGGGGGCGCCAGTCGGACGACAAGACAAGGCACTTCCTTCATCGCGGCATCGCCGCCCGTCAGTTCCAGCGCACCTTCCTCCTCGTCGACGGCATGGAGGTCATGGGCGCGGACCTGTCCAACGGCCTGTTGTCGATCGATCTCGCCCGGCCCGAGCCGGAGCGGATCGTCCGCAAGATCGACATCATTGCCTCGGACAAGGTGTGACGGCATCCGCACAAAGGAGATGTCCATGAACTTCGATATCAAGAACCATTCCGGGCCGGCCCTGAATGTCGCCGAGCTGGCGACCCTGGGTTTGGGGCAGATGGCCTATGTGAAGCCGCTCGAATCCGACGAGGTGGCGAGGCTGTTTCCCCAGGCGCCGAAGCTCCAGCCGGGCATGCGGCTCTTCGCGCTCCTGTCGGCCAGCGGCGAACCCATCCTGCTGACCGACAATCACGACGCCGCCGTGGCGAATGCCTGGGCGCACGACCTGACGACGGTGAGCCTGCATTAAGGCTCACCGCCTGCACCGTCGCCATTCAGGCAATCGCCTCCACGGCGGAAATCAGCCGCTCGATGTCCTCCGGCCGGGAGAGCCGGTGGTCTCCGTCCTTGATCAGCGACAGCGATACGCTGTCTCCCGGGAGGTGCTCGACAAGCGCGAGCGCGTGGCTCCAGGGAACGTCGGGATCCTCCATGCCCTGCAGGATATGAACCGGGCAGCCGGTCTGGATCGGCCGGTCGAGAAGGAGGTGCCGGCGCCCGTCCTCGATCAGCTTCCAGGTGATCGGGTAGGGATCGTCCGAATAGGCCGAGGGCCGGTGGTAGACCCCGGTCTCCTGCACGCTCTTCCTGAGATCCTCGGGAAATCGCTCCCACATCAGCCGCTCGGTCATGTCGACCGCCGGGGCGATGAGGACGATTCCCGCGGGAGCGATTTCCGGACGCTTCTCCATGAGATGGCGGGCCGCGAGCAGGCTGATCCAGCCCCCCATGGACGAGCCGACGAAAACGGGACGCTCCCGGACGAACTGCCCGATGACGGCCAGCGCATCCTCGAGCCAGCGGGAAATGGTCCCCTCCTCGAAGACTCCCCCGGACTCCCCGTGTCCGCTATAATCGAAGCGCAGGAACGCGCGGCCGTTCGCGCCCGCCCATTCGTCGAGGGCGGTCGCCTTGGTCGCGCGCATGTCGGACTTGAAGCCGCCGAGCCACACGACGGGCGGGCCCTTGCCCTCGCGGGACAAGACGGCGATGGGGCGGGCATCCTGGCCCACCGTGACGCTTTGCGGCATGGTTAACTCATCCTCAACTGCTTTGAAGCAACCGTTTCTAGACGATTCTTTTGAGAAGGCTCTTACATCCGTGAGTTTTTCAACGCGACCCGGCGGAGGGATGGCTTTTCCGTCGTCTCATGTGCATCCGCTGGAGGGCCGGACCATCCTGCAGATCGTGCCCGAACTGGAGGCCGGAGGCGCCGAGCGCACCACCGTCGATATCGCCGAGGGCCTGGTTCATGCCGGGGCCCGCGCCCTCGTGGCCACGGAGGGGGGACGCCTGGTCGGCGAGCTCCAGACCAAGGGCGGGGTGTGGATCCCGTTCCCGGCCGCCACGAAAAACCCGTTCTCCATGCTGGTCAACGTGCGGAAGCTCGCCCGGATCTGCCACAACGAGCGGGTTTCCCTCGTGCATGCCCGCTCCCGGGCGCCGGCCTGGGTGGGCCTGGGAGCCGCGCGCTCCCTCAATATCCCGTTCGTGACCACCTATCACGGGAGCTATTCCGGCCGCTCTTCCGTGAAGGTCCTCTACAATTCCGTGATGGCCCGGGGCGATGCGGTCATCGCCAACTCGCACTACACGGGCGAGCTGATCCGCTCGGTCTATCCCCAGTCCGGCGACCGGATCCGGGTCATCCACCGGGGCACGGATTTCTCGGTCTTCTCCCCCCAGGCCATCGCGCCGGAGCGGATCGAGGGCTTGCGCAAGGCCTGGGAGGTCGCGCCCCACGAGCGCGTGGTGCTGCTCGCGGCCCGGCTCACCGGCTGGAAGGGCCAGAAGGTGCTGATCGAGGCGGCGGCCAGGCTGCGCGATGGGGGCCTCACCGATGTCGCCTATATTCTCGCCGGCGACCCGCAGGGGAGGGACTCCTATGTGAAGGACCTCGACAGCCTGATCGAGGCGCGCAGGCTGAAGGGTGTCGTGCGTCGGGTCGGCCATTGCACCGACATGCCGGCCGCCTTCCTGGCGGCCTCCGTCGTGACCGTGCCGTCCACCGAGCCCGAGGCCTTCGGGCGCTCGGCCGTGGAGGCGCAGGCCATGGGGACGCCCGTCGTCGTGTCCGATCTCGGGGCCGTGCCCGAGACGGTCCTGTCCCCGCCCGCGGTGCCGCCGCACGAGCGGACGGGCTGGCGGATTCCGGCCGGAGACGCCGATGCCCTGGCCGAGGCGGTCGGAGAGGCACTGAATCTGGGTGCCAGCGCCAGGATCGCCCTGGGCGCCCGGGCAAGGGCCCATGTGGAGCGGCATTTCTCGCTCGAACGCATGGTATCCAGCACCCTCGATGTGTATTCGGCCCTCCTGGAGGGTCGTTTTACCCATAGAACAAGTTGACTTCCCGCGCATTTGCGCGAAATGTCGATTCATTCGTGGCAAGGCTGAGCGTACACAGCAGGGATTCCTTTGGGTCTCCGATCCTCGGCCTAGCCCTTAACAGGAGATACGAGCCATTCGCAGACCAATGAGAGCCATGCCGGTGCCGCAAAAGGACGGACCGCGCGCCAACCGAGACATTCGCGGTGTTCGCGAAGTGCAGCTGATCGACGATGCAGGGCAGAACCGGGGTGTAGTGCCCTTCTTCGATGCCCTGAAGGTTGCCGAAGAGGCAGGCCTCGATCTCGTGGAGATCTCGCCGAACGCCACTCCTCCCGTCTGCAAGATCCTCGATTACGGCAAGTTCCGCTTTCTCGAGCAGAAGAAGGCCGCCGAGGCGCGCAAGAAGCAGAAGACGGTCGAGGTCAAGGAAATCAAGCTGCGTCCCGGCATCGATGACCACGATTACGAGGTCAAGATGAAGGCGATGAAGGGCTTCTTCGAGGAAGGCAACAAGGTGAAGATCACCCTGCGCTTCCGCGGCCGCGAGATGGCGCACCAGTCCCTCGGTCTGAAGGTCCTGGACCGGGTCAAGGCCGATGTGGGCGATCTCGCCAAGGTCGAGATGGAGCCGAATTTCGAGGGCCGCCAGGTCGTCATGGTCCTGGCGCCGCGGTAAGGCTCCCTTCCATAGAGAGATTCATGGCCGTCGGGATACCGGCGGCCATTGCTTTTTGGGCTGGCTTCTGCCATAAGCCGCCCTTCATCGAACCGCCCGGCTGTTAGGGCTGCCGTGGCGGTTCGTTTTGCTCACAGCAGCAATATGGGCCGAAAGGGCGGTTAAAGCCGCCCCGGAAGCCTGACCAAAGGAGAGCCAAATGCCCAAGCTGAAGACGAAGTCGGGCGCGAAAAAGCGCTTCAAGATCACTGGCACCGGCAAGGTCGTTTACGCCCAGGCCGGCAAGCGCCACGGGATGATCAAGCGGACCAACAAGCAGATCCGCAACCTGCGCGGCACGACGACCCTGTTCGAGGGCGATGCCTACAACGTGAAGAAGTACTTCCTGCCGAACGGCTAAGGCGGTCTTCCACCATCCCGGATTTTGAAGGAGTTTTTCCATGGCCCGCGTCAAACGGGGCGTTACCGCCCACGCCAAGCACAAGAAGGTTCTGAAGGCAGCCAAAGGCTTCTACGGCCGCCGCAAGAGCACCATCCGCATCGCCAAGCAGGCGGTCGAGAAGAGCATGCAATATGCCACTCGCGACCGTCGCAACAAGAAGCGCACCTTCCGCGCTCTCTGGATCCAGCGCCTCAACGCTGCCGTCCGCACGCATGGCTTGACCTATTCCCGATTTATCGACGGTCTCGGCAAGGCTGGGATCGAGGTTGATCGCAAGGTCCTGTCCGAGCTGGCCATCCACGAGCCGGCGGCTTTCGCCGCTTACGTGGAGCGTGCCAAGGCCGCCCTGCCGCAGCAGGCCGCCTAAACGCCGGATAGACCAGCTTTTAGGTGCGGCTGGCTCGTTCAGCCGCACCGCCCTGACTCCCCCTTCTCCGAGACCATCCGCGCTGACGGCTCAGGCGAGCTGTCGGTCGCTATTTTGCGGCTCGGAAGACTTGACGGTTCCCGCGCCGCGCCTCACTCAAAGCGCTTGCATCTGGCAAGGGACCGATGACCGACCTCAACCAACTCGAACGTGACCTGCTTTCGCAGGTCGAAGCCGCCGGCGACGAGGCGGCCCTGGAAACCGTGCGCGTCTCCGCGCTCGGCAAGAAGGGCTCCGTCTCCGAGCTCCTGAAGACCCTCGGGGCCATGACGCCCGAGGAGCGCAAGGAGCGCGGACCGCTCATCAACGGCCTGCGCGACAAGGTGCAGGGCGCCATCGCGGCCAGGAGGGAGACGCTCGCCGAGGCGGCTCTCGCGGCGAGGCTCTCCGCCGAGCGCATCGACGTGACGCTGCCCGTGCCGGAAGCCCCCGAGGCCCGCGGGCGCATCCACCCGATCAGCCAGGTGATCGAGGAGTTGACGGCGATCTTCGCCGATATGGGCTTCTCCGTGGCCGAGGGGCCGGACATCGAAACGGATTATCTCAACTTCACCGCACTCAATTTCCCCGAGGGCCATCCGGCCCGAGAGATGCACGACACCTTCTTCCTCGCCCCCGACGAGAAGGGCGAGCGCAAGGTGCTGCGCACGCACACCTCGCCGGTGCAGATCCGGACGATGACCTCGCAGAAGCCGCCGATCCGGGTGATCATTCCCGGCCGGACCTATCGCCACGACTCGGACCAGACCCACACGCCGATGTTCCACCAGGTGGAGGGCCTCGTCATCGACCGGCAGGCCAACATCGCGCACATGAAGTGGGTCCTCGAAGAGTTCTGCAAGGCCTTCTTCGAGGTCGAGCAAGTGAAGATGCGGTTCCGCCCGTCCTTCTTCCCCTTCACCGAACCCTCCGCCGAGGTCGACATCCAATGCTCGCGAAAAGGGGGCGAGATCCGCTTCGGCGAGGGCACGGATTGGCTCGAGATCCTCGGCTGCGGCATGGTCCACCCGAACGTGCTGAGGAATTGCGGGCTCGATCCGGACGAGTACCAGGGCTTCGCCTGGGGCATGGGCATCGACCGCATCGCCATGCTCAAATATGGCATGCCCGACCTGCGCCCCTTCTTCGAGGCCGATGTGCGCTGGCTGAACCATTACGGCTTCCGCCCGCTCGACATCCCGAGCCTCGTCGGCGGTCTGACTGCGTAAAGGAGAGCAATCATGAAATTCACCCTCTCCTGGCTGAAGGATCACATCGACACCTCGGCCTCCCTCGACGAGATCGTCGAGACGCTTACCCGCATCGGCCTCGAGGTCGAAGGGGTCGAGGACAAGGCGAAGACGCTGGCGCCCTACACGGTGGCCCACGTGATCTCCGCCGAGCAGCACCCCAACGCCGATCGCCTGCGCGTGTGCATGGTC
Source organism: Pseudomonadota bacterium (assembly GCA_023386155.1). Classification (GTDB taxonomy): domain Bacteria; phylum Pseudomonadota; class Alphaproteobacteria; order Rhizobiales; family Beijerinckiaceae; genus Microvirga. The sequence continues at coordinate 19,657 of JAEWKH010000028.1, forward strand.
GATACGGGCGAGGGCGCGCCGATCCAGGTGGTCTGCGGCGCCCCGAATGCCCGGACCGGCATGAAGAGCGTGTTCGCGCCGCCCGGCACCTACATTCCGGGCAAGAACATCACGCTGGGTGTCGGCACCATCCGCGGGGTCGAGAGCGCCGGCATGCTCTGCTCGGCGGCGGAGCTCGAGATTTCGGACGATCACGACGGCATCATCGACCTTCCCGCCGATGCGCCGGTCGGCCAGCCTTACGCGGCCTATGCGGGCCTCGACGATCCGGTGATCGAGATCAACCTCACGCCGAATCGCCCCGACTGCACCTCGATCCACGGCATCGCCCGCGACCTCGCGGCGGCCGGCCTCGGCACGCTGAAGGGCGACGACATTCCAGCCGTTCAGGGCAGGGGGGCGTGCCCGGTCTCGGTCACGATCGAGGACGAGAAGCTCTGCCCGACCTTCGCGCTCCGTCTCGTGCGCGGCGTGAGGAACGGCCCGTCGCCGGAATGGATGCAGCGCCGCCTGCTGTCCATCGGCCTTCGCCCGATCAACGCCCTGGTGGACATCACCAACTACATGACCTTCGACCGGGGCCGTCCGCTCCACGTGTTCGATGCCAGGAAGGTGAAGGGCAATCTCACTGTTCGCCGGGCGAAGGAGGGCGAGGAGGTGCTGGCGCTCGACACCCGCACCTACAAGCTCGATCCGAGCAATGTGGTGATTGCCGATGAGAACGGCGTCGAGTCCATCGGCGGCGTCATGGGCGGCGAGCATTCGGGCTGCGACGAGAACACGACCGATGTGCTGATCGAGTCGGCGCTGTGGGATCCGCTCAACATCGCGCAGACCGGCCGCAAACTCGGGATCATCACGGATGCCCGCTACCGCTTCGAGCGCGGCGTCGACCCGGCCTTCACCTTGCCGGGTCTCGATCTCGCCACCAAGATGGTCGTCGACCTGTGCGGCGGTGAGCCGAGCGAGGCCGTGGTGGCCGGAAAGGTGCCGCAGGACCAGCGCGTGATCGAGTTCCCCTGGTCCGAGGTTCCGCGCCTGTCGGGCCTCGACGTGAAGCCCGCCGAGTCCGAGACGATCCTCAAGAAGCTTGGCTTCCGTCTTCAGGGCTCGGGCGAGCGCGTCAGCGTCACGGCCCCCTCCTGGCGCCCCGATATCGAGGGCAAGGCGGATCTGGTCGAAGAGGTCATCCGCATTGCCGGCCTCGACCGGATCGCGTCCAAGCCCCTGCCGCGTCTTGAGGATGCGGTGGTAAAGCCGATCCTGACCCTGATCCAGAAGCGCACGCGGCTCGCACGCCGCTCGCTGGCCGTGCGCGGACTGGTGGAGGCCGTGACCTGGTCCTTCATCGCCCGGAGCGAGGCGGAGCTGTTCGGCGGCGGCGACGCCCGGCTGGCGCTGGCCAACCCGATCGCGGCCGAACTCTCCGACATGCGTCCGAGCCTGCTCCCCGGCCTGCTCAAGGCGGCGCAGCGCAACGCGGATCGCGGGTTCAGCGACGTGGCGCTCTTCGAGGTCGGCCAGACCTTCGCCTCGGACCAGCCGGAGGGCCAGTCGATCAAGGCCGCCGCGGTCCGTCGCGGCACGGCGCGGGCCGAGGGCGTGGGACGTCACTGGGACGGCGGCGCGCAGGCTGTGGATGCCTTCGACGCCAAGGCGGACGTCCTGGCGCTGCTGGCGGCGCTCGGCATTCCCGCCGGTGGCCTCCAGATCGTGGCCGGCGGTCCGGCCTGGTTCCATCCTGGTCGTTCGGGCACGTTGCAGTTCGGGCCGAAGAACGTGGTCGGCGCCTTCGGCGAGGTGCACCCGAAGGTGCTCAAGGCCCTCGACCTGAAAGGGCCGCTGGTCGCCTTCGAGCTCAATCTCAACGCGCTGCCCCCGCCCAAGGCGAAGCCGACCAAGATGAAGCCGAAGCTCACCTTGCCCGACTTCCAGCCGCTCACCCGCGACTTTGCCTTCGTGGTCGGCCGCGACGTGGCGGCGGGCGATGTCGTGAAGGCTGCCCAGGGTGCCGAGCGCCAGCTCATCGTCGGCGTCGACGTGTTCGACATCTACGAGGGCACCGGCATCGACCCGGACAAGAAGTCGGTCGCCATCGCGGTCACCCTGCAGCCGACCGAGAAGACGCTCACCGACGCGGAGATCGAGGCCGTCTCGGCCAAGATCGTCGGGGAGGTCAGCAAGAAGACCGGCGCGGTACTGCGGTCGTAGCAGCCATTAACCCTCTCCCCTCTGCGGGAGAGGGTGACCCGCAAAGCAGGTCGGGAGAGGGGCCAAAAACTCTCCGTCATGGCCGGGCTTGCCCCGGCCATCCCGATGCTGTGAGGCGCAACGCTTCACGCTGTCGGGATCACTGGCATAAGGCCGGTGATGACGTAGGCGGGTGATCAGACGCCGGAGCCACTCAACGGGTTCCCCTCGTCCCACCCGTAGCGGACCGTGTCGAACCGCATGGACTGCGCATCGACCATCAGCAGCCGGCCCACGAGGCTCTCGCCGAAACCGACGATCTCCCGCATCACCTCCATGGCCATGAGGCTGCCCATGACTCCGGCAAGCGCGCCGAGGATGCCCGCTTCCGCGCAGGTCGGGATCGCGCCGGGCGGGGGCGGTGAGGGGAAGAGGCAGCGATAGGTGGGGTTGGGCTTGCCGTCCGGGCCGTTCTCATGGGCCCGGATCGTGGTGAGCGAGCCGTCGAACTGTCCCAGAGCCGCCGTCACAAGGGGTTTCTTCTCGAAAAAGCAGGCATCCGAGACCGCGTAGCGGGTGTCGAAATTGTCCGAGCCGTCGGCGACGATGTCGAAGCGACCGACCAGGTCCCGCGCGTTCCCGACCGTCAGCCGCACGGGGAAAGGCTCGACCGTCACATGGGGATTGAGCCGTCCGATCGCCCCCGCGGCGCTTTCCACCTTGGGGCGGCCGATATCGGGGGTGCCATGGATCACCTGCCGCTGCAGGTTGGAGAGGCTGACCGTGTCGTCGTCGACGATGCCGACGGTGCCGATGCCCGCCGCAGCGAGGTACTGGATCAGGGGCGCGCCCAGTCCTCCGGCGCCGATCACGAGCACGCGAGCGGACTTCAGCTTCAGCTGCCCTGGCCCGCCCACGTCCCGGAGAACGAGGTGGCGGGCGTAGCGTTCGATTTCGTCGGATGTGAGAGACATGTCATGACCTTACGGGAATCGTTCCCGCTATCAACCATTCCATCGAATGCTTCGATTTGAGGTGACGCATCGTCCTTGCGGACCACAAAAGGCCGTCAGCGAAAACCGGAGCCACTTTTCCGGATGATGCGTTAAGGAAATAACATGCCACCTTGACAGAGGCCTTGGCGTTGTGACCCTTGCCGTGCCATCGTCAAGGGGCAACCGGCCAGCAAGCCGGCGTCAAACAGGGAACAATGCCGATGTCAGTCACCAAATTCGGCCTCGCGCTCGCGGGCCTCGCCTTTTCCGCTACGGCTGCCTTTGCGCAGCAGGCGGCCTTCAAGCCTGCCGTCGTCTACGATCTCGGCGGCAAGTTCGACAAGTCCTTCAACGAGGGCGTTCACGCGGGTGCCGAGAAGTTCAAGAAGGACACGGGCACCGATTACCGCGATTTCGAGCCGCAGAACGACGCCCAGCGCGAGCAGGCCCTGCGCCGTTTCGCCCGCGACGGTTTCTCGCCGATCGTGGCCGTCGGTTTTTCCCAGGAAAGCGCCCTGAAGAAGGTCGCCGAGGAGTTCCCGAAGACACAGTTCGCGATCATCGACGCCGTGGTCGAGAAGCCCAACGTGCAGTCCATCGTGTTCAAGGAGCATGAGGGCTCGTTCCTGGTCGGCCTCCTGGCGGCCCAGGCCTCCAAGACCGGCAAGGTCGGCTTCGTCGGCGGCATGGACATCCCGCTCATCCGCAAGTTCGCCTGCGGCTACGTTCAGGGCGTGAAATACGCCAAGAAGGATGCCGAGGTGTTCCAGAACATGACCGGCACCACGGGCGCGGCCTGGAACGATCCGGTGAAAGGCGGCGAGCTCGCCAAGAGCCAGATCGATCGCGGCGCCGACGTGGTCTACCATGCGGCCGGCGGCACCGGCGTGGGCGTGCTGCGCGCCACGGCCGACGCGGGCAAGCTCGGCATCGGCGTCGATTCGAACCAGAACGGCCTGCATCCCGGCAAGGTCCTGACCTCCATGGTCAAGCGCGTGGACGTGGCCACCTACAACACCTTCGATCAGGCCAAGAAGGGCACCTTCAAGGGCGGTGTCTCGGTGCTCGGCCTCAAGGAGGACGGCGTGGCCTGGGCACTCGACGACAACAACAAGTCGCTCATCACCGCCGACATGAAGGCCGCCGCCGACAAGGCCGCCGAAGGCATCAAGTCCGGCTCCATCAAGGTGCACGACTACATGTCGGATTCGAAGTGCCCGATGTAGGATGAGGCATGGCTCGGCCGCAGGCCCTCAAAGGTCTGCGGCCGAATCTTTTTCGACCGAGTTTTTGTCTTTCCGATAAGATCCGGCTCCCGTTTCCGTCATCGCCGGCAAACCATTCAAGGCCGATGTCCCCAGCCATCGAACTCATTGCCATCAACAAGAGCTTCGGCACCGTCCACGCCAACAAGGACGTGTCCTTGAGGGTGGAGCGCGGCACGATCCACGGCATCGTCGGCGAGAACGGCGCGGGCAAGTCGACCCTGATGTCGATCCTCTACGGCTTCTACGAGGCGGATTCCGGCGCGATCCACGTCAACGGCAAGACGGTTTCCATCCGCTCGCCCAACGATGCCATTCAGGCCGGCATCGGCATGGTCCACCAGCATTTCATGCTGGTCGAGCCCTTGAGCGTGGTCGACAACGTGATGCTCGGCGCCGAGGGCGGCGCCATGCTGCGCGCGGGCGAGGCCAAGGCGCGCGCCGAACTCGCGCGGCTCGCCAGGGATTACGGCCTCGAGATCGACGTGGACGCCACTGTCGGCGATCTGTCCGTCGGCCTGCAGCAGCGCGTCGAGATCCTGAAGGCCCTCTATCGCGGCGCCGATATCCTCATCCTCGACGAGCCCACCGCCGTGCTCACGCCGGCGGAAGCCGATGCGCTGTTCGGCCTGCTCCGTTCGCTCAAGGAGCAGGGCAAGACCGTCATCCTCATCACGCACAAGCTGCGCGAGATCATGGCGATCACGGATCGCGTCTCGGTCATGCGGCGCGGCGAGATGGTGGCGACCGTCGAGACGTCCGACACGTCGCCGCCGGAGCTTGCGGAGCTGATGGTGGGACGGCGCGTGCTCCTGCGCGTCGAGAAGGCGGAGAAGGTCCCCGGTTCGTCGCTTCTCGAGGTCGACAGCATGACCGTCGTCGATTCCCGCGGCGTGGTACGGGTGGCGAATGCGTCCTTCACCGTGCGCGCCGGCGAGATCGTCGGCATCGCGGGCGTGGCCGGCAACGGCCAGAGCGAACTCCTGGAGGCCATCGCCGGCATGCGCCATCCCGCGCTCGGATCGATCCGGCTCGAGGGACGGGAGATTCCGCCCTCCGAGCACGACCCGCACCGGATGCGCCAGCGCGGCCTGCTCCACGTGCCGGAGGACCGGCTGCGCATGGGGCTCGTTCCCGCCTTTCCGGCCTTCGAGAGTGCCATTCTCGGCTTCAGCGACGAGCCTCATCTCGGCCGCGGGCCGATCCTCGACCATGATCGACTGATCGCCGATCTGGCGAAGAAGATGGAGCAGTACGACGTGCGCCCGCCCGCGCCGCGGCTGAAATCGTCGAAGTTTTCCGGCGGCAACCAGCAGAAGATCGTGCTGGCGCGCGAGATCGAGCGCAATCCGAAGGTGCTGCTCGTCGGCCAGCCGACGCGCGGCGTCGACATCGGCGCCATCGAGTTCATTCACCGCCGCCTGATCGGCCTGCGCGATGCGGGAGTCGCCATTCTGCTCGTCTCGGTGGAGCTCGACGAGATCATGAACCTGTCCGACCGCATCCTCACCATGTGCGGCGGTCGGATCACCGGCGAGCGCAAGGCCTCCGAGACGAACGAACAGGATCTCGGCCTGCTCATGGCCGGTGTCACGGATGAGGCTGCCTGATGCAACCGCGATTGACCCTTGTGACCCTCGGCGTTGCCGATCTGGCGAAGTCACGTGCCTTCTATGAGGCCTGGGGCTGGAAGGCCTCCTCAGCCAGCCAGCCTGGCGTCGCGTTCTTCCAGGCGAACGGCCTGGCGCTGGCCCTTTTCGGCCGCGCCGATCTCGCCAAGGATGCCGGCGTCGAGGATAAGCCCACCGGCTTTGCCGCTATCTCGCTTGCCTACAATGCCCGCTCCAGGGAAGAGGCCGACGAGGTCTATGCTCTCGCCGTGAAGGCGGGCGCGCGTCCCATCAAGCCGTTGCAGGACGTTTTCTGGGGCGGCTATTCGGGCTATTTCGCCGATCCCGACGGGCATCTGTGGGAAGTCGCCTGGAACCCGTCCTTTCCACTCGATGAGCAGGGGCACATGTTCCTGCCGGATTCTCAGACGTGAGCGCCCCTCTCGACCTGCCCAAATGGGCCGACACGATTCTCGTGCCCGCCATCTCCGTGGTGGCGGCTTTTCTCGTCGCCGGACTCGTCGTGCTCGGCATCGGCGAGAATCCGCTTTCGGCCACGCGCTACCTGATCCAGGGCAGCCTCGGCACGGGGGAGGGGCTCGGCTTCACCCTGTTCTACATGACCGACTTCATCTTCGTCGGGCTGGCGGTTGCGGTCGCTTATCACGCGGGATTGTTCAATATCGGCGGCGAGGGGCAGGCGACGCTCGCGGGCCTCGGCATCGCGCTCGTGCTCAACAACCTGACCTTCCTGCCGGGCTTCCTGCTCATTCCTCTCGGCATCCTGGGCGCCGCCGCCTTCGGGGCTGCCTGGGCGGCCGTTCCAGGCTATCTCCAGGCGAGGCGCGGCAGCCACATCGTCATCACGACGATCATGTTCAACTGGCTCGCCAGCGTGCTCATCGTCTACCTGCTGGTGAACGTGCTGCGCGAGCCGCAATCCATGAATCCGGAAACGCGGGCCTTCCCGGAGGCCTCGCACATCCCGTTCATGCATGACGTCTTCGCCGCCTTCGGCATCGAGATCCCGGCCTCGCAGCTCAACCTGACGCTGGTCCTGGCCCTGGCTGCGTCCTACTTCGTCTGGCTCCTCATCTATCGCTCGCGCCTCGGCTATGCGATCCGCGTCGTCGGGTCGAACCCGACGGCCGCCGTCTATGCCGGCATCTCGCCCGCCCGCATCATCATCGTCGCCATGGTCATCTCCGGTGCCCTGGCGGGCGGCCTCGCCGTCAACGAACTCATGGGCTATCAGCACCGCCTGCTGCTCGAGTTCACGTCCGGCTACGGCTTCGTCGGGATCGCGGTGGCGCTCATGGGGCGGGCGCATCCCGTCGGCATCATCCTGGCGTCGCTCCTGTTCGGCATTCTCTATCAGGGCGGCGCGGAACTCGCCTTCGAGCAGCCGGCCATCACCCGCGACATGGTCGTTGTGATCGGCGGCATCATCATTCTGTTCGCCGGTGCCCTCGACGGGCTGTTCCGGCGCCTTGTGGCGCATCTGTTCACGCGTCAGAAGCTGGCGAGGGCTTGAAGCATGGATCTCGGCTCTCTCGTCACGATCTTCGACTCGGCCCTGCGGCTCTCGATCCCGCTTCTCGCCGCCTGCCTCGCCGGACTCTGGTCCGAGCGCTCCGGCGTGGTGGATATCGGCCTCGAAGGCAAGATGCTGGTGGCGGCCTTTGCCGCCGCAGCGGCGGCTTATGCGTTCGACTCGGCCTGGGTCGGGCTTGTCGCCGGCATCGGCGCATCGGTGGTCTTCGGCCTCATCCACGGCTTTGCCTCCATCAGCCAGCGCGGCAACCAGATCGTCTCCGGCGTCGCCATCAACATGCTGGCGGCAGGACTGACGGCCATCGTCGGCAACGCCTGGTACGGCCAGGGCGGGCGGACGCCTCCGCTGGAAGGCGCGCAGCGTTTCGGCGATGCGATCTTCGGTCATTCGGCGCTGGTCTACATCGTGCTTCTCGCCGTGCCGCTCACCTGGTTCGTGATGGGGCGAACCCGTTTTGGCCTTCGCCTGCGCGCCGTCGGCGAGAATCCGGCCGCTGTCGACACGGCGGGCATTTCGGTGACGGGCCTGCGCTACACCGCCGTCATCATCGGCGGCGTCCTCTGCGGCATCGGCGGGACCTATCTGTCCGTCGGGCAATCGGCGGGCTTTCTCCCCAACATGACAGCCGGCAAGGGCTTCATCGCGCTTGCCGCGCTGATCTTCGCCAAGTGGCGCGCCTGGCCGGCGCTCGGCGCATGCTTCCTCTTCGGCCTGCTCGATGCCATCGCCATCCGCCTGCAGGGCATCGCGCTGCCCGGCATCGGCGAGGTGCCGGTCCAGGCCATCCAGGCGCTGCCCTATCTCATGACCGTCATCCTGCTCGCAGGCGTCATCGGCAAGGCGATTCCGCCCCGGGCCGCCGGCGTGCCCTATGTGAAGGAGCGATGAGCATGCCGTCCCTCGATACCCTGTTCGAGGCCGCCAAGGCGATCCAGGCCAAGGCCTATGCGCCCTATTCGCGCTTCAAGGTCGGGGCGGCCCTCGTCACGCCCGGCGGCAGGATCTTCGCCGGCTGCAACGTGGAGAACGCGGCCTATCCGGTCGGCTCCTGCGCGGAAGCCGGTGCCGTCTCGGCCATGATCGCCGCCGGCGAGAGCCGCATCGTCGCAATCGTCGTGATGGGCGAGGGCGAGCATCTCGTCACCCCCTGTGGCGGCTGCCGCCAGCGGATCCGCGAGTTCGCCGCCCCCGATACGCCCATTCACATCGCGGGTCCCGAGGGAATCCGGAAAAGCTTTACGCTCGACGAGCTGTTGCCCTTCTCATTCGGACCGGACAATTTGACGGATCGGTAGATCGGTCGGAACTATTGCGATAACGAAAGGAAGGCCTGCCGTTCAGGCCTGAAGCGATGACGATGCACCAGATGATTCAGGAAGCGGCCGAGTTCGTGCGAGCGCGCGGCTTCGACGGCCATTTCGATGCCGCCTTCGTGCTCGGCACGGGGCTCGGCACGCTCGTCGACGAGCTCAGCGACGCGGTGAGCCTGCCGTACGCGGAGATCCCGCACTTCCCGAGGAGCGGCGTCTCCGGCCATGCAGGCAGGCTCGTTGCCGGCACGCTCGAAGGCAAGCGCGTGCTGCTGTTCCAGGGACGCGCGCATTATTACGAGACGGGCGATGCGGGTGCGATGCGCCTGCCGATCGCGCTCGTGAGCGAGCTTGGCATCCCGGTCCTGGTCGCCACCAACGCGGCCGGTTCGGTGCGTGCCGATATCCGCCCGGGAAGTCTCGTGGCCATCAACGATCACCTCAATCTCTCGGGCGGCAATCCCCTGCTGCGCGATCACACCGAAGGACGCTTCGTGTCGCTCACGAACGCCTATGATGCGGATCTTCGCCGGGTCATGCAGAGCGCCGCGAGGAAGAGCGGCATCGAATTGCCCGAAGGCGTTTATGCCTGGCTGTCCGGTCCGAGCTTCGAGACGCCGGCCGAGATCCGGATGGTGCAGGTCCTCGGCGGCGATCTCGTCGGCATGTCCACGGTGCCTGAGGTCATTCTCGCTCGCTATTACGGCCTGAAGGTCGCCGCCGTCTCCGTCGTCACCAACCTTGCTGCCGGGATCGAAGGCGCTTCGCCCTCGCACCAGGAAACCAAGGACACGGCGGCGGAAGCGTCGGAAAAGTTCAAGCGTCTCATCCGGTCCTTCGTTGCGGAGCTGCCCCATGTCTGATGCTCATGTTGCGACACGCGCCCTGCGCAGTCTCGATCTCACCGATCTGACGGATACCTGCAACGACCAGGCCATCGATGCGCTCTGCAAGAAGGCGCTCGATCCGCATGGACCGGTCGCGGCCGTGTGCGTGTGGCCGCAATTCGTCAAGCGCGCGCAGGAGAATCTCAGAGGCTCGCCCGTGCGCATCGCCACGGTGGTGAACTTTCCGGCCGGCGGCGAAGATGTGAGCCGCGTCACGGACGACACGCAGGAAGCCTTGTCCGACGGCGCCAGCGAGATCGATCTCGTGCTGCCCTATGACGCGGTGCGCCGGGGCGACCTCACCGTCGCGGCGGAGATGGTGGAGGCCGTGCGCGACCTCGTCGACCAGGGCCGCCTTCTCAAGGTGATCCTGGAAACGGGCGAGCTGAAGGATCCGAAACTGATCGAAACGGCGAGCCGCATCGCCATCGATGGCGGAGCGGATTTCATCAAGACCTCGACCGGCAAGACGCCCGTCTCGGCGACGCCCCAGGCGGCCGAGATCATGCTCAACGCCATCAAGGCATCCAACAGGCCCGTCGGCCTCAAGCCCTCCGGCGGCATCCGCACGGTCGCGGACGCTCAGGTCTATCTCGATCTCGCGGACCGCATCATGGGGCCGGCCTGGGCGACGCCGCGGACGTTCCGCATCGGCGCGAGCAGCGTCTACGATGCGCTGGTCGCCGCTATCGAAGGGCGCGCCGGAACGGCGCCCGCCGGAAACTACTGACATGGCGCTTCTTCCGCAGGAAATCATCCGCCACAAGCGCGACGGCGGCAGGCTCGATCCCGAGCACATCTCGCATTTCATCGAAGGGCTCACGGCCGGCCGCGTCACCGAGGGCCAGGCGGCCGCCTTCGCCATGGCCATCTTCTTCCGGGGGCTCTCCGTGCCGGAGCGCGTGGCGCTGACGCGCGCGATGATGAATTCCGGCACGGTGCTCACCTGGGACCTGCCGGGGCCGGTGCTCGACAAGCACTCGACCGGCGGTGTCGGCGACACGGTCAGCCTCGCGCTGGGGCCCGCCGTCGCGGCCTGCGGCGGCTATGTGCCGATGATCTCCGGTCGCGGCCTCGGCCACACGGGCGGCACACTCGACAAGTTCGATTCCATCCCCGGCTACGTCACGCAGCCGGACATCGACACGTTCCGCCGTGTCACCCGCGAAGTCGGGTGCGCCATCATCGGCCAGACGGACGATCTGGCGCCGGCCGACAAGCGCCTCTATGCCATCCGCGACGTGACGGCGACGGTGGAATCCATCGACCTCATCACCGCGTCGATCCTGTCGAAGAAACTGGCGGCGGGTCTTCACGGCCTCGTGATGGACGTGAAGTTCGGCTCCGGCGCCTTCATGGACAATGCAGCGGATGCGCGAAAGCTGGCCGAGAGCCTCGTGCTCGTCGCCAATGGCGCCGGCCTGCCGACGAGCGCGCTTCTCACCGACATGAACCAGTCTCTGGCCTCCGCGGCCGGCAATGCGGTCGAGATGGCCTATGCGGTCGATTACCTGACAGGACGCCGTCGCGAGAAGCGCTTTCACGAAGTGACGGTGGAGCTCTCCGCCGAGATGCTGCTCCTCGGCAGGCTCGCCACCACCATCGAGGAGGCGCGCGCGAAGATCGAGCACGCGATCACCTCCGGCAAGGCTGCCGAGGTGTTTCAGCGCATGGTCGTCGCCCTGGGTGGCCCGAGCGACTTCCTGGACAACCACAAAACGCATCTGCAGGCTGCGCCCGTGATCCGCGCGGTTCATGCCGAACGGTCCGGAACAGTGAAGAAGGTCGCCGCCCGCGCCATCGGCGTTGCCGTCGTTGCGCTCGGTGGCGGCCGCACGCGGCCGCAGGACCCGATCGATCATGCCGTGGGCCTCACCGAGCTTGCCGGCATCGGCGAAGCAGTCGATGAGCAGCGTCCGCTCGCCATCGTGCATGCGCGCAGCGAAGAGGCGGCGGAAACGGCGGCGCGGGCGGTGCGCGCGGCCTATGTGATCAGCGCGGACAAGGCTGCTCCCGGGCCGAGCATTCTCGAACGCATTGGAGCGACCATATGAGCCTTCTCGTTGCCGTCACCTGGGAAACGCAGCCCTGGGTCGAACGCTTCAAGCGGCATCTGCCCGACCGGGACATCGTGGTGCTGGGCGAGGATTTCGACAGGGGCGCCATCCGCTATGTGGCGACCTGGGGTCCGAAGCCGGGGAGCCTTTCCGATCTGCCGAACCTGGACGCGATCTTCTCGCTCGGTGCGGGCGTCGATCACCTGATGAGCTATCCCGATCTGCCCGACGTGCCCATCGTGCGCGTGGCGCAGGATGACCTCACTCATCGCATGAGCGAATACATGGTGCTGCACTGCCTCATGCACCTGCGCGATCAGCGCCGCTTCGACGAGGATCAGAAGGCGAAGCGCTGGAGGCCGGATCGCGCGCCGCCGATCGCGAGCGAGGTCCGGGTCGGCATCATGGGCTTCGGCGTGCTGGGGCAGGATGCCGCCCGCAAGCTGAAGATGATGGGCTTCGATGTGGCCGGCTGGAGCCGCACGCCGAAAGCCGTGGAGGGCTTCGAGGTCTATTCGGGCGAGGAGGGGCTGACGCGCTTCCTCGGACGCACCGACATCCTCATCGCCCTCATGCCGCTCACGCCGGAGACACACGGCGTTCTCAACCGCTCCCTGTTCAGGAAGCTCGCCCGCGACGGCAGGCTCGGCGGCCCCATCCTGATCAATGCGGGGCGTGGCAGGCTGCAGGTGGAAGCGGACATTCTCTCCTGCCTCGACGACGGTACCTTGCATGCCGCGACCCTCGACGTGTTCGAGACCGAGCCGCTGCCGGATGATTCACCGCTCTGGACGCATCCGCGCGTGACGGTCACGCCGCACAACTCGGCAACGAGCGAGCCGGAAGCGACGGCGCGCTACATCGCCCAGCAGATCCGTCGCCACGAGGCGGGAGAAGCATTCGAGAACGTTGTGGAACGGGTGCGGGGTTATTGAATCAAACCACCCCGTAACCCTTCAATCCATCCCACAACAGCTTGAGCGCTGTCACGGCAAGCAGGCCGTAGCAGATACGATAGAGCTGCTTCTGGTCGAGCCGCTCGTGCAGTTGAAAGCCGGCCCATACACCAAGAGGGATGAACGGCAGGCACAGTAGCATCAGGCCCCATAGGTGGGTGGTGGGTTGGGCGAGTGCCAGCCACGGCAGAACCTTCATCAGGTTTCCGGCGGCAAAGAAGCTGCTTGTTGTGCCGGCATAAACCGCTTTCGGAAGGCCAAGCGGGAGAAGATACATGGCGATTGGCGGGCCACCTGAATGGGCCATCATGGAGGTGATGCCTGAAGCGGTTCCGGCGAGTATGGCTTTCACTTTGGAGCGAGGCTGTTCTACGACTTGGCCGCCGCCGCGAAACCACAGGATTGTGAAGGTCAGAGTGATCAACGCGATGAGAACGGCAACGGCACTTCGGTCTGCGACTGTCATCAGGAGGAAGCCGAGAGCCGTACCGAAGGCGAGACTCGGGAGGAGGAGCAGGAGGTCGATTTTCGACCAGGTCTTAGGACGCCAGTAATAGAGCGCGACCACATCCATCAAAACGAAGAGAGGTGCGAGAAGCGCGCCTGCGGTAATAGGGTCCATCACAAGTGACAGAACCGGAATGCCGATGATGGCCAGCCCGCCGCCGAATGCCCCCTTCATGAAGGCGATAACGAAGACGCCAAAGGCAGCAATCAGAATGAGAAAGGGGTCAGGTAAGATCATCGAAGCCGCTTGATCGAACTGATCGGCCCGTAGCTCATCCGGCGGATGCGCTCCTCGGCAACCGCTAGCGGCTCGATCATTACGGTCATGCTGTGGCCGGTGGCGTGGATGAAGTTCGTCCCGTCCATCATCAGGCCCACATGGCCCTTCCAGAACACGAGGTCGCCGCGTTTCAGGCCGCCCAGATCGGGCTTCACCTCGACAGGGGTGCCGAGCTCGCGCTCCTGCATGTCGCTGTCGCGCGGGGCCTTGATGCCGGCGGATGCCAGCGCGGCCTGCGCCAGTCCCGAGCAGTCGATGCCGAGGCTCGTCTTGCCGCCCCAGAGATAGGGCGTGTGCAGGAGGCGCTCGGCCATGCACACGTAATCCGCCTCGAAGCCGTCGAGGCCGGTCAGATGCGGGGCGAAGACCCAGCCGCCGGTGGCGAGCCGCGCGTAATCGCCCTGGGTTTCGATCACGGCGACCCTGGAGTTCAGGGTCAGGTAATTCTGGAAGGGCAGCTTCAGGTTCGGCCCGGGATAGACGAAGGTGCGGATCGCCCGGATCCTGTGGGTCGGCTCCGGCCCGGGTTCGCTCAGGGCCTCGCTCGGCAGGTAGCCCACATAGCCGTCGTCGTGGAGCTGCACCCAGGCCCAGCCCTCGTGCTCGTCGTAGACCGTCACGCTTTCTCCGAAGATCGCCTGCGTGTCGACGGGCGCCTCGCGGGACGGATGGCGGTGCAGGGGCGAGAAGGTCGTGACGACGCGCTTGACCGTGCCCTTCGTGAAGCGCTCGGCCTCGACCTGCCCACGCAGGCTCTCATCGGCAAGATCCGCCCGGACGGGCGTGATGCGGCGATCGAAACTCATCGGGGCAGCTCCTGAGCGGTCATACCGTTCTCCTCATCTCTTCGAGGCCACAATGCCATCTGCTCATGAAGCGTAGCGTTCCTTCAGGAGGGCGTACATCGCACGCGCCGCCTGGACCTCGCCGCCCTCCGGCCGTGCGGGCTTGGTCGCGTTGTTCCAGGCGAAGATGTCGAAATGCACATGCGCCTTCGCGGCCGACACGAAACGACGCAGGAACAGGGCGGCGGTGATCGATCCGCCCATGGGGCCGCCGGTGTTGTTCATGTCGGCGAACTTGGAATCGAGCTGGCTCTGGTAGGGCGTCCAGAGCGGCATGCGCCAGACGGGGTCGTTCACCGCCGCACCATGGCGGGCGATGTCGGCGGCGAGCCCATCGTCATCGGTGTAGAAGGGCGGCAGCTCGGGCCCGAGCGCCACGCGGGCCGCGCCCGTGAGCGTCGCGAAATCGACGAGGAGATCCGGGCTATCCTCGTCGGCCAGCGTCAGGGCATCGGCCAGGATGAGCCGGCCTTCCGCATCCGTGTTGCCGATCTCGACCGTGATGCCCTTGCGGCTCGGCAGGATGTCGCCGGGACGGAAGGCGTTGCTGGAGATGGAATTCTCGACGGCTGGTATGAGAACGCGCAGGCGCACGGGAAGCTTGGCGTCCATGATCATGGAGGCGAGCGCGAGGGTCGCGGCTGCGCCGCCCATGTCCTTGCGCATGAGCAGCATCGAGGAGGCGGGCTTGATGTCGAGGCCGCCGGTATCGAAGGCGACGCCCTTGCCCACCAGCGTGACGCGTGGCGCATCGGCCTTGCCCCAGGTGAAATCGATGAGGCGCGGCGGCGTGATGGACGCGCGGCCGACCGCGTGGATCATGGGAAAGTTCTGCTTCATCAGGTCGTCGCCGACGATGCTGGCGAAGGAGGCGCCGTGCTTGTCCGCCAGCTGGCGCGCGGCCGCCTCGATGCCGTCGGGCCCGAGATCGCTGGTCGGCGTGTTGACGAGATCGCGGCTCGTGAAAACCGCATTCGCCACGTGCGTGACCTCCCCGGCATCGACGCCCTTCGGCGTCAAGAGGCGAACGGCCTTCTCGCTGCGCTTGCGGTAGCGGTCGAAGCTGTAGCTGCCCAGAAGCCAGGCGAGCGTCGCGAGGGTCGGATTCGGGGCCTCGGTCTCGAAGCGATAGACGCCCTCCGGCAGCAGGGCGGGGAGCTTGCCGACGAGAAAGGGATCGTTGTGCCTGGCATCCGCACCGTTGAGGCCGAAGACGACGCCCATGAGGCTCCCGTCCGCATCCGGCAGCAGGCAGTGGCTCCCGGCCTTGCCCTCGAAGCCCTGAGCCTTGGCAAAGCCCTGCGCGATTGGCGGCAGTTGCCCGGCGACGTCCGGCCAGGTCTTCTCCGTGACGAGCCAGATGGGCTTCGAGGAATCGTTCGCCGAGGCGAGGAGGGGATGGGGCATGGATTTGGCCTTAGGGTTTAAGCGCGAATGTTCGAGGAAGCTTTTCGGCGGTGAAGCAAAATACCTTAACCCGTCGCGTGCTGGCGCACGATCCGTGCGAGGCCCGCGATGAGCGCCTGCTGCGTGTCCTTGGCCGTGGCCTCGATGCCATGGCGTCTGAGCGCATGAACGTAGAGCTCCGCCCGCTCGGGTGCAGCCAGGATGGTGACGGAGGAGGGACGGCCGAACTGGGACAGCGCTCCGTTGATCTCGTCGCCCGTGAGCAGACCCGACAGGTAGGGGGCCAGGAGATTGCTGTTCATCCGGCCCGAGACCACGGAGGCGCGGGCACTGAACAGGAGGTGCAGCAGGCCGGCCCTGTTCTCGCCGCTGTTGCGCTCGGCCGCATCCAGGCCGAGGTCGAAGCCGCTGGGATCCTCCGGTTCGGTGGCCGGGCGGCCGATCATCGAATGCTCGCGCAGCAGCGCGTACATCTCGCCGGTCATGAAAGTGGCGAAGCGCTCGATGCGGCCACCGCGCATCTCGATCCATTTCGGATGCGTGCCCGCCGCGCAGACCAGGCCGTTCTCGATCCCTGCGCCCAGAACCAGGGTCTCCTCGCCGCGCATCACGTCGGCGGCACCGGGTGCGGGCTCGCAGAACAGGCCGGGGATGATGTAGCCCCTGCGGCCGTTCTCCAGATCCACCGGCACGAGCGCCTTCGCGATTTCCGCCGGGCCCGCCGGGCATGTGGCGTAGGACGCCTCGACCCAACCCTCGCGGCTTCCCACCATGCCGACGAGGAGCACGGGCGCATCGGGCTCGGCCTTGAGCCAGTGCCCGCACTGGCGCAGGAACACGTCGCGGTGCTGGCCTTTTTGCAAGGCCGAGACCCCCTCGTTCGACGAGACCTGATCGAGAATGGTTTCGTTCTCGATCAGATAGCCACGGAAGCGGGTCGTTCCCCAATCGGCGACGATGAAGCGCAAGACGGATGATCCTTGATTAGCGCGTTCCGTACATCCGGTCGCCGGCATCGCCGAGGCCCGGCACGATATAGCCGTGGTCGTTGAGGCGCTCGTCGATGGAGGCGGTCCAGATATGCACGTCGGGATGCGCTCCGCGCAGCTTCTCGATGCCCTCGGGCGCGGCGAGCAGGCAGACGAAGCGCAGATCCTTCGCGCCGCGTTCCTTCAACCGGTCGATCGCCGCCACGGCCGAATTGGCCGTCGCCAGCATCGGGTCGAGCACCAGCACCATGCGGTCGGCGAGATCGGACGGCGCCTTGAAGTAATATTCGACCGCCTGGAGCGATTCCGGGTCGCGATAAAGGCCGATATGGGCCACGCGCGCGGCGGGAACCAGCGTGAGCATGCCATCGAGGAAGCCGACGCCCGCGCGCAGGATCGGGGCGAAAACGAGCTTCTTGCCGGCGATCTGTGCGCCCTCCATGGTGGTGAGCGGGGTCTCGATCTGGATGCGCTCCATGGGCAGGTCGCGGGTGACCTCGTAGCAGAGCAGCATGCCGATCTCGTTGAGGAGCTGGCGGAAGCCCTTCGTCGAGCGCTCCTTGTCCCGCATCAGGGTCAGCTTGTGCTGAACCAGCGGATGATCGACCACAGTGACGCCCTGCATGTTTTTTTCCTCTTTTATCGTCGTATGCTGATTCATCTAAAACACTGTCCCGTCACTGATCACGCTGAGAGGGGGCGAACCGTCGCCGCGCTTCTCCTTCGCCAGCCTGCGTCCCGTCGCCCAGGTGCCGCCTTCCAGCACCTTGGCCAGGGGAAAGTCCCCTGCCGCGAATCCTAGCTTCGCGCGGATGGGTTCGGCAATGCGGTCGAGAAGGGCCACGGTCAAGGCCCGCCATTCCACCACGAGCTGCGAATCCACCGCATGGGCGCGGGTGGCGTCGCCTGGATCCTTCAGGGCGATCACCCCCGTGTCGAGGAAGAGCCCGCCATTGCGGTACTCGGGCAGGCCGGTGAGCCCGTCGATGTCGATGACGTCAAGGCCCGCCCATTCGAGCGGCTCGATCAGCGAATAGGAGAGCCATTGGGAGAGCTTGTGGAACGGGATCAGCCCCTTGGTGGCATCCGGCGCTTCGACCAGGGGATGGCGCCAGGTATCGCCGAGATCCACGCCGCCCAGCGTGATGCGGCCGGGCCAGATGGGGCCGAGATGGGTGAGCAGGGCTTCCAGGATCGAGGTCGCCCTGATGCGGCCGTTCTCCTCCGTGGCGGCGATGACGTCGAACAATCCGCCCGGCCTCGGATCGTCGACCTGCCCGAAGATATCCGGGTTCGTGGCCACGACGCGGCCCAGGCGGTTGAGCAGGGCGGCGCGGCCTTCGAGGCCGACGAGCGGGTTATCGGCCGAGACCTGGAAGCCTTCGGCCAGATCCTCGGCCCTGAGGGTCATCAGCACGTCGGCATCGACGCGGAAGGGATCCTCCGGCCTGCTGGAAAAGGTCCCGCTCACGAACATGTCGAAGCTTGCGACCGCAAGCCCCTCGGACCGGATATAGGTCTCGCCCGTGCGGCCCTCCTCATAGCGCCACTGCGCGCCGGCGCCCGCGTCGAGCAGGACGGACACGATGGCGAGGTCGAAGGCGGCGCGGGCCATGTCGGCGGCGGTTTCCCAGGGTGCCCCTTGCATCACCGCGTCCCAGCGGTCGTGCCCCCCGGCGGCGAAGTGGCGCCAGCGGGCGTGGAAGGGGATGTCGAGCGACGGGTAAGCCTCGCGGATCGTCTTGACCACTTCGTCGGCGCAGGCCTCCAGGCGGCCGGGATCGACCGTGAAATGCGCGAGGCGGCCCTCGAGCCCGGCCCGCAGAAGCTGATGCGACCGGTCCCGCACGGCGGCGGCGGACAGAAGGCTTTGGGCGGCTTTGGTTTCGGAAGACAGATCAGGCTGTTCGGTCACGCAGGGCTCCGGTGCTCTCGTGGCGAGAGCGATAGCATAGTCTCGGCCGAGCGCGGCATTCCGGCGCCCGGCCGTTTGACAGGAAGGTTAAAAGCCAGGCGTCAGAACCGCTCCAGATCGCGCCCCTTCACCCGGTCGAGTTCGGAGGCGTCCGGCGCCCCGTCGGGCGTGTAGTAGCCGGCGGCCTTCTTCGCCTCCAGCTCCACCTGCGCGTCGGGCGGCACCAGCTCGGCCGGAATCGGCACGCGCTCCACCACTTCGATGCCCGAGCCGGTGATGGCATCGTATTTCATGTTCGACATGGACATGAGACGGTCGATGCG
Organism: Pseudomonadota bacterium; assembly: GCA_023386155.1. GTDB lineage: Bacteria > Pseudomonadota > Alphaproteobacteria > Rhizobiales > Beijerinckiaceae > Microvirga. Next base: position 38,748 of record JAEWKH010000028.1, read on the forward strand.
GCGGATGCCGAGCCAGTGCAGCACGTCGGGCATGAGCTGCTGGAAGCGCGCATCCTGCACGCCGGCCACGCATTCCGTGCGCTCGAAATAGGTGGAGGCCTGGTCGCCGCCCTCCTGCCGCTTGCGGGCATTGTAGACGAGGAACTTGGTGACCTCGCCGAGCGCGCGCCCCTCCTTGCGGTTATAGGCGATCACGCCGACGCCGCCGTTCTGCGCTTCCCGGACGCATTCCTCGATGCCGTGCACGAGATAGGGCCGGCAGGTGCAGATGTCGGAGCCGAACACGTCGGAGCCGTTGCACTCGTCGTGGACGCGGCAGGCGATGCGGGTCTTGGGATCGCTCAGGCGCGACACGTCGCCGACCACGTACACCGTGATGTTGCCGATGGGCGGCAGGAACACGCTCATGTCGGGGCGGGTGACGAGTTCCGGGAACATGCCGCCGGTCTGCTCGAACAGGGTGCGGCGCAGCTCGCCCTCGGAGCAGCCGAAGCGCTGGGCGATGCCGGGCAGATACCAGACCGGATCGACCGCGATCTTCGTCACCGAGATGTCGCCCGATTCATGCAGGAACCCGCCATCGGCCTTGAGCCGTTTCGCCCCCATGGCGCCAAGGATCTCGGGCATGTTGAGGCGCGCTTTCGTGACCGCGATGCTGGGACGGATGTCCAGGCCGCCGGCGATCTCGTCCTTGTAGACCTCGCCCACCAGGTGGCCCCAGGGGTCGAGGGAGACGATCTTGCCCGGCTCCGACCATTGCGGATGCGGGCCGATCTCGGCGGTCGGGTGGGTATTGTGAAGGTCGGGTCGGTTCAGCGGGTTGAGCGCCCGGGCTGAGATGGCAAGTGCCCGGTAGAGGGAATAGGAGCCGCCATGGGCGCCGATCACGTTGCGGTCGGCCGGATTGGTCACGGTCCCGATGATCGGGCCTCGGACCTGCGGGTCCTCGGCCCCCCACTTGATCGGATGCTTGATGGTGCCTGCGTTCGGCTCGGGGTGGGAGGTGAGCCGGATATGGGTCGAGCGGTTAGGCGAGCTCATGAACTGATCTTCCACGCGAAACGGGAAGACTCCCCCACTGATCGTCGGAGAGCCTCCATACGATCTATGGAAGACTGATCCAAAGTTTCGGTGCCGTCAATGGCACCGGGGAGGGTGCGGCAGTCTGGGCTGGAAGGAGCGGCCCGGGACCCGATCGGGAAAGCGGCAATGCCAAGGTTCATGTCCGGACGAAAAGCCAGCCCCAGCCGTCAGGGGCGCTACAGCCAGCGCCGCACCCGCGAGCGATAGGCGGTGTAGACCTCCCCGAACTTGCCCTCGAGATAGGTTTCTTCGCGGGCCACGACCCCATAGCGGATGACCAGCGCGAAGGGCACGAGCATCGCCAGCAACCAGAGATTGTCGAACGCGATGGCCAGGCCGACCAGTCCCAGGAACATGCCGAGATAGATCGGATTGCGGGTGAAGCGGTACGGTCCGTCCGTCACGATGGCGGTGGTCGGCATGTTGGTGGGAACGTTCGAGCCGGCCCTGGCCATCGTCACGATGGCCCAGGCCACAAGCGCCAGCGCGAGAACGAACACCACCACGCCAAGCCACTCCATGGGTGGGTCGGCCGGCAGGAGCGGCAGGGGCAGGAGCCAGTCGAGCAGAAGCCCGGCCAAGACGGCCAGCCCCCATGCAAGCGGCGGCCGAATGACGACGTGAGCGGTATCTGCCTTATCGGCCATGGTGCGACTGCCGACCCGTATCCTGTCCGAACGGACCGTACATTATCATGGGTCCGCCTGCAGGGCTCGACCCTGGGCTCTCATCTTCCACAGGCCAGGATGGGGTGGGGAGCCCGGTCGCAACGGCAGGATCGCCTTTGGAGCTTTTAAAGCCAGGAGGTTCCCTTGCCGACTTGGGCGACGCCGAGATGGGACAGCACGGTCGCGCCGATATCGGCAAAGCTCTCCCGCCGCCCGATGACGCCCTGCTTCACGCCTGGCCCGAAGCTCAGGATCGGCACGTGCTCGCGGGTGTGATCGGTGCCGCGCCAGGATGGGTCATTGCCGTGGTCGGCGGTTATGACGACGAGGTCGCCGTCCTTGAGGGCGGCCTCGATCTCCGGGATGCGCCGGTCGAAGGCCTCCAGGGCGGCGGCGTAGCCAGGAATGTCGCGGCGATGGCCGAACTCGCTGTCGAAATCGACCAGGTTGGCGAAGACGAAGCCGCCGTCCGGCAGGTCCCTCATCGCCTCGATGGCGGCCGTGAGGCAGGCGTCGTTGCCGTTGGGCTTGACCTCCCTGCCCGTCGACCGATGGGCGAAGATGTCGCCGATCTTGCCGACGGTCACGACGGATCGGCCCGCCCTTGCCAGCCTGTCGAGAATGGTGTCGGCCGGCGGCGGCGTGGCGTAGTCCTTGCGGTTGCCGGTTCGCTTGAAGCCGCTCTCGGGCGTGCCCTGGAAGGGACGGGCGATCACGCGGCCGATCTTGTACTCGTCGCAGAGCTCGCGGCCGATCTGGCAGAGATCGTAGAGCCGCTGCAATCCGAAGAATTCCTCGTGCGCGGCGATCTGCAGCACGCTGTCGATGGAGGTGTAGCAGATCGGCTTGCCGGTCCGCAGATGCTCCACGGCGAATTCCTCGATGATCGTCGTGCCCGACGCATGCTTGTTTCCGAGGATGCCCGGAAGCCTGCCGCGCTCGATGAGAGCCGCCGTCAGCTTTTCCGGGAAGGCCGGGACGGTGTTGGGGAAATAGCCCCAGTCGAAGGTGACGGGAACGCCCGCGATCTCCCAATGGCCCGAGGGCGTGTCCTTGCCCTTGGAGGTCTCGACGCCATAGCCCCAGGCGCCTTTCAGGGAGCCCTGCGGCGCAAGGTTCGGCGGCATGCGTCCCGTCGAGGCCTCGCAGGCGAGGCCGAGGCCCAGCGCCGTCATATGAGGCAGGCGAAGCGGCCCTTCGCGCAGCCCGGCTTGGTCGCCGCGGCCCGCGGTGCAGGCCTCGGCGATATGCCCGACCGTATCGGCGCCGGCATCGCCATAGGCGGCCGCATCCTCGGCGCCGCCGATACCGACGGAATCGAGCACGATGAGTAGAGCGCGAGGCATCGAGGAGTCCTTCAAACCATGAGGATCATGATTGATACGTCATTGCGGTGAAAGTGGCGATGGCCCGTGATCATGGGGGTGTCCCCCATGATCGTGCCCCTGGGAGGCGTGCTTATGGTCGTCGAGGGGGCATTCCTGGCCGTGATCGTGAGCTCCTGGCCGATGGATCTCGATCTGCAGGGTCGAATGCCCGATGCCGAAACGGCCTTTCAGCTTCCGCTGCGCCTCGGCCAGGAAGCGGTCGCCAGGATGACCGTCCGGCATGACGAGATGGGCGGTCAGCGCCGCCTCGGTCGTGCTCACGGCCCAGACATGGAGGTGGTGGACGCGGGCGACGCCCGGCATCGCCTCGAGCACCGTCCTGACCTCGGGCACGGCGATGCCGCGCGGCACCCCCTGCAAGGAGAGTGTCAGGGACTGCTTCAGCAATCCCCAGGTCCCCCAGACGATGACGGCGGCGATGACGAGGCTGAGCACCGGGTCGATCCAGTTCGCGCCCGTCCACAGGATGGCGAGGCCGCCGAGAACCACCCCGAGGGACACGGCGGCGTCGGCCACCATGTGCAGGAATGCGCCGCGGATGTTGAGATCGTGCTGGCCGCCCATGAAGAGGAAGGCCGTGAAGCCGTTCACGATGATCCCGATGCCGGCCACGATCATCATGGTGACAGCCGCCACGGGGGCGGGCTCGATCAGCCGCTCGATGGATTCCCACACGATGCCGCCGACCGCCACGAGCAGGAGGAGGGCGTTGAAGAGCGCGGCCAGAATCGAGCCGGAGCGCAGGCCGTAGGTGAAACGTTCCGAGGGCCTGCGCCGCGCGAGCAGGGCGGCCGCCCAGGCGATGGCAAGGCCGAGCACGTCGCTGAGGTTGTGGCCGGCATCGGAAAGCAGGGCCATGGAATCGGCCCAGAACCCGTAGCCCGCCTCGATGGCCACGAAGGCGAGATTGAGCGTGATGCCGATGGCGAAGGCGCCCCCGTATCCGGCCTGCGGAGCATGGGAATGCCCGTGATGCTCGTGGTCGCCGGTGTGGTGGTGCGAGTGCATGTTCGAAACGCTCAAGCCTATTCCCGAACGGCGTTCGAGGCTGCCGTCTCGAGGTTGAAGGCGGCGGCGAAGAGCGCCTTGGTGTAGTCGGTGCGCGGCGCGGCGAAGATGCTTTCGGCGGATCCTTCCTCGACGATCTTGCCGTTCTGCATCACCACCACGTGGTTCGCGAGCGCCCGCACCACTTTCAGATCGTGGCTGATGAACATGTAGGCAAGGTCGCGCCGCTTCTGGAGATCGCGCAGCAATTCGACGATCTGCGCCTGCACGGACATGTCGAGCGCCGAGGTCGGCTCGTCGAGCATGATGAAGCGCGGCTCAAGAGCCATGGCGCGGGCGATGGCGATGCGCTGGCGCTGGCCGCCGGAGAACTCGTGCGGATAGCGGTCCATGGTCGAGGGATCGAGTCCCACATCGTCCAGGGCCTTGGCGACGATATCGCGGCGCTCGGCATAGGAAAGGCCCTTGTTCTGGACGACCAGTCCCTCCTCGACGATCTCGGCAATCGACATGCGGGGCGAGAGGGAGCCGTAGGGGTCCTGGAACACCACCTGCAGGTCCTTGCGCATCGGGCGGATCTCTTTTGAACGCATGCCGTCGATGCGGTTGCCCAGGAAGACGATGGGGCCTTCCGACTGCGCGAGGCGCAGGATGG
>JAEWKH010000054.1 GCA_023386155.1 Pseudomonadota bacterium
TGGAGCAGCCCGGTAGCTCGTCAGGCTCATAACCTGAAGGTCACAGGTTCAAATCCTGTCCCCGCAACCAATCCAAAGCCCTCAGGAGCACCCCGCTCCGGGGGCTTTTGGCCGGCCTGAAACCCGCCACAGCAACGGCGCGGATCGGCTTCGCCGCTACGGCGCCTGCCGAGCAAACAACGAGGATGCGCGCCAAGCCACCGTGCAACAGCGCATCGACACCGCCACCCTCCTCGCGTGGTCTGAGTTCGATCCCCTCGATCAGCACGCGGATTGCTCCATCGCCTCACCGCGCGCTTCACCAGGGCGGCTGCGGGCGCAAGTTGGACAATGAACCCTGCAGGTAGGACCCGCGCATCCCCAGAATGTTCAACAGAACAACAGGACCAGAAGCGTAGACGGAAGCCGAATTCCCGCTAGAGTGAAGCAGAACCGTGTTGCAAACGGTCAGAGCCTTCACAAGGGGAAGATGAACAGCATGTCCATGAAACTGACACGACGCGAACTGGCCGGGATCGGCCTCGGCCTCGGCGCCGCCGCCGCTTTGGGCCGTAGCGCCTTCGCGCAGGCTCCCGCCTTCTTCCGGATCGGCACGGGCGGAACGGCCGGGACCTATTATCCGGTCGGCGGCCTCATCGCGAATGCCGTCTCGAACCCGCCGCAGCTCGTCCTGACCGCTCAGGCGTCGAACGGTTCGGTGGCCAATGTCAATTCCATCGTGTCGGGGGCGCTCGAATCCGGCTTCACCCAGGCGGACGTCGCCTATTGGGCCTATACCGGCACGGGCCTTTTCGAGGGCAAGGGCAAGATCGAGGACCTGCGGCTTCTCGCCAATCTCTATCCCGAGAGCATCCATCTGGTCGCGGCGAAATCGGCCAACATCAAGTCGGTCGCGGATCTCAAGGGCAAGCGCGTGTCCCTCGACGAGCCCGGCTCCGGCACGCTCGTCGACGCGCGGATCATCCTGTCGGGCTGGGGCCTGAAGGAGACGGACGTGAAGGCCGACTTCCTGAAGCCGAACCAGGCGGCGGAGCGCATGCGCGACGGCGGCCTCGACGCCTTCTTCTTCGTCGGCGGCTATCCGACCAGCGCCATCACGGAACTCGCCGCGACCGGCGGCGGTGTCGATCTCGTCCCGCTCTCGGGCCCTGAGGCGGATGCCATCCGCAAGCAATACAGCTTCTTCGCGGCCGACGAGATCCCGGCCGGCACCTACAAGGACGTGGCCGCGGTGAAGACCCTGGCGGTCGGCGCTCAATGGGTGACCTCCGCCAAGGTGCCGGACGAGGTCGTCTATCAGGTCGTCAAGGGCCTGTGGAGCGACAAGACCCGCGCCGCGCTCGATGCCGGTCACGCCAAGGGCAAGCTCATCCGCAAGGAGAACGCCCTGGCCGGCGCGGGCATTCCCGTGCATGCGGGCGCCGAGCGCTTCTACAAGGAAGCCGGTCTGCTGAAGGGCTGATCCCGCCCGACCAACACGTTCGCCCTCTCGCGGCATGGGCCGCGGGGGGCGTTTTGCTTATCACGAGAGCCCACCGAGAGACCGTCATGTCTTCAGCCGATGCCAATGTGATCATCGAGAACCGCAGCCTCGAGGAGAAATTCGACCCCGAGATGCGCTTCCGCCCGCTGCCTCCGACCACCGCGTGGTTCGTCGCGGGCCTGCTGCTGGCGCTCTCGTTCTTCCATTATTATACGGCCGGCTTCGGGCTGCTGCGGGAGGCCACCCACCGCGGCATTCACATGGCCTTCGTGCTGGGCCTGATCTTCCTCGTCTTCTCCGCCTTCAAGAGCGATCAGGAGCGGATCGCACCCTCGACCTGGTGGCGGCCCGGCAGCATCTCCCTGATCGACTGGGCCCTCGCCATCGCGGCGGCCGTCTCCAGCCTCTATGTGCCCTGGATCTTCAGCGAGCTGGCGTTCCGGGTCGGCAATCCGTCGGCGATCGATGTGCTGATGGGAACGATCCTGATCGTGGTGCTGCTCGAGGCGACCCGCCGCTCCGTGGGCTGGCCCCTTCCGGTCATCGCCATCGGGGTGATGCTCTATGCCTATTTCGGCCCTTCCATGCCGGGTATTCTCCAGCATCCCGGCGCGTCCTGGTCCAACATCGTCAACCATCTCTACCTGACGAGCCAGGGCATCTATGGCATCGCCCTGGGAGTCGTTGCCACTTACGTCTTCCACTACGTGCTCTTCGGCGTGCTCGCGACCCGGGTCGGGCTCGGCAAGCTCTTCATCGATCTCGCCACCTGCCTGGCGGGCCGCTATGCCGGCGGGCCGGCGAAGGTCTCGATCTTCGGCTCGGCCCTGTTCGGCATGATCTCGGGCTCCTCCATCGCCAACACGGTCACGGTGGGCTCGCTCACGATCCCGGCGATGATCCGCGTCGGCTACCAGCGCCATTTCGCGGCGGCCGTGGAATCGGCGGCCTCGACCGGCGGGCAGATCACCCCGCCGATCATGGGGGCGGCCGCCTTCCTGATGGTGGAGTTCCTGAACGTCTCCTACCAGACGGTGATCCTGGCCGCGCTCGTTCCGGCCCTGATGCATTTCTTCGGCGTGTTCATGCAGGTCCATCTCGAGGCCAAGCGCGCCGGGCTGAAGGGATTGCCCGCGGAGGAGCTGCCCAAGGCCGCCAAGGTCATCCGCGAGGGCTGGCAGACGATCATGCCGCTCGCCGTGCTGCTGATCGTCCTGTTCTCCGGCTTCACGCCCTATCTCGCGGCTTTCTGGGGCATCACGGCCTGCCTCGTCGTCGGCGCCTCGCGCGTTCCCGCCATCACGCTCGGCTTCCTGGGGGCCGTCATCGCGGCCGTTGCCACCGGCATGCTCACGCAGCTGGTCTTCGTGGGCCCGCTCCTCGGCCTGGTGCTGGCGCTCCTGATTTACACCTTCCTCAAGAGCGACGCGGGCAAGGTGCTGGTGCTCGATCTCGTCGATGCCTTCGTGGTCGGCGCCAAATACGCCATCAGCGTGGGTGCGGCCGCCGCGACGGTCGGCATCATCGTCGGCATCGTCACGCTCACGGGGGTCGGCTTCAAGATTTCCTTCATCGTCACGTCCTTCGCCGCTCAGCTGGCGCAAGGCGTCGTGGATATCCTTCCGGCAGTCCTGACCGACATGAAGGCCATGACGCTGTTCTTCACCCTGCTGATGACGGCCATCGTCTGCATCCTGCTGGGATGCGGCGTCCCGACGACGGCGAACTACATCATCATGGTCACGGTCGCCGCGCCGGCGCTCGGCCTTCTCGGCGTCCAGCCCCTCGTCGCGCATTTCTTCGTATTCTATTACGGGGTGCTCGCCGACATCACGCCGCCCGTGGCCCTCGCCGCCTATGCGGGCGCCAGCATGGCCGGGGCCGACCCGTTCAGGACCGGCAACACGGCCTTCCGGCTGGGCCTGGGCAAGGCGCTCGTGCCGTTCGTCTTCGTCTACGGGCCGGCCATGCTGGTCGTCACGCCCGAATTCACCTGGCCGGGCTTCCTCTTCGTGACCGCGGGCGCCGCCGTCGGCATCATGTTCCTGTCGGCGGCGTTCGCCGGCTACGGGCTGACGACGATGCGGGCCTGGGAGCGCTGGCTCATCGGGCTTGCCGCCCTGCCGATCATCGCGCCCGATCTGGAGACCACCCTGATCGGCTTGGCGACGGCGAGTCCCGTGGTCGTGTCCCAGCTCTTCAAGGCACGTTCCGCCATGGTGCCGAAGCCGGCCTGAGAACCTGAACCATTCCGCCGTCCTCCCGTTGTACTTTGCCGGATTGAAGACGACGGGAGGATTCGATGGTCGATTACAGGAAGCTTCTGGATGCATTCGTTGGAGCCATCGGCCGTCCCGATCAGCGGGGCCCCGGCCCATCCGGCCAGGGACCGGCCGGACAGACGGCCGACCGGCACATGCCCCAGATCGCCGGTCACTCGCCCGACCAGTTCCTGCAGAAGGCCAAGGATTTCGCCGCGCAGCATCCTGGGCTCACGCAGACGGCCCTGGTCGGCCTGGCGGGGCTTCTGTTCAAGGGACGCAAGAAGGGCAAGCTGACCGGCAGCCTGGTCAAGCTCGGCGGCCTCGCCGTGATCGGCGGGCTCGCCTACAAGGCCTACCAGAACCAGCAGGCAGGCCGGGGACCGGCCGGAAGCGCGGCCGGCGCTCCTCCCCTTCCGGCGGCCGAGCCCCATGAGGCCGTCGCGCAATCCGCCCTGGACCTGCCGGAGACGTCACGGTTCCACCCGGTCTCGCAGACCGAGGACGATGCACTCCTGTTCCTCCGCACCATGGTGGCGGCCGCATCCGCCGACGGG
>JAEWKH010000058.1 GCA_023386155.1 Pseudomonadota bacterium
AATGTCAGGTCATTCCCGTTAACATCCAGAACCCCCCCCCGGTAGCCCCAGGATATATTGTCCGGATTAACCTGCTGGTTGTCTGCCAGCACGACTGTCGGGCGGCCGCTGGCAATATTCACGCTACTGAATGCCTGAACGTGTCCTGAACTGTCAGCCTGCTGATTGAGGACAACGGTCCCATCCCCGACTTTCAGGCCGCCCTCATTAACACCGGTTCCCTGTACAACCAGGGTTCCTTCGCCGATTTTATGCAGGTTGTCACCTTTCACACCATTAACCTGCCAGTTTACGGAGGCATCCTTGTCCACAATAATACCGGCCCCGGTCCAGGTACTTCCGTTTGAAGTGGTGACAGTGTAGTCATCAGTAAATGTCAGTGAACCGGCACCCTGCGTGACAGAGTTTTCCAGGTCAATCTGACCATTATGTCCCAGGAATGTCAGATTTTTACCTGCGTTCAGGTCAGAACCTTTTTGCCCGTGCATGGCATATTCATCGGAACCCTGTTTCAGAGAGCCAGTGCCGGTGCTGCTGTCAAATTTCCATTGCAGGGGGGCGCCGGATGAGGCATTAAAAAAGACGGGAGCGTCATTATCCTCTGAATAGATCTGTGAGAGAAAACTCTGAGGAATAAGAGAATATATCAAATTGGTCCCCCCTCCTACTCCCGAGTAAACACCGACCAGTTCCCACTGCCCTTTGGCCGTATTCCAGCCAAATAATGGAGAACCACTGTCGCCGGCCTCTCCAAAAGAGGGCAGGATGCTATGATCATGTATGTTGCCCCCCATATACAGCTGAATGCCGTCTGAGCCGTGATAAAAGAATGATGTCGGGAGTATTCCTCCTGTCAGATAACCATACCCACCTGTTACCCAATGTCGCTTACCCTGACTATCCTGAATATACTGACTTCCCGAACCAGCCCTGTAGAATGCCGAGTATTTTGAAGGGTTCAATATATCAGCTGTTGATGAGCTGGTTACGGTAGCCGGAGCAACCTCAGTTACGAGCTTATCAAGTCTTGGTGTGTGGAGATCAGATGAACTGTGTTCATTACGATCCACAATATGGTAACTGTTCTGACCATCACCGAAGCTGACGCTCTGATATCCTTTATTATGTTTTACACTGGCTATATATTGCGGGTTAATTAATGTTGCAACGCCGGGATTTGAGCTTACATTCACACTGCTAAAATCAACCATGGGCGCTTTATCAAGATGTCCTACTAATTCCCCTTTATTATTAAAAATAGGAATGTTTGTTGCGCCAGCCTGAAACTGCCCTTTGTTTTCTGCAAAGTCGCGGTATGTCTGGTAAGGATTGTTGCCACCAACCGTTGATGCACCAGCAACGGTTGGGAGTAATGCAGATAGTGCCAGAGAGGTAAGTACTGAAAGTCTTTTTCCTCTGCGGGTACTCCCTTTACATACCCTTCGGGCTAGTTCAGAGACAACCTTTACTGTGTTAGTAATATAACAATATTTTAGAGCGTATATTTTATTCATAGTAAATGATTCCGGAACGTATATTCCAAAGTTACATTAATAACCATAGACAATTTCAAACGAAAGCATTGTTGAATTGCGCACTAATTATTAATTAGCTATGTAATTATAAATGTGATATATGTCACATTTATTTTTGCTTAAAACTACAATATTTTGTAGTTGCACGCATTCTTTGTCTGTGGTTTTTATTGGTGGTAATGAAAATGTTGTTTGCTTTTTCTCAGGTGTTTTGACTTATGACTTAAAGTCATAAAATATGCGACGCTAATACAACTACAGAAAAATGGTATATATGGATATCGACGATATTTGTTGATTTTTATTTTAAATTGCGTGGCGGTTCAGAGCGGATATATATATCACCATACCATCATCTGTTTTTCTGAAGTTCAGATTAGTTTTAACACACTGTTTTCCATCTTCGTTGATTACAACAGTCTTTTTAATGTATTTACGAATGGCATCATTCGACGTTCTAACGGATTTAGTCGATGGTGGGGTAATTAATAAAACATTTGCTGTAATCAAAAACGGTAATGTCTTCAATTGATAGAAGTTTCTGGTAATCTACTGGTATTTAAGGTTTTCCATGGCTACCGTTACTGTTCATTGTCCGCGCTGTAATTCCGATAAAGTTTATCGACATGGTCGTAGTTGTTCCCAGCATGAGCGTTTCCGTTGTCGTTCATGTAAACGTGTTTTCCAGCTCACTTACTCTTATGAAGCCAGAAAACCCGGCTTTAAGGAGCTGATCGTTGAAATGGCGCATAATGGCACAGGGGCCGTGATATCGCCAGAACACTGAAAATCAGCATCAATACCGTCATACGGACATTAAAAAGCTCTCGCCCCAGCGGATAACATCTGCGTCAGTCAGCTCACGCTGATGTTGCCCTTATCTGTGAACTTGATGAGCTGTGGAGCTTCGTTGGCAACAAGGCGCAACAACACTGGCGCTGGTATGCGTAGAACACTAAAACTGGCGGTGTGTTGGCTTACACTTTCGGGCCACGGAATGATGAGGCCTGTCGGGAATTGTTAGCCCTGTTGACTCCGTTCTGTATCGGCATGGTGGCCGCGATGACTGGGGCAGCTACGCCAGAGAAGTGCCGAAGGAGAAATACCTGACCGGCAAAATCTTCACGCAACGTATTGAACGTAACAACCTGACCCTCCGCACCCGCATCAAGCGGCTGGTAAGTAAAACAATCTGCTTCTCGCGTTCCGTTGCAATCCACGAAAAAGTCATCGGTTCCTTCATTGAAAAGCACATGTTCTACTGATTGGAAGCACTACCCAACGTTCAACTTATCATCATAAGTATAAAAATCACAAAATGGGAGGTAGGAGTCTTTACCTGGATTGTCTCGAAATGCAAAGTGTGCTTGCTTTACAACTAAATCTGGGGGTATCTAATGATTGCGTAATAGTTTTTTTATATACATATCAATGTCTTGCTTTTTACAATCTGTTTATATTATCCATTTTAAATCAATAAGTTACACATCATTAATACCTTCCTTATTTTTTGATTGGGACAGATTTGGGACCGATGGGTTCAGGATCGAATCTATTTACCGTGCGTGTTCGGTAAGGTGATTAGGTGCGAGGTGAGCATATCGACGAACCATTTCGAGAGTTTCCCATCCGCTCATTTTTAAGTGCAAGCAGGGAAACACCGGACTAAACCTATCAGCTGTTCGAAAATGGCAAGCGGATTAATATGCCATGGCGGCTTTGAGCCGCACGCATGGGATGTGGCAAACCTGATGGATGTTGCTGTGCTGGTGGTGGCGTATTTGCTGGTCTGGTTGTTGGTTAATCGCGAAAATCATTATGCCAGAGGAATACCACAGGACGTTCAGGTTTTGCATAAAAAAGCCCACCATTAAGGTGGGCAAAAGGAATGATTTATATTCTCTGAGAGAAACATTACATTTCTCCTTGTCACTTCTAGCATAAAAATATGGAGAAATAATGGAGCTTATATTAATTGGCGATTAGGTAACCATGTGGTTATACAAAACAATACAGTTCTTTACATTTGCCTTGTTTTATGAATACTCCTAAAGAGGTGTATAACATAATGGTACAAGCAGGGTAGATATGAATATATTTGAACAAA
>JAEWKH010000073.1 GCA_023386155.1 Pseudomonadota bacterium
TGGAGCAGCCCGGTAGCTCGTCAGGCTCATAACCTGAAGGTCACAGGTTCAAATCCTGTCCCCGCAACCAATCCAAAGCCCTCAGGAGCACCCCGCTCCGGGGGCTTTTGGCCGGCCTGAAACCCGCAGGACAGACATGCATACAAGCCGCATGAAGCTGATCTCTTCCTTTCGGCAAGCTATACGAACTCATCCATCCTTCGATGACCTTCAGTGAGCAGCTTCATGCCCGCCGCAAAAGGTGGTGGGTCGATGGGCAGCTGGCGGAGATCAGCCGACTGTCCCGAAAGCTAGAGGGCCGCTCTTCATGGCGGAAAAAGGCTTTAAGGTTCCGGAGGAAACCGGTCTCTACTCGAATATCGACGACATACCCGACTTCTCGGAACTCCCGCGAAAATTCGTCTTGAAACCATCGCGCGGCTATTCCGCCAAAAAATGTCTTCGTGATTTCCGACGGTATAAATCTCCTCGACGGGAAGCCTTACGACAGAAAATCCCTGATCGAGGCAGTTCATGAATCCTATGGCGCAAAGCCGTTCTCAGGAAAATTCCTGATTGAAGAGCTGCTCGTCAATTGGGACGGCAAAAGCGGAATTCCCGTAGATTACAAGTTCTACACTTTTGGGGGCGGAAGCGGGTGGTCGGCGAGGAAGGCGCGCCGTGGCCGCGTCAGGCAACCTGCCCGACGGGGTCCAGGTCGGCATTCATCGAGAAACGCTCGAGCTGGACCGCGTAAGCGGCCTCCAGTCCCTTCAGGCGCATCTCGGGTTCAGGGACGATCCGGTCCACGGCGGCGGTGAGACGGCCGCAGAATCGGTCCAGGGCAGAGAGCAGCAGGCGCAGCGATCGCGCGTTGGGGGGCGAGCCGGCGGACGCATCCTTCACCAGGGCGTCGGCCGATGCGTAGAGGTCGTCCACGGCAGCCTCGATTCCGGGGTCGCGCTTGAGCATGCTCATGGTGTTGATGAGAAGGACGCGCAGATCGTGCAGGTCGTCTCCCCTGCCCGCCTGCGCGATCAGGTTCACGACCTTCTTTACGGCTTCGATTCTCTCGTTGATCGTTTGCGCAATGGTGCTGTCGGCCATGTGCCCTCCCCCTGTGAGGCAGCGTGAAATCCCCGTGGGACTCACAGGAGCGAGAATGCGCGCTCATGGTTAACCAATTCTTACGAGTCCACCGAAAAGGGCGCTGAAAGCGTTGTTACGCAAGGGTCTCCGACTTTGCGAGGAAACTTTCCGTAACGGACATCTCAAGCATTGTGATTTGATCCGAAGCCGACTAAACCTCCCCCTGTTCTCGAACCGAACCATTGGTCATGCACCGGCAGCTCGACTTCAAGCGACCGCAATGGTCCTCGTCACGAAGCATGCGCTTCTTGAGGAGTTGCCGCGTCATGCGCGATCGTGAGCAGCAACCCGATCCGGGACCTGCCTCATGGTCCTCGGCGGCGCGCTCCGCCAGAACCGGCACTCTCCTTCAAGTGCCTCACCACTCCATGCCGGCATAACGGTCATCCGTCGCCGGCACGATCCGGCGAATTTCCTTCCTTTTCCGCATTCGCTTCTTTTCTCGCGATGCAGGTTCGCCGGATCCAGCCTAGCGCATCGTGCTGGAAGGCGGACCCGGCTTTCCGCGTTCAACGATGCGCCGCTCAAGGGATCAGGCTTCGGATCGATCCCAAGGGTGCAAGTCCGTTTTGGGTCCGATGCTCGAGCAGAGAAAAGGAGAAGCCCTGCAATGAACAGGGTCTGGACTGAAGAAGAACTTGAGATTCTGCGTCGCGATAGGGAAGCCAAGGTTCCGGTTCCCGTCACCGCCGCGAAACTGGGACGGCCCGTGCCGGCAACCTATGCCAGGGCGCGGCTGATCGGCACCCTTGTTCAGCCCCACCAGTCCTGGGACGAAGCCAGCGTCGCGCGCCTGCGCGAACTCGTCTCGGCCGATCCGCCGATGACGGACAAGCAGATCGCCGCCGAGCTCGGGCGAACCGTGACGCAGATCCGCTGGAAGATGCAGGATCTCGGCCTGATCGGCGTGCGCGACCTTTCCAAGCTGGCGAAGATCACGGCCGCGGGAACGGCGCGTCCCATAGCGGCTCAGGCGCCGGGCGCGAAGCCTGCACCGGCTGCAAGAGCCATTGCTCAAAAGCCGCCTCGGCAGTCCTCTCAGGTGGGCGAGGCGCCTGCAAGGCCGGCCGCCCCGTTTCCGGCGCAGCCGGCCGTGCCGGCGCGACCGGCGGAGCGCATGATCGACGCTCAGGCCGCGCTTGCCCAGGCGCTCAAGGCGCTCGAAGCATCCATGGCCGAGCGGCTGAAGATTTTCATCGCGGAAGCGGAAGCCGGCATGGTCCGGGCCGCGCGGGCGGCCATCGCCGAGAAGGCGCGCATCGACCAGCGCCTCGTCGTCCGGGTCAAGCGTGCCGCCGAGGCCGCGGCCCGCCGCGACGCGGAGGCACGGAAGGCCGAGGAGGAGGCGAAGCGTCAGGCCATGGCGGCCAGGAAGGCCGAGGCTGAGGCAGAGGCGAAGCGCAGGGCCGAAGAGGCCGCCCGCCGGGCCCAGGAGAAGAAGGCTCTTCAGGAGATGGCCCGGGCGGTCGCACCCAAGCCCGTGGAGAAACCGAAGGCGGAGGTGAGGAAGCCCGTCCTGCCCGCGATACGAGGCGTATCGCAGGTCGCTGCTCCCCGCCCTGCCCCGCAGCCGGCGCCTCCGCCGGCATCGAAGATCGTCGTCACCGAGGCACCCGCGGCCGTTCGCCCGACGGAGCTGGAACCGGCCAACGCGCAGACATCCGGTCGCGGAGGCTGGAAATCGGTTCGTCGGGACCCGGCACGGGCGCTCGCCCAGGCCAAGGCGAAGGCCAAGCCGGCCAACCGCGCCGATGCGATTGACCTCGCCCAGGCGGCACAGGCGGCCATCGAGCGCTTCATCGCCGAGCGGGGCGTGACGAAATCCGAGTCGAGCGGCATCCAGGCGATCGTCTCCCGGTTGCAGGCACGGGGCTATATCGTCGTGCGCGACGAGAGCGGCTGGACCATCGACCAGCGCCATCGCGTCGGCAGCGAATCCGAGCTCTTCGCATTCGCGGAAGCTCGCGGCATCACATTGAGCGAAGCCGCCTGATAAAGGGTCGAATGCGGCGTCCGAGTTGCTGTCACCAGACGCCGCATTCTTGATTACGCATCTTGCCGATGCCGTGATCCGCCCCAGATCGGCAGCGGATCAAGGAGATGACAATGGACAAGCGTCGGCTCGGCCGCTCGGACCTGATGGTTTCGCCCCTGTGCCTCGGCGGCAACGTCTTCGGCTGGACGGCCGACGAGGCGACGTCGTTCAAGGTGCTCGACGCCTATGTCGATGCTGGCCTCAACTTCATCGACACGGCGGATGTGTATTCGACCTGGGTGCCCGGCCACAAAGGCGGCGAGTCGGAGACGATCATCGGCAAGTGGATGAAGGCCCGCGGCAATCGCGACAGGCTCGTGATCGCCACCAAGGTCGGGTCCGAGATGGGGCCGGACCAGAAGGGCCTGTCGAAGGCCTATATTCGCTCCGCGGTGGAGGCCTCTCTGCGGCGGCTCCAGACCGATTACATCGACCTCTACCAATCCCATCGCGACGATCCCGACACGCCGCAGCAGGAAACGCTCGCGGCTTACCAGGAACTGATCCGGGACGGGAAGGTGCGGGCCATCGGCGCCTCGAACTTCACCGCTGCGCGGCTGAAGGAATCCCTGGAGATCAGCGCCGAAGGCGGCCTGCCGCGCTACGAGAGCCTGCAGCCCAAGTACAACCTGTCCGACCGCGTGGAATACGAGGCGGAGCTGGAGCCGCTCTGCCGCCGGGAGGAGATCGGCGTCATTCCCTATTACGGCCTTGCCAGCGGCTTCCTGACAGGCAAGTACCGGTCGGAGGCGGATTTCGGCAAGAGCGTACGCGGCGGGCGGATGGCCGCCTATCTCGATGATCGCGGCAGGCGCATCCTGGCGGCCCTGGACGAGGTCTCGGCCCGCAGGAACGCGACCCCGGCCCAGATCGCGCTCGCCTGGCTGATGGCCCGGCCGGGCCTGACCGCGCCGATCGCCAGCGCCACGAGCGTGGAGCAGATCCAGGACCTCGTGCAGGCCACGAAGGTGCAGCTCGATGATGACGATATCGCGCAGCTCAATCGGGCCTCGGCCTGAAGCCGTATGAGCCCGATCCTGCATCTTAAGTCAGCATAGGCATTTACTGAGGCGCCTGCGCGGGCATGTCATCGAGTCTGCGATACACTTCGGCAATCTTCGTATTCAATGACGGGCAGCGTTTGGTACGACCGATATCTTCAAGCACTCTGTTGCGATTGCGCAATGCGTCGATCTCGACCTTTTCCGGCGACTTCGGGTCCATGAAGAAGAGAGCCGGCCAGAAGAGAACGGCTCCCGTGACGCCAAGAACGACGTTTTTGGCGACGGCGCCGTCCTTTTCCTGAAGCGTCACGACGATCTGACGTTCGTTCGCTTCGAACTCGCGCGCAATGGCGGGGCAATCGAGCGATACGTCAGCGACATTCGTCGAGGGCACAGGCTTGGCCTCACGGCCTCCGCAGCCGGCCAGAAGTAGACCTGCAGCGAGCGTGAACGTCGTAGTTTTGGTTGAGAATGCAGTCAGGTTCATCGTGCCCCCAAAGCTTATCGTTGGGCACACCCTTATATGATATAAAGTGTCATTAAAAGTGGCTCGGCATCGATGTTGAATGCCAAGGTGATTTCCTTCAGCACATAAAGCAGGACCGTTGAGAATTTCGCATACCAGCCCCTCGTTGCATCGGGCCGGAGGCCGATTATCTCGTATCGACCTGTGTTTCCGGTAATTCCACAGGGTTGAACGAGGTTTTACGATGAGCGCCGATGCCAATGCATTGTTCCAGCCCTTCAGGCTGGGCGACCTGACCCTGCCGAACCGACTGGTCATGGCTCCCCTCACCCGGAACCGGGCGGCCGAGGGGGATGTGCCTCAGGACATCACGGCCACCTATTACGCCCAGCGTGCCAGCGCCGGCCTCCTGATCTCGGAAGGCTCGCAGATTTCCCATCAGGGCCAGGGCTACCTGCGGACGCCGGGCATCTACACGCCAGACCAGGTCGAACATTGGCGCAAGGTGACCGATAGGGTCCACAAGGCCGGGGGGCGGATCTTCATCCAGCTCTGGCATGTGGGCCGCGTGTCCCATACCTCCCTCCAGCCCGGCGGCGGCGCGCCGGTCGGCCCCTCGCCGATCCGCGCTCAAACGAAGACCTTCCTTCAGGAGGGCTTCGCCGACGTGTCCGAGCCCCGCGCGCTCGATCTCTCGGAGATTCCAGGCATCCTGCGGGACTACGAGAACGCCGCCCGCAACGCCAAGGAAGCCGGGTTCGACGGCGTCGAGATCCATGCGGCGAACGGGTACCTCCTCGACCAGTTCATGAAGGACGGCTCCAACCGCCGTACGGACGCCTATGGCGGCTCCATCGAGAACCGGGCCCGCCTGACCGTCGAAGCGGCGGAGGCCGTGCTCAAGGTCTGGGACAAGGGCCGGGTCGGCATCCGCCTGTCGCCCGCCAAGGTCAACGATGCGGCCGACTCCAACCCGCAGGCCCTGTTCAGCCACGTGGTGGAAAAGCTCGACGGTCTCGGGCTCGGCTACATCCACATGATCGAGGGTGCCACGCAAGGCGACCGCAACGCCGTGGACGTGGATTACGAGGGCCTGCGCCGCTCCTTCCGCGGAGCCTATATCGCCAATAACGGCTACGACCGCGACATGGCCGCGGAGGCAATCTCCAGCGGGCGGGCGGATCTGGTGGCGTTCGGACGTCTTTTCATTTCCAATCCCGACCTCGTCGAGCGCTTCCGCCTCAATGCGCCGGTGAACGAGCCGGACCGCGCCACGTTCTATGGCGGCGATGCCAAGGGTTATACGGATTATCCGGAGATCGACGAAGCCGCCTGACGATCAGCAGCCCTGGCAGATCCCACGCCTGACCCTCTTGTCGGCCTCCTCGAGCAGCTTCTCCTCGCGCGAGCTGGGGCCGACGGTGGACCGCTCGCCCGACTGAAGCCGGTTCCCGGCGACCGTTCCCGTTTCGGCGGGGCCTGTCTGGGATCCGCCCGATCCGGCGGCGGAGCCCCCCGTGCTGCCCTCCGTGCCGGGAGGCGGGATCGCGCCCGTGCTTTCCCGGCTGCCCGTCCCGGTATTGCCCGTCGTGCCGCCGACGCGGCTCGACCGGTTTCCGGGATCGGCGCTTCCCCGCATGCCCTGGCTGGACCGGCGGAGGTTCGGGCCGCTGGGCCGGCCGGCCGTGCTCGGGGATGCGGTCGAGCCGGTGGAGGGAGACGCCGAGGTCGAAGAGCCGCCGGACCCTCCGCCGCTGCCACCGCCGGAGCCGCCCGAGGAGCCCTGCGCCCATGCCCCTCCGGCGATCAGGCAGCCGGCGAGCAGTGCGGTCGAAACTGTGAGGTGACGCATCGGCTCCTCCCTTGGGGTCGCTGTTGCATGCCAACTCCAAGCAAACTCACGAGTCTCGGCTACCGTTCCGCCATATTGTCAGGCTCACCGGACCCTTCGGATCCAGGATCCGGCGGGGAGCTGGTCGCAACCCGTGGGCCGACAGGACCGCCTCGGCCCTGACATCGCCCCCGCAGCCCGAGAACACGGGCACGCCGTTCGGGATGAACGTGCCTTCCGCCCGGGTCAGATGGAACGCATCGTATCCGATGGCGAGGAAGAGATCGAACACCAGACGCCCCCCGGGGACGGCCACGCGCCCGCCTTCCGGCAGCACCGTCCGGATCGCCTCGGCCCAGGGCAGGTTCTCAGGATTCCACCACCAGCCATCCGGGCGCCGCTCAAGCCCGGTCGAGGACGAGGACAGGATCATCCGCAGGCGGCCTCTGGGATTGGAATTGGCCTCGTGTCCCAGGCGGCCGAGCACGGTCACGGCCGACTTGTTCAGTTCGGCCTGGAAATAGGCCCAGTCCGCATCGTTGCGGAGCACATCGGGCGTGCGCCCGGACGCATCGGCGATGCGGTCGTTGTCGGACACGATGGCATAGCCGTGGATTTCAACCTTGGACATGGGACGAGCTTTTCCGAGATGGATGAACGATGGCGGCCTTCATCAGGATGAAGAGCACGAGCGCATTGAGCCCATGCCACAGAAAATGGCTGCCTGCAGGAATTGTCGCGCAGATCGCTTCATCGATCGAACGGAAAAGAAGGGACAGGGCGAACACGCAAGCCGCCGCGAGAAGCGCCCTGCCCGCCTCCTTCGCCCCCGCAAGCAGGCAGGCGATCCCGACCGCCGGCAGCGCCAGGGCCGCCGGGATATAGCCGACCGATCCGTTCAGGGTCACGCCGGGAAGGATGCCGAGCCAGAGGCGGCCGAAGGACATGTTGAAGAGCGCGAACAGCGCCGTCACGGCAATGGCGGCGACCGTTCCGAGGTTCAGATACCGGCGCATGGCGAGCAGGAAGTAGCCGTAGATGAAGACCGCGATGGGCAGCACATCCGCCAGAAGCGACCAGCGGTTGGCGAAGGTGTGGAACAGGAAGCTGCCCGCTCCGACGATGAAGGTGACGGCGATCAGCCACAGGGCCGGCCCATCCCGCGCCTCCGCCCGTCGCCAGAGCACCAGGGCATAGAGGGCGGCGGCCAGGAAGGCTCCGTTCGTGACGGCGTTCAGCGGCTCAGCCCAGAATTCCGGCCCCAGGCGCTCGCAATAGCTGTCGATGGGGATGAACCAGGATTCGGGCATGAGGCGCAACCGTGGGGATGGCGACGAGTTCCGGCTTGCCAGCCGGGGACGAACATCCGATGAAGCATGGACGACGACAAAGCGAGAGTGACACGATGCGCGTGGCCACGTGGAATGTGAACTCCATCAAGCAGAGGCTGGACCACCTCGTCACCTTCGTGAAGAGCGCCGATCCGGACGTGGTCTGCCTCCAGGAGCTGAAATGCGTGGACGAGGCCTTCCCCCGGGGAGAGGTCGAGGCGCTCGGCTACAACGTCGTCACCCATGGCCAGAAGGCCTATAACGGCGTCGCGATCCTCTCCAAGCGGCCGCTCGAGGACGTGCGCCGGGGCCTGCCGGGCGACGAGAGCGACGAGCAGGCCCGCTACCTGGAAGGCGTCGTGTCGACCTCCACGGGCGCGGTGCGGGTGGCCTCCATCTACCTGCCGAACGGCAACCCCATCGGCACGCCGAAATTCGACTACAAGCTCGCCTGGATGGACCGCCTCCGCGCCCATGCGAGGAGCCTCCTCCTCCTCGAGGAGCCTCTCGTCCTGTGCGGCGACTACAATGTCATTCCCGAACCCAAGGACTCCATGGATCCGGCGGCCTGGACCAACGATGCCCTGTTCCAGCCCGAGAGCCGTGCCAGATTCCGGGAGCTTCTCAATCTCGGCCTCGTCGACGCGGTGCGCGCCTGCAACGACCAGCCGGGCCTCTATTCGTTCTGGGATTATCAGGCCGGCGCCTTCCAGCGGAACAACGGCATCCGCATCGACCACCTGCTCCTCTCGCCCCAGGCGCAGGACAGGCTCAGGACAGCCTCGATCCGCAAGGAAGTGCGCGGCTGGGACAAGCCCTCCGATCATGTGCCGGTGATCGTCGATCTCGATATCGAGTGACAGCCGACCGTCTCGCCATCATGGTCGGGCTCGTCCCGGCCATGATGCAACCGTTCAGTGATTATCCGATTCAGCGCCGCGACTGGATGTACTGCTCGAGCAGGGCCAGGGCCAGCTTGCGGTCGCTTTCGTCCGCGGCCGCGAAGGCATCGTCGTAAAGCGATACGATCCATTGATCCTTGGCGGCATCGGTCGAGGCTTCGCGCGCCAGCGTCAGCCACATGAGGCCCTTGGCCCGCTGCCGCGGAACGCCCTGCCCGGTCATCAGGAGATGCCCCAGGAGCGCCTGGGAGGCACTGTGTCCCTTCTCGGCCGCCAGGTTGAACCAGCGGGCCGCATGGCGGGCATCCTTCCGGACGCCCGTGCCCTCCAGATAGAGGCGCGCGAGATTGTACTGCGCGTTCGAGTCGCTGAAATACGTCGCCGCGTAGCTGAACATCTCGACGGCGCGCGCCGGATTGGCGTTGACATAAGTGTCCTTGATGCCATCCAGGAAATAGGTGCCGAGCGCCACGAAGGCGCTGGAGACCACCGCCGCGTTCGGGGAATCGGGGCTCTCGTCCGCATGCTGGTCGGCGAGCCGGGAGAAGTACTCGAAGGCCTTCAGGTCGTCGTGCTCGACGCCGTCGCCATCGGCATACATGCGCCCGAGCTTCCAGAGCGCGAGCGAATGCCCCTGGCCAGCCGCAAATTCGAGCGCGTGCACGGCCCCGACCTTGTCGCCGGCGTAATAGTCGCGCATGCCGCTGCGCAGGGCATCGCGCGCCGAGCCGTACTTGGTGACGGGCGCCAGGGCGGGAGCAAGGGCAGGCGTGAGCGGTTGCGGACGAGGCGCGGCGTCGAGCGCATAGGCCGCCCCGGCGCCGAGAGTGGTCACCCACAACGTGGCTGCAATGAAATTAAACGTCCGCATAGGTTTCTTTTTCTGCGGCTCCGCCGGGATGGGTGACAGCCCCATCCCGTGCAGGACCCACTGTTTGTGCGTATTTCCAGAGATAGCCCGAGGTGGCGCGCGTTTCCCGCGGCTTCCATTCGGAACGTCGCTTCGCCAGTTCCTCGTCCGATAGTTCCACGTCGATGGTGCCCTTGATGGCGTCGATGGCGATGACGTCGCCATCCCGGATCAGGCCGATGGGACCGCCCACCGCCGCTTCGGGGCCCACATGGCCGATGCAGAAGCCGCGGGTCGCGCCCGAGAAGCGGCCATCGGTGATGAGGGCCACCTTGTCGCCCATGCCCTGGCCGTAAAGCGCCGCCGTGGTGGAGAGCATCTCGCGCATCCCGGGACCACCGCGCGGCCCCTCGTAGCGGATCACCAGGACCTCGCCTTCCTTGTATTGGCGCGTGGAGACGGCCTCGAAGCAGGCCTCCTCGCCGTCGAAGCAGCGCGCGGGGCCGCGGAACGTCTGCTTCTCGGCGGGCATGCCGGCCACCTTCACGATGGCGCCTTCGGGAGCGAGGTTGCCCTTCAGCCCGACGACGCCGCCGGTCGGCGTGATCGGCCTGTTCGCGGGATAGACCACGTCCTGATCGTCGTTCCATTTCACGGAAGCGAGGTTCTCGGCCATGGTGCGGCCGGTCACGGTCAGGCAGTCGCCGTGCATGTAGCCGTGGTCGAGCAGCGTCTTCATGAGGAGCGGGATGCCGCCTGCCTCGAACAGGTCCTTGGCCACGTAGCGCCCGCCCGGCTTCAGGTCCGCGATATAGGGCGTGCGCTTGAAGATCTCGGCGACATCGAACAGGTCGAACTTGATGCCCGCCTCGTGGGCGATGGCCGGAAGGTGCAGGGCCGCATTGGTCGAGCCGCCCGAGGCCGCGACCACCGTCGCGGCGTTCTCCAGCGCCTTGCGGGTCACGATATCGCGCGGGCGGATGTTCTTGGCGATCAGGTCCATGATCTGCTCGCCCGCAGCGGCGCAGAACCGGTCGCGGATCTCGTAAGGCGCGGGGGCGCCCGCCGAATACGGCAGGGCCAGGCCCATGGCCTCGGAGACGGCCGCCATGGTGTTGGCGGTGAACTGCGCGCCGCAGGCGCCGGCAGAGGGGCACGCCACCTGCTCGAGCTCGGTGAGGTCCTCGTCCGACATCTCGCCGACGGAATACTTGCCGACCGCCTCGAAGAGGTCCTGCACGGTCACCTGGCGGCCGCGAAAGGAGCCCGGGAGAATCGAACCGCCATAGATGAAGATCGACGGCACGTTGAGGCGAACCATCGCCATCATCATGCCCGGCAGGGACTTGTCGCAGCCCGCCATGCCGACGAGCGCGTCGTAGGAATGGCCGCGCATGGTCAGCTCGACCGAATCGGCGATCACCTCACGGGACGGGAGCGAAGCCTTCATGCCCTGGTGGCCCATGGCGATGCCGTCCGTGACCGTGATGGTGCAGAACTCGCGCGGCGTGCCGTTGGCGGCAGCCACGCCCTTCTTCACCGCCTGGGCCTGGCGCATGAGGGAGATGTTGCAGGGGGCGGCCTCGTTCCAGCAGGTGGCGACGCCGACGAGCGGCTGGGCGATCTGTTCCTTGGTCAGGCCCATGGCATAGAGGTAGGAGCGATGCGGCGCGCGAGCAGGCCCCACCGTCACGTGACGGCTCGGCAGCTTCGACTTGTCGATCAACCGCGCATCCATGGCTTCCACTCTTTTCCACCCGGTTCTCACGGACGAGATCCAAGCTTTGGAACTCTCGTGATCTGCCATGTGCTACGCCACCGATGCAACGATCCTTACGAAGGATCACCCAACAGCCTTAATCGAGGAACTGCCCCAGGTATCGTAACGTAAAGCTTTGGTTTTGAAGCACTTTAGCCTGCTCTAGGTGTAGCGCTCCGTTTATGGCGGCATCGCGGCGGAGCTTGGGCCAAGAGAGGCAAGATGTTGAAGGTTTAAGGGTGTTGCTTCACCGCAACATTTTTGGGATAGGATTCCGCTGCGTTACCCCATCCGATCCCGCAGTTACGGAGCTTTGATCGGCGAAATATGCATGTTATATAATATCTTAAACGAAGCCGTGGAAACCTGTGTTGAAGCGGGTATGACCGGGGGGTTGGGTCGATGGTTGCACCTATACGCATGGGATCCAAATTCCGGCTCAACACGACGACAGTGGGCCAGCAAACAGATTCCCAACTATGCCTTCTGAAGGACGGTTCCTTTTTAGCCGTGTGGAGTCATGAGGTTTTTGCTGGGCAATCCATTCGAGGTCAGTTTTTCAATGCCGACGGCACCAAACGAGGCAAGGAGTTCCTTGTCAGCAGCTCGAATAGAGATTTTTCTCAGTCCGATCCTGTGGTGACTGTTCTAAGCGATGGCCGTTTCGTTGTCGCTTGGAATGGCTACTTGACGGGAGGAGAGAGGGTCGAGGAGGTTGTGGCTCGTGTCTTTCAGCCGGACGGAACTCCCATTGGCCGTCAGTTCGTAGTTGAGCACGGTAACGATCCATCTCTCACGTCCCTTTCCGATGGCGGTTTTGCCGTTACATACCACATGAATTTTAAAGACGACGAGATCAGAACTCAGGTGTTTGGGCCATCGCTGACGCGCATCGGAGACGAGACGCCTGTCAGCACGAGTGCAATGGAATTCAGCTCATCGGCAAGTCTTGTAAGCTTGCAAGACAAGTATATGGCGTTCTTTCTAGACTATACCGACAACAACAGGATAATTGGTCGAATTCTCAACAACGATGGCTCAACACCTTCAAGCGCGACGGATTTCGTTATCGCGGCAGGCGAAGAGCATATCAGTAAACCTGTGGCCGCCAAACTTTCCGATGGCCGAATTGTCCTCGCTTGGGTCAACCACAGAGATGCAGGAACGCCTTTTGAAGGCGATATCATCATAGCACAGATCCTCAATGCGGATGGCACCAAAAGCGGCGGTGAACTGGTGTTAAGTGCGTCAGGGATGAGTGATTGCGAGAATCCTGTCGTTGCCGCTTCAGCCGAGGGCGGGTTCACTCTTGCCTATATGAAAGATCACGACGGTTCTAAATCGATCTGCGTCGCTGCCTTTGATGAAAATGGCTTGCGGATGGGAGAGGATCTTCTGATTGAAAAAATTTCGGTTGACCCACCTTACATTATCACATCTTTGGACAGCATCACATCCTTGGCAGATGGCCGTGTTGTTGTGACCTGGATCAAGCTTCTCAAAGGCAAGAATGGGTACGACTCTTTTGCTCAGATCGTCGATCCGCGGCAGAAGGCGGTCGATCTTGCGGGCACGAGCTCAAAGGATCAGTATTTCGGCACCCGTTTCGACGACGAGCTCGCCGGGGCTGAGGGGCGCGATCTTCTCAGCGGCGAAGCCGGCCGCGACACCATCCATGGCGGAGCCGGCAACGACAAGCTCTATGGCGGCCGCGGCCAGGACGTGTTCGTGTTCGACACCGCGCCGAACAAGAATACCAACGTCGACCGAATTGTCGACTTCAACCCGAGATTCGATGCGCTCTGGCTCGAGGACAGCGTGTTTACCGGCCTCGGCGGCTCGGTCTCTACACCGGTGAAGTTCAAGCCCGACATGTTCGTGAAGGGCACGAAGGCGAAGGACCGGCAGGACCGGATTATCTATGACAGCGAGACGGGGGCGCTCTACTACGACCAGGACGGCACCGGTTCGAAGGCCAAGGTGAAGATCGCCGTTCTCCCGACCAAGCTCAAGCTGACCTACAACGACTTCTTTGCCATCTGACACGGCATGCCATGCGGCGGAGCGGCTTCGTTCCGGCTCCGCGCCTCACGACGCACCCTCTTCCGACGAGAACCAGACATCGTCATAGACCGCGACGGCGCTGGAATCGGGAGGGCAATCGCTCCTGATCCGGATGGACCGAACGGCAGCGAGGTCGGCTTCCGTCGGCAGATGGGCGACAGAGATCTTCTCGGTCGTGCCGCTGCAGGAAATGAACCCGACCGTCATGAGAGACCGCGCGTCGAACCCTTGCTCCCGCCGCGTCACCAGGAGCGCCGGTCCCCAGCCCTTGTGGGGCTGCCAGGGGAAGACCAGCCGCCCTGCCGGATTGAGCGCGCGCAACCATTCCACGTCCGGAGCGATGACACCCGCGTTCACGTAAACGATGTCGGCGCTCGGCAGGACACGGCCGAAAGCCGAGGCCGCATGCACGGTCACATGGGAATAGGGAGCGAGATTCCTCGCCGCCTGAGCCGCCAGGTCCTTCTCGTACTCGAAGGCTTCGACGCGTCCGTTCGGCTGAACCAGCCGCGCCAGGATGGCCGTGTAGTAGCCCGTGCCCGCGCCCACATGGATCACGGTCTCGCCGGGCTGCGGGCCGACCGCATCGATCCAGGCAGCGTGGAGCGCGGGCTCGCCATTGTTGATGCCGCGATCGAGATCGATGGCGACGAGGACGTTGCCGTAGATTTCGGAGATGTCGGACGTCCGCGTGGCGACACCCATGCTGATGATGGTCCAGGGCGGCGGCGGCAGGAAGGCTTCTCGCGGAACCGCTGCGAAGGCCTCCTCGATGCGCCTGTCGCGAACATCCGCCTGCCGGGCGATCTGCCCGGCGTAATCCCTGCGATAGCGGTCGGCTTCTTCCTGGGGCATGAGCGAAAAATCCGCATCGGGCGGCTCTGGTTCCACTCTCCGCAGAGCCGGTACGCTACATCCTGAACACGCCGAACTTCGTCTCTGGCACGGGGGCGTTCAACGCCGCCGAGAAGGCCAGCGCCAGTACGCGGCGCGTCTCGGACGGCAGGATGATGCCGTCGTCCCAGAGCCGGGCCGTGGCATGATAGGGCGAGCCCTCCTTCTCGTACCGGTCGCGGATCGGCGCCTTGAAGGCTTCCTCTTCCTCCGCGCTCCAGGCTTTGCCCTCCGCCTCGATATTGTCACGCCGCACGGTGGCGAGAACGCTCGCCGCCTGTTCGCCGCCCATGACGGAGATGCGGGAGTTCGGCCAGGTGAAGAGGAAGCGGGGGGAATAGGCGCGTCCGCACATGCCGTAATTGCCGGCCCCGAACGAGCCGCCGACCAGCAGCGTGATCTTCGGCACCTGGGCGCAGGCGACAGCCGTGACGAGCTTGGCGCCGTCCTTGGCGATGCCGCCCGCTTCGTACTGGCGCCCGACCATGAAGCCGGAGATGTTCTGCAGGAAGAGGAGCGGGATGCGCCGCTGGCAGCACAGCTCGATGAAATGCGCCCCTTTGAGCGCGCTCTCCGAGAACAGGATGCCGTTATTGGCGATGATTCCGACAGGCATGCCCCAGATCCGGGCGAACCCCGTGACGAGTGTCGTGCCGTAAAGGCGCTTGAACTCGTCGAACTCGGAGCCGTCGACGAGACGCGCGATCACCTCGCGGATGTCGTATTGCTTCTTGAGGTCGGTGGGGACGATCGCATCGAGGTCGTCGATGGAGTATTTCGGCTCCACCGGTTCGGCGATGTCGATATCGATGCTCTTGCGCGTGTTCAGCGTGCCGACGATGCGGCGCGCGATGGCGAGGGCATGGACGTCGTCCGTCGCGTAATGATCCGCCACGCCCGACTGGCGGGCATGGACATCCGCGCCGCCGAGATCCTCGGCCGAGACCACCTCGCCGGTCGCCGCCTTCACCAGGGGCGGCCCGCCGAGGAAGATCGTGCCCTGGCGGCGCACGATGATCGTCTCGTCCGACATGGCCGGCACATAGGCGCCGCCCGCCGTGCACGAGCCCATGACGCAGGCGATCTGCGGGATGCCGAGCGACGACAGGGTCGCCTGATTGTAGAAGATCCGGCCGAAATGCTCCCGGTCCGGAAAAACCTCCGTCTGATGCGGCAGGTTCGCGCCGCCAGAATCCACCAGGTAGATGCAGGGAAGACGGTTCTCGCGCGCCACTTCCTGGGCGCGCAGATGCTTCTTCACCGTCATCGGGTAATAGGTGCCGCCCTTGATCGTCGAGTCGTTGCAGACGATCATGACCTCGCGGCCCTCGACCCGCCCGATGCCGGTGATGATGCCGGCGCCGTGGATCGCGTCCTCATACATGCCGTGGGCGGCGAGCGAGCCGAGTTCGAGGAAGGGGGCGCCCGGATCGAGGAGGCGCATCACCCGCTCGCGCGGCAGGAGCTTGCCGCGGGCAAGGTGCCGCTCCCGCGCCTTAGCGGGACCGCCTTCCGCCACCACCTGCCGCTTGGTCTGGAGATCGCGGGCGAGTTCGGCCCAGGCGGCACGGTTGGCCTGCGCGGCCTCCGATGTCAGGTCGGCAGAGGTGGCGATGACGGGCACGGCGCAGGTCTCCCTTGTTCCTGGCTCCTTCTCAGCATGAAGCCGGAGAGCCAAAACCTCAGTAGCTAGAACCGGGGAGTCCGCGCAACTGCCTTCGGCAGGCCGTTACGTCAGCCTTTCGCACGAATGACCGTCTCCTGGCGCACGACACCCGGTCCGCAGCGATAGGCGATGCCGCGCACGAGGGACCAGTCATGGGAGACCTGCTGCAGGTAGAGATGCGTGCCGCCGAGCGCGACGGTGGCCTGGAGCATGTCCTCGGTCGCGTAGCCGAAGGTGGAACGGCCGAGAGTCACGCCGAAGCCGATATTGACGGGCCTGTGGGTTCCCGGCGTCGTGGGGGTCACGGGGCTGACCTCGCCGAGGCGCGTGCAGACCCGCACATCCGTAGGCGAATCGACGATCTTGACGAGTTCCGTCGGCTCGGGCCGGACGGCGCAGGCCGAAGCGGCCAGGGCGACGAGGGAGGCAAGGATGACGCGTTGCATGGAAATTCCGCCAATGATCAGCCGTTTGCTCCAGCTTAGAGCATGAAGCGGCCTTGGGGAGAAGCCTTGCCGTATCCGCTGTGAAAAACCTAGACGGCGTGGCCCCGGAGCAACGGTGCCTCCACCCGCTCGGTCGGCCCGAAAATCTCCTCGAAGGCGCTGCGCATCGCCGAATCGACCTCCGGCATAGTGACGGGGATGCCGAGATCGACGAGGCTCGTGACCCCGTGCTCGGTCACGCCGCAGGGAACGATGCCGGAGAAGTGGGACAGGTCGGGCTCCACGTTGAGGCTGATCCCGTGGAAGGTCGCCCAGCGGCGGACGCGGATGCCGATGGCGGCGATCTTGTCCTCGGCCGTCTCGCCCTTGTCCGGCCGGCGCACCCACACGCCGACCCGGTCTTCCCGCCGCTCGCCGCGGATGTTGAAGGCCCCGAGCGTCGCGATGAGCCAGGCCTCGAGGGCCGTCACGTAGCGGCGCAGGTCGGGCGCCCGCCGCTTGAGGTCCAGCATCACATAGGCCACCCGCTGCCCCGGCCCGTGATAGGTGTACTGCCCTCCCCGCCCCGTCTGATGGACCGGGAAGCGATCCGCGTCGACGAGGTCCGCCGGCTTGGCCGAGGTCCCGGCCGTATAGAGCGGCGGATGCTCCACCAGCCATACCAGCTCCCGCGCCTCGCCCGCCGCGATCGCCTCGGCGCGCGCCTCCATGAAGGCGACGGCCTCCTCATAGCCGACCAGGCCGTCGGTGATCAGCCACTCCACGGGAGCGGCGGCATCTGCGGGATGAAATTGAACGGTCAGGCTATCTCGCAGGTTCGACACCGATTCACCTTGAAAAATCTGGCGGGAGGCAGAGCGGGGCTGCCGGCCCCTCGCTGAGCCCGGCGATCCCACATGCCTCGTGAAACTCCCGCTTATATAGTCGTTACAGGCGCTTATCGCCTATAGCGTCATGGGCAAGCGAGGCATTCGCTCCGCTCAATCGCCGCAAGCTCCACGGAGGGGGTTGCAGCCGCCCAATCGATCTGCTAGAGCGGCGACCTCTTCAGGAAAACCAGTCCTGAAACCGAGTTCGCGGTCATGGCGGAATTGGTAGACGCACTACCTTGAGGTGGTAGCGGGGAGACCCGTGGAGGTTCGAGTCCTCTTGACCGCACCAACTTTCGGCACTTCGGTGCCGAAGACGAAAAAGGCCCCTTCCGGGGCCTTTTTTGTTGACCCGCCCTGCCAGGCCCCGCAGGCGCTTGGACCGTCGTCCCAAGCTCCTGAATCGCGCTGGCAGGAACGGGCGACAACCGATTCTCCGAGAAAGTCTTTTGGGCGCATTGCGCCGACTTGCCCGCGCACCTAAAAGGCGGGCACCCCACCTTCAGAGGACGGCTGATGCTGGAAGTCGAAGACAAGACGCCGCTCCCGAAGCCCGATGGGCCTGAAACCGAATCCCTGGCCTTCAGGGACGAGGAAGGCGAACTCAATCCGGAATTCCTGGCTGCCGCCGCCGATGCCATCGAGGCCTCGGAGGTCGAGCGCCTGCAGAAGCTCGTCGAAGGCTTCCACGAATCCGAGCTCGGCGACCTTCTCGAAGCCCTCGAGCCGGACCAGCGCCCTCGCCTCATCGAGCTTCTCGGCACGTCCTTCGACTTCGCCGCCCTGACCGAGGTGGACGACGTGGTCCGCGAGGAGATCCTCGAGGAGCTCGAGACCTCGACCGTGGCCGAGGGCGTGCGCGAGCTCGATTCCGACGACGCCATCACCATTCTCGAAAGCCTTCCCGACGAAGAGAAGGCGGAAGTCCTCGACCAGCTTCCGGCCGTCGAGCGCGTCGCGCTCCAGCGCTCCCTCGACTATCCCGAGGACAGCGCCGGGCGGCGCATGCAGACCGAGTTCATCGCCGTGCCGCCGTTCTGGACGGTGGGGCAGACGATCGACTTCATGCGCGAGACGGAGGACCTGCCGGAGACGTTCTACGAGATCTTCGTCATCGATCCGGCGGCGCACCTGCTCGGATCGGTGCCCCTCGACAGGCTCCTGCGCTCGAAGCGCCCGGTCACGATCCAGGAGGTCATGACCGCCGAGCCCGACCGGGTGAAGGCGACCGAGCACCAGGAGGAGGTGGCGCGCCTGTTCGAGCGCTACAACCTGGTCTCCGCCGCCGTGGTGGACGAGGCGGGCCGCCTCGTCGGCGTCATCCTCGTCGACGACATCGTGGACGTGCTCGAGGAGGAGGCCGATGCGGACATCAAGCAGCTCGGCGGCGTGAAATCGGACGAGGAGCTTTCCGACACGGTCCTCTACACCCAGAGAAGCCGCTTCCCCTGGCTGTTCGTGAATATGTGCACGGCCTTGATCGCGGCAAACGTCATCAACCTCTTCGAAGAATCCCTTGAGAAGATGGTGGCGCTCGCCATCCTCATGCCCATCGTGGCGTCCATGGGGGGCAATGCCGGCACCCAGACCATGACGGTCGCGGTCCGCGCTCTGGCGACCCGCGAGCTCGGCCGCACGAATGCCTGGCGGATCATCCGGCGCGAAGCGGGGGTCGGACTGCTCAACGGTCTGATCTTCGCCTGCATCATGGGGTCCGTGGCGGGCCTGTGGTTTCAGTCGGTCGAACT
The DNA here is from genome assembly GCA_023386155.1 of Pseudomonadota bacterium. GTDB lineage: Bacteria > Pseudomonadota > Alphaproteobacteria > Rhizobiales > Beijerinckiaceae > Microvirga. Next base: position 18,994 of record JAEWKH010000073.1, read on the forward strand.
CGGCTTCGTGATCGGGCTCGCGCTGATCGGGGTCCTCCTCTTCGCGGCCCTGGGAGGAATATTTGTCCCCCTGACCCTCAACCGCCTCGGCGTCGACCCCGCGGTGTCGTCGGGCCCCTTCGTCACGAGCATCACGGACATCGTCGGCTTCTTCACCTTTTTAGGTATCGCAACGGCCTGGTTTCATCTGTAGGCTGGCTTCGCACCGCTGTCGCGGGAGCCTGTTAACCCTCTTCTGTAAGAGCCTGTTAACGGTCTTCCGGCATCTCTGGTGCGATCCAGTCCCGTGTACAATACAGTTGAACCGATGAAGACTCGCCGCCGCTCCTCCAGCCGCTCCAAGAGTTCCGGCCTGACGACGTTCGTTCGGGCCGCCCGGTTCAGCGCGCTCACCGCCGTCGCCCTGGGGCTCGCCTCCTGCGCGATCATGCCCTCGTCGAACCGTTACCCGACCAAGGGCGACGCCCGCCCCCATGAGGGCGTCGCGACGGCTCACCGGCTGCCGATCCATGGGGTCGACATCTCCAAGTGGCAGGGCGATGTCGACTGGGCGGCCCTGCGCCAGGCCGGGACCAAGTTCGCCTTCATCAAGGCGACGGAGGGCGGCGACCATATCGACAGCAAGTTCCACGAGAACTGGTGGGAGGCCAAGAAGGCCGGCGTGCCGCGGGGCGCCTATCATTTCGTCTACTGGTGCCGGCCGGCCCACGAGCAGGCGGCCTGGTTCAAGAAGAACGTGCCCCAGGACCCGGCTTCCCTGCCGCCCGTCCTCGACGTGGAATGGAACGGGCAATCGGTGAACTGCCCGAAGAAGGTTCCGCGCGAGCAGGCGCTCGCCATGATCGACGTGATGCTGCGCGAGATGGAAGCCCATACCGGCAAGCGTCCGATCATCTACACCGACATCACCTTCCACAAGGAGATCCTGGAAGGCGAGTTCAACGATTACCCCTATTGGATCCGCAGCACCGCGGCCGAGCCCCATCATCGCTACAACGACCGCCGCTGGACGTTCTGGCAGTTCACGACCACGGGCCGGGTCCCCGGCGTGAAGGGCGACGTCGACCGCAACACCTTCTACGGCACCGAAAACCAGTGGCGGATGTTCGTCCAGAGCGCCTGCGACCCCCGCGACCACAGCCGCCTCAGCCAGCAGGGCGTCTGCCGCGACATGGACCCCGTCCAGACCGCGAGCATCGGGGAGTAAGGAAACAGAAGGACCAGTGACAATTCCTGTCCTCTCAGCACGTGAGAAGTCGTGCTGTATCTCTGTTCCCACTTATCGATAAGGCTAAAGAATCGGACCAAAGTGGACCCACTTTTGGATCCCATCCGATGCTTCTTCTCTCAGAAGGGGCATCGTTGGCGCGAAGACCGGAGCCACTTTTTCGCACGACACGCTAGCACTCGTCTTTGGGATGAAAGACCCAGCCACTTGCTCAAGTCAATGAAACGATATATTATTTAAGAACCTAGCTTTCTTAAAGCCGAGAGAACTGATGGCGACTAGGGCGTATCAAGGCGAAAGCAATCAAATTTTGCCGGGCGGCTGCATTGTTTTAGATGATCCTGCTATTGTCCTTCCTACCTATCCGGAAGGTACCATGGTCACCGGAACCGATGCTGATGACGTTCTGATAGGCGGTGACTATAATGATACGATCGTTGGCGGAGCCGGAAATGATACGCTCACCGGTGGGCTAGGGGCTGATACGCTCCTTGGCGGCATCGGTGACGACGTCTACCGGCCGGCTGGCAGCGCTGATCTCGGCTGGGGCGGGGGCGATGTCATCGAGGATGCAGGCGGGAACGACACTCTTTACATCGGATGGGGTGGACCTTCAGAAATCGCCTGCCTCTTCAAGGTAAGTGACGACCTCATTCTTTACTTCCGCAACGGAATGACTGCATCCGTCGGTCAGTTGACGATCAAGAACTACTTCACGGCCGACGGCTATATCGAGAACATCGATTTTGACGGCACCGTCTGGCATATGGAGGACGTTCTGGCGGCTCTCGGACGCACGCCAGGCACAAATCCTGGCACGCCTTCCAATCCAAACGCGCCCGTCGTTGCTCCTGCTCCCCAAGAGAACGGTCAAGATGAGGACATTCCCGAGGCCACGACAGACAGCAGTATCCTTGCCGGCACCGCGGGCCGTGACGTTCTGACCGGCACCGAAGATGCCGATGTCTTCCGCTTCTCCAGCCGGACCGATGTCGGTCTCGGCAAGAAGCGCGATATCATCGTGAACTTCGAGCATGGCACCGACACGATCGATCTCAGCGGGATCGATGCCAACGCGAAGGCTGCCGGCAACAACGCCTTCACATCGCTCCTGACCGGCAAGAAGCCTTTCACGAAGGCCGGCCAGCTTCATTACGACAAGAAGACGGGCATTCTCTCCGGCAACATGGATAAGGACGCGGCGGCCGAGTTTCAAATCCAGCTCAAGAACAAGCCGGCTCTCCTGAAGCTCAGCGACTTCATTCTCTGATCGACCGATCCGAGCCAAGCTTCCACACTCCCCTGCCCCTCGGCCGGGGAGTTTTTGTTGTCTCCCTTGGTCAGATTTCTCCGATCTGCCGCTTGATAAGGGCAGCATGGCTGACCAAAATGGGCGGCGACAAAAGCGATCCATCGCGTACCCTTGCCGGGTCGATGAATGGGAATGGGAGGACACGATGCTGCCGAATGCCGCCAAGGGCTTCAATTTCGATCTGGGCGAGACCGCCGACGCCATCCGCGAGACCGTGCGCGACTTCGCGCAGGAGAAGATCGCCCCGCGGGCGGAGGAGATCGACCGGACGAACCTTTTCCCCCGCGACCTCTGGCCCCAGATGGGCGAGCTCGGCCTTCACGGCATCACGGTCGAGGAGGAATATGGCGGGGCCGGGCTCGGCTATCTCGAGCACGTGATCGCCATGGAGGAGATTTCCCGCGCCTCGGCCTCGGTCGGCCTGTCCTACGGCGCCCATTCGAACCTCTGCGTCAACCAGATCCGCCGCAACGGCAACGAGGCGCAGAAGCGCCGCTACCTGCCGAAGCTGATCTCGGGCGAGCATCTCGGGGCGCTCGCCATGTCCGAGCCTGGCTCCGGCTCCGACGTGGTGTCGATGCGCACCCGCGCCGAGAAGCGCGGCGACCGCTACGTGCTCAACGGCAACAAGATGTGGATCACCAACGGCCCCACGGCCGACACGCTGGTGGTCTATGCCAAGACCGATCCCGCGGCCGGCCCGCGCGGCATGACCGCCTTCCTGATCGAGAAGGGCTTCAAGGGCTTCTCCACCCACCAGAAGCTCGACAAGCTCGGCATGCGCGGCTCGGACACCTGCGAACTGGTGTTCGAGGATTGCGAGGTGCCTGAGGAGAACGTGCTGGGCGAGGTCGGCCGGGGCGTCAACGTGCTCATGTCCGGCCTCGATTACGAGCGCGCCGTGCTGGCCGCCGGCTCCACGGGCATCATGCAGGCCTGCATGGACGTGGTCCTGCCCTACATCCACGAGCGCAAGCAGTTCGGCCAGGCCATCGGCGAGTTCCAGCTCGTGCAGGGCAAGGTCGCCGATATGTACGTGACGATGAATGCCGCGAAGGCCTATGTCTACGCGGTCGCCAAGGCCTGCGACCGGAGCGAGACCACCCGCGAGGACGCGGCCGGCGCCATCCTCTACGCGGCCGAGAACGCCACCAGGATGGCCCTCGACGCGATCCAGCTCCTGGGCGGCAACGGCTACATCAACGACTACCCGACGGGCCGCCTGCTGCGCGACGCGAAGCTCTACGAGATCGGCGCGGGCACGAGCGAAATCCGCCGCATGCTGATCGGACGCGAGCTGTTCGCCAAGACGGCGTGAGAGGCCCCGATGTCCCTGCAGCTCTACGCGCATCCGTTCTCGTCGTACTGCCAGAAGGTCCTGACCGCGCTCTACGAGAACGGCACGCCGTTCGAGTACCGGATGCTGGGCGACGCGCAGAGCAACGCCGAGCTGGAGGCGTTGTGGCCGATCAAGCGCTTTCCCGTGCTCGTGGACGATGGCCGCACCGTCGTGGAGGCGACGATCATCATCGAGCATCTCGGCCTCCATCATCCCGGGCCGGTGCGGATGATCCCGGACGACGCTCGGTCGGCTCTCGACGTGCGGCTGATGGATCGCTTCTTCGACAATTACGTCATGACGCCGATGCAGAAGATCGCCCTCGACCACCTCCGGCCGGAGACGGAGCGCGATCCCTACGGCGTCGCCGAGGCGCGGGCGATGCTCGACAGGGCCTATGCCTGGCTCGACGACACGCTTGCCGGGCGTGAATGGGCCGCGGGCAATGCGTTCACGATGGCTGATTGCGCGGCGGCTCCGTCGCTCTTCTATGCCGATTGGGTGCAACCCGTCGGCGAGGCGTTCAGGCGGGTCCGGGACTACCGGCAGAGGCTCCTCGCCCGCCATTCCTTTGCGCGGGCGGTCGACGAGGCCCGGCCCTACCGCCGGTTCTTTCCGCCGGGCGCCCCCGACCGGGACTGATGCACGACAGCTTCACCTCTCCCCGGTGGGGAGAGGTCGAGCGCAGCGAGGGTGAGGGGGAGAGGGCTGCCCGGATAGACCTGTAACCCCTCACCCGCGCCTGAAGGCGCGACCTCTCCCTCAAGGAGAGGTAAGACCGCGCTTCACGCGGGTAGGCTCTCGCTCACATACCCGCTTCAATCGCCCCACAAGACAAACGGAGAGAGGTGGCGCGTCTTCGACCATCCCGCTATGAAAACCCATCGCATCATCAGGAAACAGCCATGACCCTCGACAAGACCATCGCCGATGCCCTGCGCGCCGCCTCCACGGCCACGATCACCACCGTGCTGCTGAAGAAGGGCGTTCGCCGCTGCTGGATGAAGGGGCCGATGCCGGCCTTCAACGCCACGGAGAAGATGGTCGGGCGCGCCTTCACCCTGCGCTTCGTGCCCGCCCGCGAGGATCTGGCGACGCCGGAATCCTGGGCCTCCCCGCGCTCCACCCGCGCGGCCATCGAGGACATGCCGGAGGGCTGCATCGCGGTGGTCGATTCCATGGGCGTCACCGATGCCGGCATCTTCGGCGACATCCTCACCGCCCGCATGAAGAAGCGGGGCGTCGCCGCGCTGATCACGGACGGCGTGGTGCGCGATGCGGTCGGCGTCGAGGGCACGAACCTGCCGGTCTGGTGCGCGGGCGTGGCCGCTCCGCCGTCGGTGGCGGGCCTGACCTTCGTGGGCTGGCAGGAGCCCATCGGCTGCGGCGGCGTCGCCATCTTCCCGGACGACGTGATCGTGGCCGACCGTGACGGCGTCGTGGTGATCCCGGCCGCCATGGTGGAAGAGGTCGCCAAGGCGGCCGTCGAGCAGGAGCGCTACGAGCTCTGGGTCATGCGCGAGGTCGAGAAGGGCGTCCCCCTCCCCGGCCTGTATCCGCCGAACGCGGAGACCAAGGCCCGCTACGAGGCCGAGTCGAACAGGTCCTGAGTCGACTGCGCGTGTGTCCCCTCTCCCGACCGGGAGAGGGAGAGCGCCAAGCTGGTTTCCGGTCTCGCTCATTCACACGATGAGCATCAACACTAAGGATGGCGCGTGTTCTACTACGTCTCGAAAATCGCGTGGTTCTTCGCCACGCCATCCAACCTCCTGGTCAGCCTCGTCCTGCTGGGGCTGATCCTCGCCCTCTTCAAGCGTTTCAGGCGCTTCGGCATCGGGATGAGCCTCGTCTTCACCCTCGCCACCGGCGCCCTGGGGCTTCTCCCCATCGCCAGCTACGTTCTGATCCCGCTGGAAGAGCGGTTTCCGCCCTTCCGTGACGACGGCAGGCCGGTGGACGGCATCATCCTTCTCGGCGGTTCCGTCGAGGCCGCGGATTCGGCCTCGCGCGGAATGATCGTTTCCAACGAATCGGCAGAGCGCGTGCTCGACACGATCCAGCTCGCCCACCGCTATCCGAATGCCCGGATCCTGATCTCGGGCGGAGGCGGCACCGTCTTTGGCGATGGCGCGGCGGAAGCGCCCATTATCGCGGCCTATCTGAAGAGCGTCGGCATCGACCCGGGCCGTATCCTGGTGGAGGACCGCTCGCGCACGACCGCGGAGAATGCGGTCTTTTCGAGGGAGCTGGCCAAGCCCCGCGAGGGCGAGCGCTGGCTTCTCGTGACATCCGCCTGGCACATGCCGCGGGCCGTGGGCGTGTTCGAGAAGGCCGATTTTCCCGTCACGCCCTACCCGGTCGATTTCCGCACGGGCGGCGGACGCAACAATCACCGCCCCTTCGCCTTCGTCTCGGAAGGCCTGCGGCGGCTCGATCTGGGCACGAAGGAATGGGCCGGCCTGATCGGCTATTACGCCGCGGGCCGGACAGAGACCCTTTTTCCGGGACCTCAGGACTCCGTTTCAGCGGGCAGCGCCAGCCGATAGGTGCCGCGGAAGTCGTCGGGATCGACGGGACGCCCCTTGCGCAGAATGACGATGCGCCCCTCCTTCATGAGGCGCACGGCCACTTTCCGGACCGGCTGCATCAGCGGCCCCCACCCGTCCGGCTGGTTGCCGCCGATGGCCTGGGCCACATCGGACGGGCCGATGGTCCTGCCGGGACCTCGCTCTTCCAGAAGAGCGAGCATCGCGGCCTCCATCTCCTCGGGCGTCGCATTCTTAGACATTGGACTGGCTCAACGCTGCATCGTGGGCATCCGACAGGAACTGGCGCCGCCACATGACGAAAAGGACGCCGGCCGTCGCACCGATGAAGAGATAGGCGCTCACGAACCAGCCGAGATAGGCCAGCGAGAAGAAAAAGGCCCGCTGTCCCCGGTTGAAATGCTTGCCGGCCACCACATTCATCGCAGCCGCCCGGCGCGCGACGGCCAGCGCCTCCTCTCGGCCCCCCTCCTTCAGCACGGGCACCGCCCCGACGATGATCACCATGTAGTTGAACAGCCGGTAGGACCAGGCGAACTTGAAGAAGGCATAGACGAAGATCACGGCCAGCCCGATCACCTTCACGTCCCAGGCCAGCCGCGTCGGCGGCTCTCCGAATGGCAGGTCGGCGAAGACGGGAAGGACCGAGTCGGTGGATTGCAGAAGCGCCAGCACGCCGCCGATGGCGATCAGCGAAGTCGAGGCGAAGAAAGCGGTGCCGTTCATCAGGGACGCCATGATCGTGGTGTCGACGATCCGGTTCTCGCGCACCACCATCTGCTCCATCCAGCGATAGCGGTACTGGTTCATGACCTTGTTCAGGCTTCTCTGCCCCGCCGGCGTGAGTTCGAGCGCCGCGTGATAGCCGAGCCACGCGATGAGGAAGAAGGCCAGCGCCGCATAATCGAGATTGGTGAAACCCAGCACCCGTCGTCTCCGGTTGACTCCGCTTCCATCTTGCCCAGTTTGTTGAAGGGTTCAATTGGGAAGCACTCACCGTCATGTCTCAGACCATCAGCCGCGGCTACAAGACATTGCTCGATGAGGCCAATGCGAAGATCAGGACGCTGCCCGTCGCCGAGGCCCTGGCCCTGCATGGCCGCGAGGATGTGGTGTTCGTGGACCTGCGCGACCCGCGGGAACTCGAGCGCGAGGGCCGTATTCCCGGCGCGGTCCACTGCCCGCGCGGCATGCTGGAGTTCTGGATCGATCCGGAAAGCCCCTACCACAAGCCGGTCTTCGCCCAGGACAAGACCTTCGTGTTCTTCTGCGCCGCAGGCTGGCGCTCGGCCCTCTCCACGGCAACGGCGCAGGATATGGGGCTGAACCCCGTCGCCCATATGGAGGGCGGCTTCACCGCCTGGAAGAATGCAGGCGGCCCCGTCGAGACGGCTGAACCATCGAAGAGCTAAAGCATCGGACCCAAAAGTGGATTTGCACTTTTGGGATCCATTCGATGCTTCCTCTTTAGACGAGAGCATCGTTCTTCGCGGAAAACCGGATCCACTTTTCGCTAGCGCGGCCCGATGGGTCCGCACGATGCTCTAAGCCGTTCCCCGAATCTCAAATCGGCGGGATGCATCGAACTCGGGCTCGCTCCGATCCAGGATCTCGACCTTCTCGACGCGGGAGCCAGCAGGTCCCTCATGGCAGGCCTTCAGCATCACCTCGACGAGGTGTCCGGGGCCCGAGAAGACGGCCTCGACCGTCCCGTCCCGCCGGTTGCGGACCCAGCCCCTGAGCCCATGCAGGTCCGCCTGATGCTGCGTCCAGGCGCGAAAGCTCACGCCCTGGACGCGTCCATGGATCAGCACGTGCGACGTTCGGTTCTCGGCCATCGTTCCTCAGCGGTGCGCATGGCGGGCATCGGTGTGGCGCCCGGCGTAATCCTCATCGAGCGCCTGGATGATACGCTCTCCGTCCTGAGGGTCCAGCTTGCGCAGGATCTCGTCGATCTTCGCCTCCATCCGGTCGTCGCCCTCCTTGGACTGAGGGGACCCGACATAGAGGAGGATCGCGAGGCCGCCGACCTGCCAGAGAAGCTGCAAGAATTCGGACTGCCAGTTCTCCAGGGTGTCCCGCATCATCTCGACCACATATTCCGAGGTCTGAATGGGTTGGGCATGGGCCTGCTGATCGCTGACATAGGCAAACCAGCCGAAGAGCCAGTGTCCGATGAGGGAAATGATGAAGAAGCCGAGGGTAACCCAGGCATAGCCATAGGCTTTCCAGATCGAATGGGTCTTCGTGTTCATGACGAACCTCTTACGCATACGCAGTCGTGCAGCGACTCAACGCGCGCCTAAGGCGAAGGTTCTCCCGGCGGCTCCCTCTCAGCGGGGCCGGCGGATCGTCCCTGAAGGAGCATTCCAGAGCGGGCGAACCTCGGGGTTTTGCGCAACCGGGGCGGAAGTCTGGGCCCTGGGCAGCCACACGCCCAGGCCCCGGATGTAGTCCTCCGGCAGGCCCGCATGCCGGGCGGCCTCGACGACCCCTTCCATGTATCCGGGAAGCGGCGTCCCCGGGCTGGCGCTGCGCCCGATATAGACGATGGCCCGGCGCGGCCCCTGCTTCGTCACGACCGGCTGGATCACCTTGGTATAAAGGCCGGTGGAGAGGCTCTCATAGCGGTCCAGGGCGGGCATGTCGGCCAGGGCAAGGTCCCAGACCATGCCCCAGACCACGCGCTGCGGATCGCGCACCACGGACGCATAGCCTTCATCGAAGATGATGAAGCGGTGCCGCATGAGCCGCCCGATGCCGAGCGGTTTCGAGGCCGGGCAGCGCTGGAGCATGGCGGCCTGGTCCATGTTGGACCCGTAGGCGAAATAGAGGGGCATGATCTAGGTGCTACCTTTGCTGCCAATCCGCCTCATCCTGAGAGATCGGCCCAAAACTCACACTCTCCGAAGCCCTCATCCTGAGGGCGGAGGTCTAAGAGACACGCTTGCAGAATGCCGGCCAAATGTGACCGCGTTATGCGAATTCCATGATGACGGCATCCACCGCCAGGCTGTCGCCTTCCTTGGCGTGGATCTTGGAGATGGTCCCGTCGCGCTCGGCGCGCAGCACGTTCTCCATCTTCATCGCCTCGACGATGCAGAGCGGCTCGCCCGCCTTGATCTCCTGGCCGACGCTCACGCTGATCGCCTTCACAAGTCCCGGCATCGGGCAGAGAAGCTGCTTGCCCGTGTCGGCCTCCAGCCGCTCCGGCATCAGGGCCGCCAGCTCCGCCTCGCGCCGGGTATAGACCCGCACCTCGGCCGAGGCGCCCGCATGGGACAGCACCACCCCGTTGAGGATCGGCCGCACCTGCACGGCGACGGGCTCGCCCCCCACCGTGCCGGACCAGACGGGCTGGCCGGGCACCCAGTCCGAGACGATCGGCCAGGCCTGGCCGTCGGCCACGACGGCAAAGCCGCCCTCGATGTCCTCGATCAAGACCTCGTGCCGCTCCCGGCCCAGCAGCACCACCCGCTCGCGGTCGAACTGCACGCTGGAAGCATGACGCATCTGGCCGGAGATGTGGCGCTTGCGCTCGTTCATGAGGTGGTCGATGGCAGCGCCCACGGCCGCCATGCGCAAAGCGACCTCGCCCTCTGGCGCCGGCGCCTTGAACCCTTGAGGGAATTCCTCGGCGATGAAGCCGGTCGAGAGCTTGCCCGATTGCCAGCGCGGATGCTGCATGAGCGCCGAGAGGAACGGGATGTTGTGGCGGATGCCCTCGATGGCGAAGGCATCGAGGGCCGTCGCCTGGGCCTCAATCGCCTGCTCGCGGGTCGGGGCATGGGTCACGAGCTTGGCGATCATCGGATCGTAATAGATCGAGATCTCGCCGCCCTCGTAGACGCCGGTGTCGTTGCGCACCGTGACGCCGCCCTGCTCGCCCTCCTGCGGCGGGCGGTAGGTGACGAGCCGGCCCGTCGACGGCAGGAAGTTGCGCACCGGGTCTTCCGCGTAGATGCGGCTTTCCACCGACCAGCCGTTGAGCTTCACATCGTCCTGAGACAGGCGAAGCTTCTCGCCCGCCGCCACGCGGATCATTTCCTCCACGAGGTCGATGCCGGTGATCATCTCGGTCACCGGATGCTCGACCTGGAGGCGGGTGTTCATCTCGAGGAAGTAGAACGACTTGTCCTGCCCGGCCACGAACTCGACCGTGCCGGCGGAATCGTAGCCGACCGCCTTGGCGAGGGCGACCGCCTGCTCGCCCATGAGGCGGCGGGTCTCCTCGTCGAGGAGCGGCGACGGCGCCTCTTCGATGACCTTCTGGTTACGGCGCTGGATCGAGCATTCGCGCTCGCCGAGATAGATCACGTTGCCGTGCTTGTCGCCGAGCACCTGGATCTCGATGTGGCGCGGATCGGTGATGAACTTCTCGATGAAGACCCGGTCGTCGCCGAAAGAGGATGCCGCCTCCGACTTGGCGCGGGCGAAGCCCTCGGCGACCTCGTCGGCGGAATAGGCGATGCGCATGCCCTTGCCGCCGCCGCCGGCGGAGGCCTTGATCATGACCGGATAGCCGATCTCGTTGGCGATGGTGACCGCCTGCTCCGGCCCCTCGATGACGCCCAGATAGCCGGGCACGGTCGAGACCTTCGCGGCGGCCGCCGCCTTCTTCGATTCGATCTTGTCGCCCATGGCCGCGATGGCGCCGGGGTTCGGGCCGATGAAGACGATCCCGGCCTCGGCCAGCGCCTTCGGGAAGGCCTCGCGCTCGGACAGGAAGCCGTAGCCGGGATGGACCGCCTGGGCACCGGTCGCCTTGCAGGCCTCGATGATCTTCTCGATCAGGAGATAGGACTGGGCGGCGGCGGCCGGGCCGATATGGACGGCCTCGTCGGCCATCTCCACGTGCAGGGCGTCCCGGTCGGCATCGGAATAGACGGCAACCGTCTTGATGCCCATGCGCCGGGCAGTCTTGATGACCCGGCACGCGATCTCGCCCCGGTTGGCAATCAGGATCTTGTCGAACATGAACCCTCGAACGCTCCACCCAAATAAATCGGCCCCACCTCCGTTACTGCACATCCGTGCCCTGGGGAAGCGGGGCTCTTTCAGCATTTAGCGTTAGATAGGGTGCAACCCTCAGGCGGCCATCCGGGAGAGCCTCGCCTGCTGGCGCCCGCGCATGATGAAATCGAGCAGCGCCACATCGACGTAGCCCGCCTCGTCGAGGATGGCATAGGCGATGCCCATGGCGTTCGGCGACGGGCCGCTGATCTCCAGCAGGGTGGCGAGCCAGAAGGCATCGTCGTTGCTGACCACGCCGTGCGGCGCCCGCTTCCAGACGACGAAATCGACCACGAGCCTGGTGAGCGCCGCCCCCCAGCTCTCCGTGGCATTGACGCCCCGGTCGAGCGCCAGCAGGGATTCGACCTCGATCCGGCTCGTGATGCCGGCCGCCAGGATCTCGTCCTGAAGCATCTTCACGTCTTCGTCCGAGACATGGTTCGTCTCGGCGATCCTGTCGATGAAATCGCGAAGTTGATCCTTCATCATCCGTCTGACTCCCGCCGGCTTTTCTTTGGCACGTCGCCGGTTCATCGCTTGTCCGAGGATGACTCTCCCATGGATGGCAGGCCTAAACCGTTAACACGACATGCTGAATCGCCGTTGAGGTTAAGCGTTGTTGAGAGACTTTGGTTGCCGGAATCTTGCCGAAGCGAATTCTCCAGGATTCACGCGGATTTGCCCGCCAGGAGGCCGGCAGCTTTGCAATGCCGCAAGGTCGCCCTTTCCGCACTTCAGCGGGCTCCGGTGGTACCTATGTTCCCGACAACGCAGCGCAAAACCGCGCTTGCCCGTTAAGGAATTGTCCCATGCGGCACCACGGTATCCATCACGTCACAGCCATTGCAGGCCCGGCCCGTCGCAACCTCGACTTCTACACCCGGGTGCTCGGCCTGCGCCTCGTCAAGAAGACCGTCAACTTCGACGATCCCGGCACCTATCATTTCTATTTCGGCGACAGCCTCGGGCAGCCCGGCTCGATCCTGACGTTCTTCCCCTGGGAGCATGTCGCGCCGGGGCGCAATGGGATCGGGTCGACGCAGGAAACCTCGTTCCGGGTGCCAGAGACATCTCTCGGCTTTTGGGCGCATCGCTTCATCGAGCAGGGCGTCGAGCACGGCACGGTGGAGAAGCGCTTCGGCCGGAGCGTGCTGACCTTCAAGGACCCGCACGGCACGAGCCTTGCGCTCGTCGGCACTCCGAACGCGGAGAGCGAGCCGGCCTGGACGGTCGAGGGCATTCCCGCGGAGCATGCCATCCGCGGCCTGGAGGGCGTCACGCTGCTCGTCGAGAACGGCGACCGGACCGGCGCAATCTTGACGGATGTGTTCGGCTTCCGCGAAACGGCCCGCGACGGCTCCCTCGTCCGCTACGAGACCGACGCCCTGATGGGCAGCGTCGTCGACATCCGCAGCGCCGGCGGCTTCCTGCCGGGCCGGATGGGCGGCGGCTCCGTCCATCACGTGGCGTTCCGCGCCCGGGACGATGCCGAGGAGGCCGAGATGGTGAGGAAGCTCGCCGAGAACCACGGCCTGCACACCACGGAGCAGAAGGATCGCAACTATTTCCGGTCCGTCTACTTCCGCGAGCCGGGCGGCATCCTGTTCGAGATCGCCACCGACGAGCCCGGCTTCGCCGTGGACGAGCCGCAGGACAGCCTCGGCGAGACCCTGAAGCTCCCGGCCTTCCTGGAGGCTCGTCGCGGCGACATCGAGGCCCATCTGCCTGAACTGGCGTAAGCCGACCCGGCCTTCTTCCCTCCCCACCCATCTCGGGCTCGCTCGAGATGGGCATCTTCTTGCGCAAGTCGGGTGTTCCCGACTTGCGATGGGGAGGGGTGGCTGCAAAGCAGCCGGGGCGGGGGTCGGAAAGTCAAAGCACTGCGCTCGATAGGCTCGTCAGCGTTCGTCGCAGTAAGTCATCACCGGCGTTGATCCCCGGATCACGTCCGGGGACGGCCATGACGGGTGGGGCTCACCCGGTTACACCACCCCCACCCCTGCCCCTCCCCGCAAGGGAGAGGGAATCAGCGCACACATGTCTCTCTGACAGAAAGACAACATCATGACCGAACTGTCCTTCATCCATCGTTTCGAGCCCGCGACGGACCCGAGCCGTCCGCCGCTCCTGCTGCTCCACGGCACCGGCGGCGACGATAACGATCTCCTGGGCCTCGGCCGCATGGTTTCCCCGGGCTCCGCCCTGCTCTCCCCGCGCGGCAAGGTCCTGGAGAACGGCATGCCCCGCTTCTTCCGCCGTCTCGCCGAGGGCGTGTTCGACGAGGAGGATGTGAAACTCCGCGCGAACGAGCTTGCCGATTTCGTCGCCGAGGCCCGCAAGGCCTATGGGCTTGCCGCCCCTGTCGCCCTGGGCTTCTCCAACGGCGCCAACATCGCGGCCGCCATGCTGATGCTGCGGCCGGAGGCCCTCGCCGGCGCGGCGCTGCTGCGGGCCATGGTGCCCCTGTCCGGGACGCCCCAGGCCGATCTTTCGGGCAAGCGCGTGCTGATGACCTCGGGCGCCATGGACCCGATCATTCCGGCCGACAACGCGCAGCATCTCGCCGCATCGCTGTCGGAATCCGGCGCGGAGGTCCAGCACGAGGTCCTGCCCGTGGGCCACAACCTGTCTCAGACGGATTTGAGCCTGCTGGTGAAGTGGTTTGTTGAGCAGAGCAAGTAAACAGCTTTGACAAACACAAACCTCATCCTGAGGAGCAGACGCAGTCTGCGTCTCGAAGGAGGCTTCAGCGCTCTCTGGAGCCTCCTTCGAGACGGTCGCTGCGCGACCTCCTCAGGATGAGGCCAGTGGCTGTTGCTAGTTGAGTTGAAGAACCCCGGTCTCGAAGAACCGCTCCATGGCCTGTTCGGCCGGCCTGATGTCGATGCCCCTGCCCTCGAGCCAGGCATCGTCGAAATGCGTGCTGCGGTAGCGCTCGCCGGAATCGCAGAGCAGCGTCACGACGGAGCCGTGCTCGCCGCTCCGCGCCATCTCGCCGACGATCCGGGCGACGGCCCACAGGTTCGTCCCCGTCGAGCCGCCGCAGGAGCGGCCGATGCGGCGCGACAGCACCCGCGCGGCCGCGATGCTCGCCGCATCCGGCACGGCAAAGGCGCGGTCGATGAGTTCGGGCACGAAGGACGGCTCGCAGCGGGGGCGCCCTATGCCTTCGACCACCGAGGGCGGTCCTGAGACGCTGCACACGGCACGGTCCGCCAGGTGGCGGTGGAACACGGAGGCCTCGGGATCGGCGAGACAGAGCTTCGTCGGCAGGCGGCGATAGCGGATGTAGCGCCCGAGCGTCGCCGAGGTGCCGCCGGTCCCCGCCCCCACGACGATCCAGCTCGGGACGGGATGCTCCTCGTGGGTCATCTGGCTGAAGATGGATTCGGCGATGTTGTTGTTGCCGCGCCAGTCCGTCGCCCGCTCGGCATAGGTGAACTGATCCATGTAATGGCCGCCGAGCTCCTCTGCGAGGCGCGCGCTCTCCGCATACATCTCACCGGGACTGTCCACGAAATGGCTTTCGCCGCCATAGAAGGCGATCTGCGCGATCTTCTCGGCGGAGGTGGAGCGCGGCATCACGGCGATGAAGCGCAGGCCCAGCATGCGGGCGAAATAGGCCTCCGACACGGCGGTCGACCCGCTCGACGCCTCCACGATGGTGGTCTCCGGTCCGATCCAGCCGTTGCACAGGCCATACAGGAACAGCGACCGCGCCAGCCGGTGCTTCAGGCTTCCCGATGGGTGGGTCGATTCATCCTTGAGATAGAGCTGGATGCCCGGCGTCGCGGGCAGCGGCACGCGCAGGAGATGCGTGTCCGACGAGCGGTTGAAATCCGCCTCGATGATCTGGATGGCGGTGGAAACCCAGGAGCGTGGGCACGGGCTGGTCATCGGCTTGTCTCGTTCAGGCACCGGCAGAGCCGGGCCAGGGAACACTCTGGAGAACGCCTTATCGAGGTCGGGAGCGCAGCGCAATGACGGGCCTTGACGGCTTCCCAATCAGGCAATGCCCGTTCAGGGCTGCGAAGCGACCGTCGCCGCCATGGCCGGGGTGACCTCCGACACGGCCATCGGATGGCGCAGACCATCCGCGATGAGCTGCGCCATGCAGTCGTAGCCGCGGTCTCCCATGTGGAATCCGTCGCGCGACAGCATGGAATGCAGGACATCCGGGGAACGCTCGCCCCAGGCCTTCATCAGCCTGTAGCGCGAGAAGACCGGCACATGCTCGGCCGCGGCGGTCGCGCCCACGAGGCCCACGAACCGCTCGTAGCGGCCGAGATCCTTGATCGCCGGGAAATACTGCTGATCGACGAGGACCACCTCGACGCCGAATGCCTGGGCGGCATCGATGCCCTGTCTCAGGAGGGTCGAGAACCTGGTCTCGTCGCCATCCCTGACCGCATCGTTCGTGCCGACCTGCCAGATGACGAGGTCCGGCCTGTTCGTCTTGAGGGCCGCTTCGAGACGCCCAATGGTCTCCAAGATCGTCTCGCCCCCCTTGCCGGCATTCTCGACGGCGATGCTCCCCTTCCACATCTGCATGAGGTCGGCCTGGAGCTGGGCCGGATAGGAGAAAGCAGGGGACGAGGCGCCGATCCCCTCCGTCGAGGACGACCCGATGGCGAGAATGCGCACCGGCTCATGCCGCCTGAGCTTTGCTGCAACGCCCTCCAGCCTCACTGGGGACGAGAAGACCGGGCTCGAGGCGTGGCAGGCCGTGTCCCGGGCGAGCACGGGAGTGCCGAAGCCGACGAGAAGAAACGACGCTAACGCGGAAGCTGCCCGGACGAGACCGACACGAGGCCAGATTTTCCGATCTGCTCCTGCCTGGGAGCAGTCGAGCCCTTCTTTTTCCATTCGAGATATCGTGCCAGTAGGAGGAGTCCGAGAATGCCGAACAAGGTGAATACCATACCGACGACATGCGGACTAGCGGACGACTTCACCGCGGCAAGCGTCATTGTGACCTCTCCGAGGGCACTCAGGATGGACCCGAAGGCAAAGACCGGCAGGGAATGGCGGCCGAGGCGCGCCATTTCGGCGCCTATGGCGGTTGTCTGGAGCGCCTGCCCCAGCCGAAGCTGCGTTACAACATAGGCCAGCGCCAGAAAGTGAACCACACGGCCGAGCCCCAGATCGCTCTTGATGAGGTCGAGGGTGTTGAAGGCGCCCCAGAGAAGGTTCGGCTCCAGGCCGAACCCGTTCATCATGACGACGAAGGAGGCGACCAGAACGACCATCGAGCCGATGAATCCGGGACGCCAGTAAGGGACCCGCTTCATGTGCGAAAGGAACGCGCCTGTGAAAATGCCGAGGGTGAACAGGAGCTGCCATGCGAACGGGTTGAAGAACCACCTCCCCGGCTCCGGCCAGCTCGGCAGGGCCAGAACGTCGGCACGGGCGAGCGCGTAGATCCCGATGGAGACGGCAGCGGCCAGACCCACGTGGATCCGCAGCAGGATCATCGCTACGGGAGCCCAGAGCATGAGGGCGATGTAGAGGGGAAGGATGTTGAAGTAGCCGAGCTGATGCCCGAGCAGGAGAACGCCCGTGATGCCGCGGGCCGTATCGTCGAACACGACGTTCCGGCCATGAGCCTCGAGCATGCCGATTTCATCGCTGAGCACATAACCGACGGAGAACAGCGCCACGGCCGCGCCGGTCATGACCAGGTGTATGCGATAGAGTTCGAGCGAACGCCGGAAGCATCGCCTGACCACGCCAAGGATGCCGCTCTGGGGCAGCTTGGGATAATAAACAAGAGCAACTGACAGGCCGGAGATGAAGACGAAGGCCTCCGCCGCATCGGAGAATCCGTAATTGCGCGGAGTCAGGTGCTCAAGGATGTTGCCTGGAACGTGATTGACGAAAATAACGACGAGGACGAGTCCACGCCAGAAATCGATCACCGTATTGCGGCCTCTCGAGGCGTGCATTCCCGATCCTCTAATTTTGGGGCAACGGCAGAACGCCGGAAACGGCGAAGGGATCCGAGAAACGTCATCAACTCTTCGAGACGGATTCGGCCTTTGGTTCGTATCTCAAATCAAGCTTGGCGAGACAAGCGTGACAGAGCATCGCGCAGGGCATTATTGCCCTGCGCGGCGTGTATAAGCGTTCAATAAAATTTGAGCTGGAGCGTGAGGAACTTTTCCGTCCTTACAGCGGAATGTTGTCGTGCTTCCTCCAGGGCCGCTCGCTCTCCTTGTGGCGCAGCATCGCGAGCGCACGGGCGATCCGTCGCCGTGTCGAATGCGGCATGATCACCTCGTCGATGTAGCCGCGCTCCGCGGCGACGAACGGCGACATGAAGCGGTCCTCGTATTCCTTGGTGCGCGCCGCGATCTTGTCTGCATCGCCGATATCCTGCCGGAAGATGATCTCGACCGCGCCCTTTGCGCCCATCACGGCGATCTGCGCGGTCGGCCAGGCATAGTTCACGTCGCCGCCGATATGCTTCGAGGCCATCACGTCATAGGCGCCGCCGAAGGCCTTTCGCGTGATGACGGTCACGAGCGGCACGGTCGCCTCGGAATAGGCGAAGAGCAGCTTCGCGCCATGCTTGATGAGGCCGCCGTACTCCTGCGACGTGCCCGGCAGGAAGCCCGGCACGTCCTCGAAGGTGACGATCGGGATGTTGAACGCATCGCAGAAGCGCACGAAGCGCGCGGCCTTGCGCGAGGCGTCGGAATCGAGCACGCCCGCGAGCACCATCGGCTGGTTGGCGACGAAGCCCACCGTGCGGCCCTCGACGCGCCCGAAGCCGGTAATGATGTTCCTGGCGAAGGATTCCTGGATCTCGAAGAAGTCGCCCTCGTCCACGACCTTCAGGATCAGCTCCTTCATGTCGTAGGGCTTGTTCGGGTTGTCCGGGATCAGGGTGTCGAGGCTCTCGTCGACCCGGTTCGGGTCGTCGAAGCTCGGGATCTCCGGCACGCCGTCCATGTTGTTGGCGGGCAGGAAGTCGATGAGGCGGCGCACCTGCAGCAGCGCCTCCACATCGTTGTCGTAGGCCCCATCCGCTACCGAGGATTTGGTGGTGTGCACCTTGGCGCCGCCGAGTTCCTCCGAGGTCACGGTCTCGTTGGTGACGGTCTTCACCACGTCGGGACCGGTGACGAACATGTAGGAGCGGTCGCGCACCATGAAGATGAAGTCGGTCATGGCGGGCGAATAGACGTCGCCGCCGGCGCAGGGGCCCATGATCACCGAGATCTGCGGGATGACGCCCGAGGCGATCACGTTGCGCTTGAACACCTCGCCATAGCCGCCGAGCGCCGCCACGCCCTCCTGGATGCGCGCGCCGCCCGCATCGAACAGGCCGACGATGGGGGCCCGCATCTTGAGCGCCATGTCCTGGATCTTGATGATCTTCTGGGCGTGGGATTCGGAGAGGGAGCCGCCGAAGACGGTGAAGTCCTTGGCGAAGACGAACACCGTGCGGCCGTTGACGGTGCCCCAGCCGGTTACGACGCCGTCGCCCGGGATCTTGACCTTCTCCATGCCGAAATCGGTAGACCGGTGCTCGACGAACATGTCGAACTCCTCGAAGGAGCCCTTGTCGAGCAGGAGCTCGATGCGCTCGCGGGCGGTCAGCTTGCCGCGGCCGTGCTGCGCCTCGATGCGCTTTTCGCCGCCGCCCAGGCGCGCCTGGGCGCGCCGCTCTTCAAGCCGTTCGAGGATGTCTTTCATCGGGGATCCCTGGATGCGGGGGAATGTTCCTTCCCGCTTAGCACAGCCGTGCCGGGGCCAAAATCCCACTATCGGCTTGGGCCCCGCATCCTTTCACAGAATTGCCCGGACGCCTGCGCCCGATCACCGGGTCGCGAGGAG
This sequence comes from Pseudomonadota bacterium, assembly GCA_023386155.1. Classification (GTDB taxonomy): domain Bacteria; phylum Pseudomonadota; class Alphaproteobacteria; order Rhizobiales; family Beijerinckiaceae; genus Microvirga. The sequence continues at coordinate 38,274 of JAEWKH010000073.1, forward strand.
GTAGACCGTCGAGGCCGCCCTGAAATCGGCCTCCCGCCGCCGCCGGCGCTCCATCGCCTCGTAATCCTCGCCCCAGACGCCCTCCTGGTAGAGCTCGTCCACATGGGCAGCCGCCCAGGCCTGCTCCATGTCCATCCGCTGCGCCGCATGGGCGAGCGCGATCAGCACCGAACCGGAGAGCGTGGTCATCACGTGCAGGGCGGCGAGCGCGAAGGGGGACCGGATCTGCTCGATGGCGCCGCGGATGGCCGCGATGGCCTCCTCGGGCTGGGCCACGTGCATGACGCCCTCGCCGAGGGCGAAGCGGGCGCCGTGGGCGTCTCTCGCCCAGTCGAGAACCGGGCTCCAGGCCTCGTCCTGGGACCTGGCGAGTCGCTCGGGCTCGCCGGCGCGGTAATAGACGAGATCGGACCCCGCATAGCGGACGAGGTCGTCGATCACCTCCGCCTGCCGGGACGCCACGCCGTCGATGGCCGAATTGACGATGCGCGTGATGGGCATGGTCGAGGGATCGATCTCGCCCCCCTGCCCCTGCCACTCCTCGGCCAGCGCCTCTGCCAGCCCGCGTGTCGGAACGGCCAGGATCTGCTTGCCCGGGGTCCGGGCGGTGCGCCCGTCCAGGGTCAGGAGGAACAGGCCGTCCCGCTCCTCGACGCCGGCTTCCTTGTAGAAGCGCTTCGGCAGGGTGGGCTTCATGCCGGCCTGGGCCGCTCGCATGGGGTTCGGTTCCTCTTCGGACGGGAACCAGTCGCGTGGATCTGTCATGGGCATAAAATGGGTTTCAGGCGGAAATCTTCGAGGGCGCGATCAGGAATTCCTGCAGGGCGGCTTCCAGCTCGGCATAGGAATGCACGATGGGCCCGGCTCCCGCCTCGGCCAGGGCGGCCACGGGCTGGAAGCCCCAGGAGACGCCCACCGGCAGCACACCGGCCGCGCGGGCCATGGCCATGTCGAAGCTCGAATCGCCCACCATGACCGTATCGTGGGGAGCGGCCCCGGCCTCCTGCATCGCCTGCAGAATCATGCCCGGATGCGGCTTGGAGGGCGCATCGTCGGCGGTCTGGATCACGGAAAAGATGTCATTCCAGCCGTGCCGGTCGAGAAGATGGGCGACGCCGCGCCGGGACTTGCCGGTCGCGATGCCAAGCTGCACGCCCGCGAGGCCGGACAGCCATTGGAGGCAGCTTTCGACGCCGGGGAAGAGCGGCTCCGCATTCGCCGGATCCTGGCGCAGGGTGAGGAAAGCGTCCTTGTAGGCCGCGACCAGGCCTTCGATCGGGCCCTTCGGCCCCACCAGGGCCGTGAAGGCCTCGGCCAGGGACAGGCCGACGATGGAGAGCGAGCGCTCCCGGCTCGGCGGTTCCAGCCCGCAGGCCGCATACGCCATCCGCTGCGCGGAAACGATGATGTCCTGGCTGTCGACCAGGGTTCCGTCGACGTCGAAGAGAACGAGCTTCAAGGGCTTTCCCGATCAGCAGAGAGCCGGGGCTAGCTCTGCGGCTTGTCGGCGTGGCAGAACTGCGGCGTGTTCATGTTCCAGTTGCCGCACTTGTCGCAGGCCGTGGCAAGCAGGCCGAGAGCGATGACGGCGGTGACGCGAAGGATACGTTTCATATGGGAGCCCCCTTATGGGCGGCACCATATTCAATAATCCATGCCGCTGCCAGACGATGTTCCGAAGAAACAATCCGCCACACTGCCGTTTTTCCGGGACCGTTCTATATTGTTGCCGGACCATGAGCAGCATGGGGTCTGCGCGGGCAAAGGGCCGAGAATATTCGATGGTTACGAGCGAGCCCTTGGACACCGACGCCTTGCTGCGCAGGCTGGCGGACGTGGAGCGCGAGAATCGGGAGTTGCGGGCGCGATTGCAGGAGAGGACGCCCTCTCCGGCTGCATGCTCGGATCCGGCCGACGACGCTTCCGCAGAAGGCATCGACTGGCCGCTTCATGTCAGCGAGAGGAAGCTCAGGCAGATCGCGGATCATCTGCCGGCACTGGTGTCCTATGTCGACGCGGACCAGCGCTATCGCTTCAACAATCGCGCATACGAGACCTGGATCGGACGCACGCCGGAGAGCCTGTACGGCCTTCACCTCTGGGAGGCGGTCGGCATCACGGCCTATGAGCGCTCGAGGCCCTATGTCGAGGCCGCCCTCGCCGGAGAGCGGTCCGGGCACGAATGGTGGGCACCCTTTCGCACCGGCCTGCGCTATGTCAGATCAGACTACATTCCGGACCGGGACGAGAACGGCCGTGTCATCGGCATTTACGTTCTTGCCGCGGATCTCTCCGAGATGAAGCGCTCGCAGGCGGCCCTGGCCGAGAGCGAGGCCCGCCTGCGCCTCGCCATCGATGCCGGGCGGATGGCCGTCTGGGAGGTGGAGACGGCGAGCGACTCGGTGATCGCCTCGCCGGAGTTGAACCGGCTTCTCGGGCTGCCGCAAGATTCGGCCCTGACGACGTCGGAGCTCAGGGCCCGCTACTGCCCGGGCGAACTCGAGCGCCTTCGAGCTGCCGTCAAGGAGGCCCTTGCTCGGGGCGACCGGCACGTGGAGACCGAACTCAGGATCACGTGGCCCGACGGCTCCCCGCACCGGCTCCTGCTCCGGGCCGAGATGCAGGACATCAGGGACGGCATTCCGGCACGGACCCTGGGCGTGGCCGTTGACATCACCGAGATGAAGAAGGCCGAGGAGCATCAGCAGTTGCTCATCAACGAGCTCAATCATCGCGTGAAGAACACTCTGGCGACGGTCCAGTCCATCGCGTCCCAGAGCCTGCGCCACGCGGAAACCGCGAGCGAGGCCCGCCGCGCGGTCGAGGGGCGCCTGTTCGCCCTGTCCCGCGCCCATGACGTGTTGACCCGCGAAAACTGGGATGGGGCCGATCTGCTCGAAGTCGCCCAGGAAGCCATCGCGCCTTTTCAGATCGAGGGGCACGACCGCTTCGATTTTCGCGGCCAGGACGACGTGCGCCTGCCGCCCCGGATCGCGCTCGCGGTCGCCATGGCGTTCCAGGAACTCGGCACCAATGCGGTCAAATACGGCGCCCTGTCCAACCAGACCGGGCGCATCGCGATCGGCTGGTCGGTCGCGAGGCAGGCCGGCCAAGCGACGCTGGAGCTGACCTGGAAGGAAACGGGAGGCCCTCCCGTGGCAGAGCCGAAGCGCAGGGGCTTCGGCACGCGCCTGATCGAGCGCAGCCTTGCCCAGGAGCTCAACGGGGATGTCACCATCGCCTTCGCGCCAAGCGGCGTCGTCTGCACCATCCGTGCGCCGCTGAACGAGACCGAAGAGATGTAACCGGGACGGGACCGGCGCCTGACGATGCGGGAGCCGATCCTCCAGCCGCCGTATCAGGCGGCCAGTCTCGTCTCCTGCTGTGCGACGATCGCGCGGACTTCGTCGCCCTCGATCGTCTCGTGCTCCAGAAGCGCTTCCGCCAAGGCATCGAGCGCGTCGCGGTTGTCCTCGATGCAGGCCTTCGCGGCCGCATACATCTCGTCGATGATGCGCCGGATCTCCTGCTCGACCTCGCGCGGCAGGCTCTCGCCCGAGCGCGCCACGCGGACCATGCCGATGGCCGGGCTCATGCCCCATTCGGTGACCATCTTGGTCACGATGTTGGTGGCATGTGCGATGTCGCTGGCGGCTCCCGTCGTGATCTTCTTGGGGCCGAACACGACCTCCTCGGCGGCGCGGCCGCCCATGGCGACGATCAGGTCCGCCTCGAGCTTCTCCACGGGAATGCAGAACCGGTCGTGCTCGGGGAGCCGCATCACGAGGCCGAGCGCCTGGCCGTGAGGGATGATGGTGGCGCTGTGCACCTTGTCCGAGGCCGGCAGCAGGCAGGCGCAGAGCGCGTGGCCCGCCTCATGGACGGCCACCAGCCGGCGCTCCTCGGCGGAGATGACGAGGGAACGCCGCTCGAGGCCCATGATGATCTTGTTGCGGGCTGCTTCGAGGTGATCGCGCGTGACCTCCTCGACGCCCTCGCGGGCCGCGAAGATCGCGGCCTCGTTCAGGAGGTTGCTGAGATCGGCTCCCGAGAAGCCCGGCGTGCCCTTGGCCAGGGAGGCGAGGCTCACGCCGGCGGCGAGCTTCACGTTGCGGGCATGAACGTTGAGGATCGCCTCGCGGCCGGAGATGTCGGGCAGGCCGATATGGACCTGGCGGTCGAAGCGGCCGGGACGCAGGAGCGCGGGATCCAGCACGTCGACGCGGTTCGTGGCCCCGATGACGATCACGCCGGCGGTGGTGTTGAACCCGTCCATCTCGACGAGGAGCTGGTTCAGCGTGGCCTCGAACTCGCGGTCGGCCGCCGATCCGCCGCCGCCGCGCTTGCGGCCGATGGCGTCGATCTCGTCGATGAAGATCAGGCAGGGAGCCTTCTTCCTCGCCTGCTCGAACAGCTTGGACACGCGGCCCTTGGCGATGCCGATCAGCGGCGCCGAGAAGTCGCTGCCCGAGACGGCCATGAAGGAGACCCCGGCCTCTCCGGCCAGCGCCTTGGCGATCAAGGTCTTGCCCGTGCCGGGCGGCCCGACCATCAGGAGGCCGCGGGGGATGCGGGCACCCACCTTCGTGAAGGCTTCGGAATCGCGCAGGAAAGCGATCACCTCCTGCAGCTCCGCCTTGGCCTCTTCCTGGCCGGCCACATCGTCGAAGCGGTTGGGGATGCTCCGGACGACCTTCGGCCAGCGCGAGGTCGGCTTGAAATCGGTCTGGATCGCCAGCATGAGGAGAACGGCCGCCACCAGGACCAGCGGCACGAGGATGCTCGCCAGATGGGCCGCATCGAAGCCCGGCTTCTTGAAATCGACCTCGGCGCCGGCAGCCGTGATCCGCTCGATGTAATCGGCGCTCACCAGGCCGTTGGGCATGCGGACGAACACGTCCCTGTCCGCCATCGAGACCGAGAGGCCTCCGCTCTCGATCAGGACCCTCTGGACCTTCTTGTTCGCCAGGTCGCGCGTAAATTCCGAATACGTGATCTCGACAGCCGGCTCGGCCACCAGGCGGGGGCCGATGAACACGGCGGCCGCGATGAGCAGGGCAAGGACGGCGGCCGAAACCGCCACGCTTTTCTTGGCCAGAACCCTTCTGGCTTTTTCGAGAACATTGGTCACGGGCGGCGCCCCCATAGCGCGTTGCGAGTTCTTTTGGAGGAGCCGCTGTTTAGTCTATTTTGACGCAGACCGCAGTACGGCGAATGGGCACACCCACCGAACGGGGAGGATTGGCCTCAGTTCAGCAAGTCGCTGTATTCCCTGTGACGCCGGATCCAGGCCCGGGCATAGCCGCAGAGAGGCGTGATGGACCGGCCTTCCGAGCGGGCGATCTCGGCGACCCCGCGCATCAGCTCTCCTGCGGCTCCGGTACCGCGCAGGGGAATGGCGGCCTCCACATGGCGGATCACGAGATCGGATCCGCGCCGCTCATAATTGGCGAATGCGATGTGCCCGTCCCGTTCCAGCTCGAACCGCTGGCGGGCGGCGTTGTCGCGCACAGTGCTGCTCATGCTTCAACCTACGTTGCTAGATCCGTCAAAGACCAACGTAAGCCTGGAAACGGCGTTCCGCAGGATCGGCGGCCCCCATGGTTCACGCGCGAACGGCTTCCCCCCAGCGCGACGCTCGGCTGGGACGGACACCGGGGTCAAATCTTCACGCAGCCGCCTTCCTCGAAGCTGTTCGGGAGATCTGTATTGGGCATCCATATGGGAAAGGCACACCGCCTCTCCCTCTCCCGGACGGGAGAGGGCCGGGGTGAGGGCTGGCCGGTGCCGAATGAGGTGTCTTTGCTTTCCCGCAGGCGTCATCTGAGAGCCCGGCTCACCCTTCGTTGCGGAGCGCAGGCGTCTTTCCCTCCCCCTTGTGGGGAGGGATTAAGGGTGGGGGTGTAAGCGCCGGACTGGATCAGCGTGGCGCCGACACCCCCACCTCCCCCTCCTCCCCACAAGGGGGAGGAGAGCTGTCGGCCCGCCCGCGAATAATGTTCTCACTTTGTTCTTGACAGGCAGGGCAAGCTCGGCTATATCATTGCCCATCCCCGCCCGA